>JAJPZB010000088.1 GCA_021204635.1 Opitutia bacterium | reverse complement strand
CCACCACCAACCCGCGACAACCGAGTCCCCCACCACCGACCCCGCCACCACAATGCCGAGCGGAGGCGACGAGCAAAAATCATGAGCGAAGGTTTAGCGGAGGTGTTGGAAAGGATTTCGGGGCGCGACAAGCGTTTTGCCCCCGAGGCATACGTGTTTGTCTCCGACGCGCTCGGCGAAACTGTGCGCCGCCTCGGCAGGGGAAAGTTGCCACTCAATAAGCGCCACATTTCCGGTCGCGAACTCGCGGAGGGAATGGCGGACGTCGCCCTCGACCGCTTCGGACCCATGACTTTCCAAGTCTTGAAGGCATGGGGGCTAACGAAGACGCGAGATATCGGCGATATTGTCTATACGCTCATCGACGAAAAAATTCTCGCGAAATCGGAGTCCGACAACCGCGAGGATTTTGACAACGTTTACGATTTCAGGCAGCGGTTTCTCGCGCCCTGGGAAGCATAAAAACTGCTCGCGCACATGCTTTCTGCCACACAGCAACAAAGAGCCACGGAGTCGGAACTGTGGGACACTCCGCTCAGCGTCAGCGAGTTCACCGACAGGATAAAATCGCTTGTCAACCAAAAATTTCCCGGAATTTGGATTCGCGGCGAGATCTCGAATTTTCACGTGCAAAACGGCAGCGGCCATGCGTATTTCACGCTGAAAGACGCAAACAGCCAGCTCGCCGCCGTGATGTTTCGCCCCGAATTTTCCAGAACGGACGTCGCGCTGCGGGAGGGTTTGCAGATCATCGCATTCGGCAAAATCGACGTTTACAGACAGCGCGGCAACTATCAGCTCGTCGTTAAATTTGTGCAGGAAGAAGGGCTCGGGCGCCTGCAAGCCGAATTTAACCGGCTGAAAAAAAAGCTTGAAGCCGAAGGAATTTTCGACAAGTCGCAGAAAAAGCTGATTCCCAAAATCGCGCGAAAAATTGCGTTCGTGACATCGCCAACGGGCGCGGCAATCCGTGATTTTATCAGCATTCTGCGGCGACGAAACTGGACGGGCACGCTGTATGTCTTGCCCGCGAAAGTCCAAGGCGTGGGCGCAAAGGAGGAGATTGTGCAGCAAATCAAGGTCGCGGAAAAAATACGCGGGCTCGACTTGCTCGTCGTCGGAAGGGGCGGCGGTTCGTTGGAAGATTTGTGGTGCTTCAACGAAGAGTGCGTCGCGCGCGCAATTCACGCCGCGAAAGTCCCGATTATCTCCGCAGTCGGCCACGAAATTGACTACACGCTCTCGGATCTTGCCGCAGATTTTCGCGCCGAAACGCCGAGCGCCGCAGCGGAAATGATTTCGAGCAACCTCATGGAAATGACAGACCGCGTGGAAACCGCCGCCGACACGCTCGACAGAATCGCCGACAACGCCCTCCACGAGAACGGGCAACAACTCGACCACTTGGAGGCGAGGTTGGAAAACTCGTCGCCGAAGCATTTGCTGAGCACGTGGCGCGAACGCCTGCTCGCGTTGGAAAACAGGCTCGCGACAATCGTGGTGCCGGCAATCGCGGGGCGGCGCGAACGCTTGGCAGCGATAAACACGCGGCTGCAAGAATTGTCGCCGAGGCATTTTTTAAGCGAATCGCGCGAGCGATTGCACGTCTTGGAAAACAGGCTCACCACAATCGTGGCGCCCGCAGTTGCACGAAAGCGCGAACGGTTGTCCGCGATGAATACGCGGCTGAAAATGTTGGCGCCCGACCACAAAGTCGAGCTCGCGCGGCTTCGCGTGGAACAACTCGCGGCGCGCTTGTCGGCGTCAGGCTTGGAGGCGACATTGAAGCGCGGATTTGCGATAGCGACGGACGCCACGACGAACAAAATTCTCACCTCGTCGCGCGAAATCGGGCTCGGGCAAGACGTCATTTTGCGATTCCACGACGGCACCACAAGAGTTCAAGGGCAAGATTTGAATTGAGAAATCCACGTTCCCAAAACTTTCGCAAAATTAGACTTGATTGATTTTTCACAAAACGTTCTAATGACACTTCCTTTTTCCCATCATGAACTTCATGGGAGGGAGCGCATGCGCCTTTCGCGGCTGCCCGCTTCTCTTCCGGCATTCAAGAATAGATGAAAACAACGTTAGCAAAAACTTCCGCAGACACGGAAAAAAAATGGTACATCGTTGACGCCACGGGCAAAACGCTCGGGCGTCTCTCCGTGCAGATTGCGGCAATTCTCCGCGGCCGCCACAAACCGACATACACCCCGCACGTCGATACGGGTGATTTCGTGATCGTGATCAACGCCGCCAAGATCGCCCTTTCCGGCTCTAAGGAAGAAAACAAATCATACATGTTCTACTCGGGCTGGGTCGGCAATGCATATCGCCGCTCCGTCGCCGCAATGCGCGCACGCCGCCCCGAATTTCTCATCACGCACGCAGTCAAGGGAATGCTTCCCAAAAACCGACTCGCAAGCGTGATGCTGAAAAAGCTCAAAGTTTATGCCGGCGCGGAACACCCGCACGCCGCGCAAAAGCCGGTAGAGATTATCAACGCCAAATAATAAACCCCAAAACCAACAATTTTTTCAGAAATGAGCAAAGACGTTCCTGTTTTCGTCGCTGTCGGTCGCCGCAAAACCTCAACCGCACGCGTACGCATAAGCCACGGCACCGGCAAAGTCGTCGTCAACGACAAGCCGATTGAAGAATATTGCTACACCGACGCACTCGCGAAGTCCGCGACAGCGCCGATCTCCGTAGCAGGGTTAGACGGTTCGCTCGACATCTTCGTTCGCGTGAACGGTGGCGGAAGCAACAGCCAAGCCGGAGCAATCTCGCACGGTCTCGCCCGCGCAATCGAGAAATACAATCCCGAACTCCGCACCCAACTCAAAAAAGCCGGTCTCCTCACGCGAGACGGTCGCGCAAAAGAGCGCAAAAAGAGCGGTCAACCAGGAGCACGCAAGCGCTTCCAGTTCTCTAAGCGCTAATCTTTCTCCGCCCTGCCCGTTTCGCAAACTTGCGACAACGGGCTCTTTACGCGGAACGCATTCGACGCAGACGCCACGAGTTTTCCTCGCGGCGTCTGTTTTTTCTATCATTTGCGTTTGACTTGGGCGCAAAAATGCGACAACTTGCTCCACGCTTAGACCCTGCCCGCAAAGAATATTTTGCCCCAAATTGGATTTAAGTGGAAAACCACATTAACACATAACCTCAAATCAAATATAATTGTCATGAAAAACAATATCTCGGAAAACGCAAAAACCATAACGATAAAGGGCGTTGGCAAAGTCTCTGCCAACGCCGACAGCGTCGTTCTATCCATGTCGTTGACGACAATCAACCCAAGCTACGACAAAACAATAGATGAGGCCGCGCAAAAAATAAAATACATAAACGATTCAATTTGCGAAGCCGGATTTGAAAAAAGCGACCTGAAAACCACAAATTTCAACGTCAATACGGAATACACCTCGGTAAAAGATCGCGATGGCGAATACCGTCAGAGATTCGACGGATACAGGGTCAATCACCAACTAAAACTAAAATTTGACTTGGACATGGCAAAATTGTCGCAAGTTATATCCGCCATCTCAAATTGCCCCGCCCGCCCCAAATTATCAATTGAATTTACAGTGAAAGACCCGACGACAATTAATGAGGAACTGCTCCGCTCCGCCGCCGCAAACGCAAAACAAAAAGCAAAAATCCTCTGCTCTGAAATGGACGTCGAACTCGGCAAACTCATAACAATCTCCTACAACTGGGGCGAAATCGACATATATTCACACACTGAATACGAAACCGGCCTTATTCCAGGTTCCGCCCCCTCCGACAGATCAATCGACATCACCCCCGAAGACATCGACGTAAGCGATTCCGCCACCTTCGTCTGGGAAATAAAGTAAGATCACGAGTTTCGCGCCTGTGCCTTTCTCTGTTGCGAACCGCCGCCGCTGCGCGCGCAACGGCGCAAAACTAAAAATTCGCCCGCTCCGGATAATTCCCGGCGCGGGCGAATTGCTTTGCTCGCAAAACAACGCACCTGTGCCCGCTAGGACAAAATTCCCGGTCCGCGAATAGTCGCGCGCACTTTTCTATCTTTTGCGTTTGACTTTCGATCCGGAATCAGATCTCTTTCTCCAAGATACGCGCTTACCCCGCGAAAATGCGTCCTCTCATGCCACCCAAAATCAAAAGCCACAGCAACCCTCACGCCTGCGACAAAACATCTGCTCCGACCTCTATGTTGCCGCAATCTTTCCAACAAAGCACTTATGAGGTTTCAGATCTGAAACACGAACCAAAACCTCGTTCCACCTCCAAGAAAGCAATTTTTTCCCACATCAATAATTAATACACTCAACAAAAATGGATAACACATCAGTCACGATACGTTCGCAAATAGAAGAAGATATTGAATCAATTCAAAAGGATTACAGCGAATCTTACCCCAGACTTGCAGATCCCGATTACGCATTTAACTACTGGGTATTGAGCAGATTATACAACTTAGATGAAGAACTATGCATTGACAATATCGTAGATGGGGCTGGCGATAAAGGCCTTGACTGTTTCGTGCATTATGACGAATTAAAAGAACTTCATCTCATACAAAATAAATACTATAGCGACTCGACAAGAGTCACCAAAAAAGAATTTTCACATTTCTTATCCTCTATCTCAATTTTGTTGGAAAATGGCTACAAGCGCTCAGACCTACAGATGATATTTAATCGCGCGCGTAAAGATAGTGATTATAAAATATTCCTACATTTTTACGTAACAAACGATATAAAAAACGACGATATTGATGCATTAATTAAAAATTTCTCCTATAGCGAAGAAAATATTAAAGCATTTGTATCTGTAAAATATCATCCTCTGACAGAAATAGGCGAAATATACTGGGGAGAAAGATGGACAGATAAAAAGACATTTATAGGAGAATTGCCAACCAGAGTTAAAGGGACCTCCATGGGAGTTTTTCCCGAGGAGTATGGCTTAGACTATATGATTCCATTTAGATTCATAATGGTCAATGTTGTTGACTTATACAATATGTATAAAAGGGCAAATGAAAAGAAATATGAGTTATTTGAAAAAAACATTCGAGAATTTTTAGGTAGGAACATGATCAATAATGGAATTATAAGAACGTTGACATCAGACACCGACAGAGAAAACTTTTTCTATTATAACAACGGACTAACGATAACATGCGATAAGTGCGAAAAATTAAAAGAGTATGAAGCGACAAAAATATCAAGTTCTGCCAAAGCTGGATTTAGGCTGACAAATCCTCAGATAATAAACGGGTGTCAAACCATAAATTCTATTTTTGAAGTGCTATCACATCGAGATCCCAAGGACTACGAAAAAGTTCATGTATTGGTAAAGATTTATGTTTTTGACGAAAAATCCAAGGAAACAAAAAAGCAATTAGCCGAAAACATTGTAAGGTATACAAACACTCAAAATAGTATCGATGGGAAAGCATTCGCCGTAAATCATATATACTTTACGAACCTTCAAAAAGAGTTTGAAAAAAGAGGATTTTTGTTACTTGTGAAAAAAAGTGATAAAAACACGTTCAAAAAGAAGTACAAAAAAGGAAGCTCGGAGTTCCGAGTTCTTTCGAAGAAAAGTAACGCCCTTTTCGAATTCTTTGATCGGAAACAGGACAACGATACGTTTGATGGGCACTCGATCCCGTTAGATAAAATGCTAAAGGCTCTACTGGCATTTTGCTACGGTGCGTTTTATGCGTTTACAAGAGGAAAATACCTACAAGTTCAGGGTAGTACGCTGTATTCCGGCTTTTCGTTGAGAATCAATGATATAATGAATATTGATAATATGATAAAATTATATTTCCTTTACAAGAAAGTCGAACTCGACCAAAAAAGGAAAATCGAAGGGAATCAAGAACACAAACTACTCCGACCTTACAACGTCTTGGGATTCCTTGGTGAAAAAATAAATGGTTTTGGTGATTCGGAGCCGGAAAAGCGGAATGAATTGTTATTAAACGAAGCTACATTCAAGAAAAGAAATGAAATAATAAAAAAACTCTTTTCAGATAAAGAAATAATGAATGAGGTATATAACTTTTACAGGGAATTTGTAATTGAATATACCATAAAACAATCCAATAATGATATCAACACTATGGTGAAGAAGGAGGTTAATATGACCCTGTTTAATGACGTGTATGATACAATACACAGGAATCGCGAAAGGGCGTCCGCGAATTTAGTGTTGAACTTTCTAAAAAATTGCGAAGAAGACAATTAGTCCTCTTTTACACATCGAGGCCTTAAACGCGTGTTAATTGTCCAGCGCGTTTTTGCATGTATCAACTCCTGTAAAAATATTTTAAGTTCGGGAAAAATGCGCCAGGGCAGAATGTTTATTCATGACGATTCGACGGTAGCCGCCGCTACCTTTTGTTGGTGGTGAAATTCGGGTTAGTGGCGAGAGTTGGGTTGGTGGTGGCGGCAGAGTGCCACGGATAGTTAGCCGCGCGTTGCTCGCGAGAATTTTATCCAAACTTTAACCACAAACCAGACACGATCACACTCACCACCAACCCAAGTTCTGCGAGGTAAAGTTTGCGAATAGATTTTTTCGGAGGGGTTGGTGGTGGGGATTTGGGTTGGTGGCGGGAGCAAAGTCAGACGACGCACAACCAACACACTCCCTCACCACTATCGTGGTCCCCTCCCGCTAACTTAGCGGGAGAATCGCGCACTGCGGGCGCGATGGTCGCCACCACCAACCCTCTCGCCACCAACCCAAACCCACCACAGCCTCAAACCTGCATTTCACCACCGACCCGAGCCTCACCACTAATCCAAGTCCACCACCAACCCGAGCTCCACCACCAACCCCGCGCCCGCAACTACTTCCGCGCGGAGATTGCCTTTGTCATGATTTTGCGGGGTTTGCCGTCGTTCATGACGAGCAAGACTTCCTGCGGCTCGGGCGACCAAAGCCTGAAGCTCGTCACCCGCCCTGCCTTCCACTCGAAGTCCACGGTGATATTTCCGCGCGCCTTGAGCCCGCGAACTTTCCCGTTTCTCCACGCCTTGCAAGGCGCCGGCAGGAGCACGATTTCCCCGGCGTGCGACTGCAACAGCATTTCGGCAACGCCTGCGGGGAACGAAAAATTACCGTCCATTTGAAACGGCTCATGCGTCGTAAGCAAATTCGGGAGCGTGTTGTATGCGAGCAGTCCCTCGACCATTTCGTGCGCCTTATCGCCCTCTTTAAATCGGGCCCACAGCGCAGTTCGCCACGGCCACGACCACGAGCGCCGCGAATCCCCGTTTGTCCCGCGCAGCTCGAGCGATTTCTTCGCTGCGGCGGCGAGCTCCGGCGTTTTCTCCGTCGAAATTTCGTTCCCGGGGAACACGGCAAAGAGGTGCGACGTGTGTCTGTGGCCGGTGACGAGGTTCGGTCTGTCGATCATCCATTCCTGCAAATATCCGCCCTTGGAAATTTTGTTCCCGTAGAGCCGTGCGCGCTTTTTCGCGAGCGATTCCGCCCATTTCCTGTCGGTGCCGAGCACCTTTGCCGCCTTAATCGTGTTTGAAAAAAGGTTGCTGATCAGCTGCTGGTCGTGCGTCACGCCGTCTTCCACTGGGCCCCATTCGTGCGACCATCCGTTTGGCGCGACGAGCGTCCCCGCCTTTATGTCTTTGAGTTGGGCGAGGTCCGCGTTTTCCTCATCGGTGCGAAATCCAGCACCGCCGGCGCCGAGCGGCTTGAGCATGTCTTCCCAGAAGTGGCAAATTTCCTTCATCATCGGGTAGCCGATTTCTTTGAGGAATTTTTTGTCCTGCGTAAACTCGTAGTGTTCCCAGATGTGAAGCGCGTACCATGCGCTCGACGCGTTGTTCCACATCGTCCAGCCTCCGGCACCGAAGATGTTTTGCGAAACGCGCGAAGTCCAGCCGCGCGGCGGTTTGCCGTCCTGCCCTTTAAATGCCCTTTGCGAAATTCGCTCGGAAATTCCCTTCGTCGCTTCGAGCCAGTTGAAAAGCGGCATCGCGCACTCGGAGAGGTTCCCGACTTCCGCCGCCCAATACGCCTCTTGAATATTGATATTCGTGTGATAATCGCATGCCCACGGCGGCTTTACTCTGTGGTTCCAAATACCTTGAAGCGTCGCCGGCGCGCTCTCGTATGACGAGCACATGAGGCAATATCTGCCAAATTGGAAAAGCGTTTCCTCGAGGTCGGGGTCGTTTTTTTCTGTCTTGTATTTTTCGAGCCTCTTAGGCGTCGGCAGCCGCGCCGTTTCCTTGTCGGTGGAGCCGAGATCAACTTCCACGCGGTCAAACAATTCTCTGTGCGCGCGAATGTGCGCCGCCTCCAACGCCGTGGGGTTCCGCGCCTCCTCGGTCGCCGCTTTCAGCAATTTTTCTGCGGCGGGCACGGGATCTCCGCCCTTCCAATTCTTTTTCTCCGACATGAGATAATCCGTTTTCATCGCGACGAGCACGACGATCCTATCGGCCTTTTCCACCTTGATTCGCGGCAATTTTGCCGAATCGAAAACGGGCAAATTTTTCTCGTATGAAACGCTGATATCCGCGTTGCCGCCAACCGGAATCGTCTTCGCGGTTTTCCCCGTCGCGATAACGGCGGCGCGGGCGGCAAATTTCATGCCGTTTGCGAGCGTCCCTGTCATCCCGAGTTTGTTGCTTTGGGCAAAAAATTTCGCGCTGTGATTCGGCGAAAGCAGAAACGTCCCCGACAGCGCGCCTCTTTTGTCCGCAGAATAAATCGAGACCAAGACGTTCATCGGGAAGCTCGTGAAAGTCACGCGCCTGTATCTCACGCCGTTTTTTGAAAATGTCGTGCGCGCGATGCCTGTACCGAGCGCGAGCGAGCGGGTGAAATCGGTCGGTTTGTCAAGCCCCGGAAATTCCGCCAGCAAGTCGCCGAAGGGCTGGTATGCACCAAATTCGTCGCGCCCCGACGTCGGCCCGTAGGAATATCCCGAGCAATTTGCGCCGGAATTTTCGCCGCCCGTCCAAAGCGTGATTTCGTTCAGTGCGATGCGTTCGCGCGCGGCATTTCCAAGCACCATCGCGCCAATCCTGCCATTCCCGATCGGCAGCCCCTCAAACTCCCAGCCCTTGCCCACTTCGCGGCTGTCGTTGCGGAGAATTTTCCACGCGTCGCCCTTGACGGAAAAAGTCATTGCCTCGGAATCAAACCAGATGACGTCTTTCGACGGCGGAACTGCGGGTGCGGCAAAAAGGTTTGCAAGCGGGACAAACAGCAACATCGCCGAGAAAATCAGGGAAATCCGTTTTTTCATGGAAGCAATTTTATGAGGGCAAAAACTCTCGCGAAAATAGTCGAAAACGCCGGCAAAGGAAACAGAATTTTGGCATTGCCGCAGAACGCGCATGCAAGCGCTTGTCGAGCCGTTTTTTCGCGGGGCAAAACGCGTTTGTCGCGGCGGGAAAATTTGTTTTGCGCGAAAGCAAACGCGGATTAGAAAATTCTCTGAAGATGTCACTTCTCGCGGCAAGAAATCTCTCCCTGCGCTTCGGCTCTCCGCCGCTTTTCACCGGCGTTTCGTTTCAAATAGACGCCGGCGAGCGCGTGTGCCTCATCGGCCGCAACGGCGCGGGAAAAAGCTCTTTGCTGAAAATTCTCGCGGGAAAAATTCATCCCGACAGCGGCGAAGTCGTCCCCGGGAAAAATTCCCGCCTCGCGTATCTCGCGCAAGAAGTGCCCGCGCAGATTTCGGGGACGGCGCGCGACGTCGTCATCGCGGGGCTCGGCGACGCCGGCGAGGTGCTCCGCGCCTACGAAAATCACGGCGCAGATAGCGGCATGCCGGAGGCGCGGCTGAACGAAATTCTCCACAGAATGGAGGCAGACGACGTGTGGAAACTCGCGAGCGATGTCGAGGCCGCACTCTCGCGCGTCGGCGCCGACCCGAGCCACGATTTTTCGTCGCTCTCGGCGGGAATGAAACGCCGCGTCTTGCTCGCGCGCGAACTCGTTGCCAAGCCGAATGTCTTAATTTTGGACGAGCCGACAAACCACTTAGACGTCGCCGCAATCGAGTGGTTGGAAGAATTTATGCTCGCGTGGAAAGGCGCGGCAATTTTCGTCACGCACGACCGCCGTTTCCTGAAAAAAGTCTCGACAAAAATTTTGGATTTGGAGCGCGGCATCGTCACCGCCTGGGATTGCGACTACGAGACGTATTTGCGCCGCCGCGAGGCATTGAACGAATCAATCGCCGCAAACGAGGCGGAGTTCGACAAACTGCTCGCGCGCGAGGAAGCGTGGCTGCGGCAAGGCGTGAAGGCGCGTCGCTGCCGCAACGAAGGCAGAGTGCGGGAGCTCCAACGCCTGCGGGAAATTCGCAAAAAACGCCGCGTCGCCGCCGGCAACGTGAAGGCGCAAATCGACGAGGGCGAGGTCTCGGGCGCGAAGGTCATTGTTGCGAGAAACGTCGATTTCAACTGGGCGGGAAAGCCGTTAATCAAAAATTTTTCCACCACGATAATGCGCGGCGACAAAGTCGGAATCATCGGCGCAAACGGAATCGGCAAAACGACTTTGCTGAAAATTTTGCTCGGGGAAATCGCGCCCGACAGCGGCGAAGTCAAGCACGGAACAAACCTGCGAATCGCATATTTCGACCAACTCCGCGCGACGCTGCGCGACGACAAAACGCTGATCGAAAACATCGCCGGCGAAGGCGCCGACACCGTTGTCGCCGGCGGTCAAACGCGAAACGCAATCAGCTATCTCGGCGATTTTTTGTTCTCGCCAGACCGCACAAGATCGACTGTCGCAATGCTCTCCGGCGGCGAAAAAAACAGGCTTCTGCTCGCAAAAATTTTCCTCAAAACCGCAAACGTCCTTGTCCTCGACGAACCGACAAACGACCTCGACATCGAGACGCTCGACCTGCTCGAAGAACTGCTCGCGAAGTTCGACGGCACGCTCCTCCTCGTCTCCCACGACAGAGAATTTTTGGACAATGTCACGACCTCGTACCTCGTTTTTGAGGGCGACGGCAACATCAGGGAGTTTGTCGGCGACTATGATTCGTGGAAACGCGAACGGCTCGCGGCAACAATGCAAGCAAAAAATTCGCCCGCGAAAAACGCAACTCGCGACAACAATCCCGCCACCACCAAGGCAAATCCTGCCACCACCAACCCGCCGCAAAAGAAAAAACTTTCGTACAAAGAAACGCGGGAACTCGAAGCCCTGCCCGCGCAAATCGACGCGCTCGAGGCTGAGCAAAAAACTCTCGCCGAGAAAATCTCGAACCCAGATTTCTACCGAGACCCCGCCGCAGTCAAGGCGACAAACGAACGCCTCAACGAAATCGAGGAAGCGCTCACAACCCTGCTCGCCCGCTGGGAAGAATTGGAAACCCGCAAGTAGCCGCCACCGCAAGGGGTTGGTGGTGGCTTGGGTTGGTGGTGAGAATTGGGTTAGTGGTAAAGCCGTGTTGGTGGTGGCGGCAAGTGCCACGGGAGTTTGTGGTGAGATTTTTTTCGGAGGGGTTGGTGGTGAGGTTTGGGTTGGTGGCGGGGAGCAAAGTCAGGCGACGCACAACCAACACACTCCCTCACCGCTAACGCGGTCCCCTCCCG
>JAJPZB010000170.1 GCA_021204635.1 Opitutia bacterium | reverse complement strand
AGGCAGGGTGGATTGTGGTGGGGGCGAGGGCGGCGACGGACATTCCGTGGATGATTTTTTTGTCGGCGGGGCAGAATGTTGCGAGTGCGCCACCGAGCTCTGTTTTGCCGCCTATGACGAAGTAGTATGGGCAGATTCGCGTGCGGCCGTCCATTGTTGTGGCGTTGCCGTTGTCGTCGAAAACGGGGAACGAGAGTTTTGCCGGTTTTTTGAATTTTTGGAGGACGAAGAGCGAATTTTGCTCTCCGCGCGAGATGGCGTTTTCGACTGCGGATTTCCATTCTTCGGCGGACAAATCGCTGCCGACGGAGACGCTTCTCGCGCCCCAGCAATCCTCGCAGAACCCGCTTGCCTTCAAGACCAAGTCGCGCTCCCGCTTCGGGAGTTTTGCGAGTTCGCGCCAGTCGCGCATTGGCTTTGGCGCGAGCAATATTGCGCCTGCGGGGAGATTTTTTGTCGGCTCGACGATCCAGCTTTCCGGAACGATTTTGTCGAAAATCGAGAAAAATTTTTCGCCGAGATTTTCCCGCCAAAATGCTTCGAGGGCAGGGTGGCGAAAGAGCGCGAGCGACATTTTTTCCTCCTGAAACGCCTTCATCGGAGGCACGACCGCGACAGAGCCCGCTTCCACTGCGGCTTGCAGCGCCGTTGCCTGCGGAATGTTCGCGAGGTCGAAGAGCTCGAAAAATCTGTAAACTATGTCTATGCGCTCGCGCGAATCTTCGTTTGTGGCGAAAACGGCGTTGTCGCGGACCTCCAAATTTTCTGCGCGGCAGACGAAAATTTTTGCGCCTATGCGCTCGCGAATTTCTCGCGCGAGCCATTCAAATTCGGGGCGGTATGACGACGATTCGTCGGAGACTGCGATGGCGACGGTCGCGTCGGCTTTGTTGCCGGCAACTGCTTTCCAAAACAATTCCGGCATGGAGTTGTCATTGTTGTAGAGCTCCGACAAAAACGCCGTGAGCCCGATTCCGCCCGGGACGGAGTCGAGCTCGGTCAGCGCAAAACCGGTTTCGGTGAGCAGCAAATCGGGGCGCAACACCGGCGGGAATTTTCCTGCGAGGGCGCGGCAACGCTGGTGTGCGACGAGAGACTGCGGCTTCCCGCGATCGAGGATTTCCGCCGCCCACGGCGCGTGGAGTTCGGCGTTTCGCAGGAGATTGTTGTCGCGCGCGGCGGCGAGATAGAGCTTTTCCTGCGCCTTGAAAAATGCGAGGCAGGCGTCGCCGATGTCTCGCAATTCCGCGAGCTTTTCCGGCGAAAAGTCCCACGCGCGGGCGGCGATTTTCCACGTTTTTCCGGCGAAGAGCGGGGTTGTGTCCAAGGCGGTTTTTATTTTGGGAAAATTCGGCATAGTGCTCGTTTCTTTGTCATTTGTCGCGGGAAGGTAAATTTCGCGCGGTCAAAAAGCAACGTTCTCGCGGGAGATTTTCCCTGCGAGAACGTGCGGCAATTTTCGATTCTCGGGGCGGCGCTATTTTTTCTTTTCCGGCGTCGCTTCCCAGGAATAGTGGTACGGTTTTTCGCTTTCTTCGACGCGCTTGCGGTCGCCTTTGTTCCACCAATAGAAGAGCGGCGAGGCGATGAATATCGACGAGAACGTGCCGATGATGACGCCGAAGATGAACACTTTCCCGTATTCTGCGACTTCGCCCGCGCCGAAATACGCCAGCGCGCACGCCGTGAGGAGCGTCGTGACGGAGGTCATCAGCGTTCGCGTCAGCGTGCGATTGATCGAGAAATTGATGACGTCGCCGAGCGGCATGTTCGGGTTGAGCGCGAGTTCTTCGCGGATTCGGTCGAAGACGACGATCGTGTCGTTGATGGAATAGCCGGCGACCATGAGCAGGGCGGCAATCATCGAGGCGGAGAGTTCGCCGCCGAACGCGAGATAAATCCCCGTGACGACGACGATGTCGTGAAGCGTCGAAATCAGCGCCGCCATGCCGAAGCCCGTTTCAAATCGCAGACCGACGTAGATTGCGATTCCCGCGAGCGCGATGAGGAGCGAGATTATCGTCGAGGTGATGAGCCTGTCGCTCACCGTCGCACCGACCGCCTGCATTCCGATGATGACGTCGTCGGCGACTTTCGCGTCGGGCTCAAACAATTCGGGGTGCGCGGATTGGAGCGCGCCCACGATTTTTTTGATGTTGGAAAATTCGCCCTGCGATTTGTCCTGCGTCAGTTCGCATTCGATCGCGAGCGTGTGTTCCGTCGCGCCGACTGCCTGCTGATAGCTTCCGGAGACATCGGTGATGCCGATGGTTTGCGCGATTCGCTGAATTTCGCCGACGCCGACTTTCGCGCGAATTGCCTCGTCTTGGACGATTTTCAGCGTCACGGATTCGCCGCCTTTGAAGTCTTTCCCGAGGCAATTTGAGCCGCGAATTGCGAGTGTACCGACGAATATTGCGATGAAAAGCGCGACGAGGCAGGCGGCGTATTTGCGGAAGTTCATGAACTTCACGCTCGGCGTTTTCTTGAATTTTATGCCGAAAATGTCTTTCAACAAACCGTGCTCGACGAGCCATTCCTGAATGCCTCGGCAGGTGATGAGCGTCGAGAACATCGTGGTCAAAATGCCGATTGCGAGCGTCACGCCGAAGCCTTTTACCGAGCCCGTGCCAAACCAAATCAGCACGAGCGCGACGAGGAACGTCGTCAATTGCGAATCCAAAATTGTGAGAAATGCGCGCTCGTAGCCGAGTTTTACCGCCGTGACGAGCGACTTTCCGATCGAAAGTTCTTCGCGGATTCTCTCGAAAACGAGAATGTTGGAGTCAACCGCCATGCCGATTGTGAGCACGAGAGCGGCAATTCCGGGGAGCGTTATCGTCGCCCCGATTGCGCACATCATTCCGAAGAGAATCGTCACGTTGGCGGCGATGCCGAAGACCGCGACGACCCCGCCGAATTTGTAAAACACAATCATGAAAAGCACGGTGCACGCGAGACCGACGAGAGCCGCGTTGATGGATTGTATCTGCGCGTCTTTCGCGAGAGTGGCGCCGACGTTTGTCATGTCTTGCAATTCGAGCGGAAATTCGAGCGGATTGTTCAGCGCGTTGGCGAGTTCTGCCGCCTCCTTTTTGTCAAAATTTCCGGTGATTTGCGCGCTACCGCCGTAGATGCCGGTCTTCTTCGAGCCTGCATGCGCGCTTATGCGCGGGGCGGACATGAGCTTGCCGTCGAGGACAATGGCGAACCGCCCCTCGCTGCCGTCGCCGGCGTTATCTTCGTCCGCGATGCGCTGGGTCACGTCGCCGAAAATTTTCCCGCCCTGCGAAGTGAAGCTTATGCTGACAAAGGTGGAAAGCCCGTCGGAGGCAGGCGACGCGCGCTTGACGATTGCGCCGGTGGCCTCGGGCGCTTTCTTCACATAGAGAGGCACGCGGTGGACTTCGCCGGAATCGCGACTTTGGTTTTCCTCGTAGAGAACTTCGTATGCCGCCACCGGCGACGCCGCGAGATTCGGGTTTGCGCGGAGAGAAACGACCGTCCCTTCCGGCGTGCCAGCTTCGGGAAGCAAATATCTGTGCACGAGGCGGAATTCGAGTTTCGCCGGCTTTTTCAGGGAATTGATCGCCTCGGGGTTGTTCGCCGTGTCTTCGCCCGGGAGCTGGATTTCGATTGCGCCGTCGCCGATCGGGCGAATGACCGGCTCGCTGACGCCGAGGCTGTTCACGCGCTGGCTCATTACGTCGATCGCCTGATTCAGCTGCGATAGCTTTTCCTTCGCGCGGTCTTGCGCCTCGGATTTCAGCTGCTCGCGCTCTTCGTCCGTCGTCGCGCGCGCCATGGCTTTTTGGTCGGCGTCGGCGGCTTCGGGATTGACGCGGAGCGTGAACGAAATTCCGCCTTGCAAATCGAGCCCGAGCTTTACTTTTCCCTGCGAGCGGCGGAGAAGTTCCTGCAACAGCATGTTGTTTTTCTTCTCCAAATTCGGCTCGCGAATCATCTTGATGTCGGGGAAAAACTCACTGTCGAGGTCAATCTCCGCGCCGGATTTTCCGTGGCCGGAGGAAATTGCTTTGAGCGCGGCATACGCAGTCGGCGACTTTTTGTCGGCGGGAACGTCGGGATCGCGGTAGTTCTTCACGCGCTCGTCCATCTCCGAGAGGATTCCCTGAAATTCCTCGTGATTTGCCGAGACGACGCCCGCGACATATTCGCGGAACGGGATGCTTTCAAACGGAAGCATGCAGAAAATCGCGTAGGCGAGGACGAGTGCCGAAACGAGCAGCTTCCAGAAGATTTTTAAAGACATTATTTTTTGGGGGAGAAAATTGCTATTTCGCGGGGACGCCGCGCGGACGCAACCTCAAACGGAATCGCGCCCGCGCGGAAAATCGAGGCGCGGCGTGCAAAAAGCGCACCGCCGACCTCGTGAAAAGCGTGAAATCAAGAGACCTTGGCGACGATCTGCGAGCGCGCGACTTCGATGCGCCCCTGCGCGATTTCGAGCGTCGCCTTGGTTTCGTTGAGCGAGACGATTTTGCCGTAAATCCCGCTGCCCGTCACGATCGTGTCGCCGGCTTTCAACTCGCTTTGCAGCTTTTGCATCGCCTTGCGCTGTTTGCGCTGGGGCATGAACATGAGGAAGAAAATTCCGAGGAAAAGCAGGATGTAGATGGCGATAATCGGGAATCCCTGACCCTGCGGCGCGGCTTCTTCGCCTGCGGGAGCGGCGGCATCGGGGGCAACCGCGGTGGTCGTCGTCGCCGGTGCGGATTCTTGCACTACCGCCGGAGCGGCGTCGTTCGCTTGCGCGAATATCGTGATGTTGCTGAACATGTTTGTCATAAATGCGTGCTTAAAAAGCGGCAATTCTGCGGATTTGCGCGGGCAAACGCAAGCGGGAACGGGGAAAGTGCCCGCCGCCTGCGCCGCGCGCGGCAATCAGATTTTTTCGAGAGCCTGAGTGAGATCGGCGATCGTGTCGTCAACATTTTCCAAGCCGACGGAGACGCGGACGAGACCCTGCGGGATTCCCGCAGCGGCGAGTTGCTCGTCGGTGAGCTGGCGGTGCGTCGATGTCGCCGGATGCAGCGCGCAGGTGCGAATGTCGGCGACGTGGACGCATTGCGTCGCGAGCTTCATCGAATCCAAGAATCGCGCCGCGCCCGCGCGACCACCTTTCACGACGATCGACATCACGCCGGCGCAACCGTTTGGCAGGTATTTTTGCGCGAGCGCGTGATATTTGTCGCTCGCGAGACCCGGGTATGAAATGGATTCCACTTTCGGGTGCGTCGCCAAAAATTCTGCCACTTTCTGCGCATTTTTGCAGTATTGGGGCATTCTGACTGCGAGCGTTTCCAAGCCGATGTTGAGGAGAAATGCTGAGTTCGCGGCGGGCGTCAAACCGATGTCGCGCATCAATTGGACGCGCGCTTTCACGATGAACGCGGATTTCCCGAACGCCTTCGTGTAAACGAGGCCGTGGTATGATTCGTCCGGCTCGGTAAATTCGGGGAATTTTCCGTTTGTCCAGTCAAAATTCCCGGAATCCACAACGACGCCGCCGACGCAGAGCGCGTGGCCGTCGAGATACTTTGTCGTGGAGTGCACGACGATGTCGGCGCCAAACTCGATCGGGCGGCACAAAATCGGCGTCGGGAACGTGTTGTCGATGATGAGCGGCACGCCATTTTGGTGGGCGATTTTCGCGAGTTTCTCGATGTCGCAGACCGTCAGCGCTGGGTTCGCGAGAGTTTCGCCGAAAACGGCTTTCGTGTTCGGTTTGAACGCCTTTTGGATTTCCTCTGCGGAGGCATCGCCGTCGATAAACGTGCATTCCACGCCGAAGCGTTTCAGCGTCACGGCAAACAAATTTAGCGTCCCGCCGTAGATCGACGCCGTGGAGATGAAATGGTCTCCGGCTTTGAGAATTGTCATCAGCGCCGTGAACGACGCGGCTTGGCCCGACGACGTGCACATTGCGCCGACACCGCCTTCGAGTGCGGCGAGTTTTTGCTCGACGGCATCGACTGTCGGATTCGACAGGCGGGAATAAAAATGACCCGGCGCCACGAGATCGAAGAGATCGCCGATGTGCTTCGTCGAATCATATTTGAACGTCGTGCTCTGATAAATTGGGAGCGCGCGCGGCTCGCCGTTCTTGGGTGAATACCCGGCGTGAAGACATTTCGTTTCAATGTGCATAGTCGTGCAATTCTCGCGAGAACGCTGCCGGGTTGGCGAGAGTTTTTTATTTTTTCACGCGCCGTAGCGGCAAAAAAAATTGTCGGAAAAAGCAAGACGGCAGGGCGGCGGCGGAAAATTTTCTTGACCGGCGGGAGCGGGAGCGGCAGGCTGACCTCTCATTTTTGCCAGAGTAGCTCAGTGGTAGAGCACGGGACTCATAAGCCTATGGTCGGTGGTTCGAATCCACCCTTTGGCACCACCAATTTGAAAAACGCGCGATTCTTTTTTTTGAACGCGCGTTTTCCGTTTGCACCGGCGCGGATTAGCGGACGATTTTCAGGAGTCGCGCGCCGTTGCCCAAGGCCTCGATGGAGATGTGGATTGCGTCGGCGGGCAAAAAGTCGCCGAGGTTTTCAGCCCACTCGACCGCCCAACACCACGGCGTGCGCATAAATTCTTCGAGCATGAGCCCCTCGGTTGCGGCAGGCGAGGGCAGGCGATACGCGTCCATGTGGATGAGCTGGCGCTCGCGACCCTCGTAAATTGTGTAGATGTTGAAGCTCGGAGAGGTGATTTGCTCATCGACGCCAAATGCCTCGGCGAGCCCGCGAACGAACGTCGTTTTTCCCGCGCCGAGATCGCCGTGGAGCGCGATTGTGGAATCCGGCGGGAGTGCGGCGGCAAATTCGCGCGCGGCGGCAATTGTCTCCGCCTCGGTGCGGCAAATTTTTTGGTCGAAAAACTTCTGCGGGTTGTCGGGGTTCATTACAAAATTTCTGCGGCGTGTGAGCCGCGAGTCAGTTGCCGGAGCGCCTCGTAAATCGCAATTCCGGCTGCGGTGGAAAGATTGAGCGAGCGCAACGTCTCTGCGGGTTGCGGGATTTTTATCTCAAAATCTGCACCGATTTCTGCGTGCAGCCAATCCGGCGCGCCGTGCCCCTCGTTCCCGAAAAGAAGCCCGTCGCCGTCGCGGAACTCGGCGTCCCAGAGAGATTTTTTCGCTTTTGTAGTTAAAAGCCAGATACGTTTTGGCGAGCCTGGATCGGCGCGAAAATTTTCCCAATTTTCGTGGTGAACGACGTCGAGAGACTTCCAATAATCCATGCCGGAGCGGCGCAAATGCGCGTCCGTTATCGTGAAGCCGAGCGGGTGAATCAGGTGCAGCCGCGCCTTCACCATCGCGCAGGTCCTGCCGACGTTGCCCGTGTTCTGCGGAATTTCCGGATTGAACAAAATGACGTGGAGCATGCGAAGCCTTTGCGAAATTTTTTCAGAACGGGCAGACCATGACGCACGCCATTCCCGCCGCCTCCGCAGCGTCGTAGCCTTTGGGGCTGTCTTCGATGACGCAACAAAGCTCCGCCGGCACGCCGAGCTTTTCCGCAGCAAGCAAAAAGAGATCCGGCGCCGGCTTGCAGTTTTTGACGTCTTCCACGGCGACAACGACGGGAAAAATGTCGGCGACCTTGATGGCTTTCAAAATCCGGAGAACATCGTCGCGATAACCGCCCGAGGCGACGGCGAGCTTTGCGCCAACTGCGGCGAGGCGGCGCGCATAGTTGCAGACCTCCGGAATCGGGGAAACGTCTTCCAAGTGTTTGTCGAGAAATGCGTGTGTGTCGCGGCGCACGGCGCGGACGTCGAGCTTGAATCCGTAGTGCTCGTCCAAGATGTCGCAGGTGTCGCCCGTCGTCATTCCGCCGAGCGAGCAAAAGAATTTCCAGGGGAATGCCCAGCCCGGGTATTGTTGCGAGACGGCGTATTCCCATGCGTCGTGGTGCAGCCTCATCGACGCTGCGAGCGTGCCATCGCAGTCAAAAATGTATGCCGGAAAAGGATAGTCTCGCGTCATGATTTTTAGCGCATGATTAAATTTCTTTGCTGCGGCGTTTGGAAACAAATTTCGCGCGCGATCGCCTTTTGCGGGCAAAAGAAAGCCCGCGCAGACGCGGCGGGCAAAGGTGGAGCCACTTGTCGGATTTGAACCAACGACCCTCTCATTACGAATGAGATGCTCTACCGCTGAGCTAAAGTGGCACGCAAAAACATG
The DNA here is from genome assembly GCA_021204635.1 of Opitutia bacterium. Classification (GTDB taxonomy): domain Bacteria; phylum Verrucomicrobiota; class Verrucomicrobiia; order Opitutales; family UBA953; genus Spyradosoma. Next base: position 3,427 of record JAJPZB010000170.1, on the reverse strand, counting down.
CGAGCCTGCAACGCTAACGTTTTTCAAGCCGCCCGCAAGCTTTTTCTTTTAAATTTTTATATTGATAAAATTTAAAATTTATGCTTACCGCAAAAAATTCTCTGCGGCAATTTTTGTGTTGCCGCGAAAATTACATTTTTGTCGTTGGAGGATTTTTTTGCTTCCGTGCGCAGAATTTTTCTTTTCGCCGTCGGTTTTGATAGTCGTGAAACCCGCTTAAACAGTGGATTTGCGGCGAATTGCGATTTGTGAGTGTTCTACGCTTGCAATAATAAAAAAAACCGCTTTAATGCAGGACAAGAGCACGGCGATTCCCCTTCGCCTCACCCCAAACAAGCCTCGCACATCGATTTCATGACACAGAGAAAAGTCATTGCCCCGTTCCCTAAGAGTTCGTTTTCGCGAACGGCGCGAGTGTCGCTTCTTCTCCGCGTCTCACTTTTTAATTAACCGGAACTTTCCTTAAAAAAAAGCATATGCCCACACCAACAAAAAAAGCTCCTGCGAAGAAGCCGACTGCAAAGAAGGCTGCTCCCGCGAACAAAAAACCTGCCGCCAAGAAACCGGTCGCCAAAAAACCGGCTCCGAAGGCAGCTCCGGCGAAAAAGCCTGCCGCGAAGAAAGCTCCGGCTAAGAAGCCAGCCGCCAAGAAACCGGCCGCGAAAAAGCCGGCTCCCAAAGCGGCTCCGGCTAAGAAACCGGTCGCCAAAAAACCGGCTGCTAAGAAGCCGGCTCCTGCGAAGAAAAAATAATTTCGTCGCAAGTCCTTAAAGACGTTCCCGCGGGCAATCTGCGGGAACGCCTTTTTTTATGCGCGAATCGCGGCGCCTTCACGCGACCTTTTTCCCGAAATCTGCGGGCAAAAATTTTCTCGCGCGTGCGACGACAAAGAACGCGGGAATCGAGCAGGCGATCGCCCACCAAAAGAAATTTTCATAGCCGAGGGCGTTGAGCAACGCGCCGGTCCACAGCTTCGGCAACATCGCTCCGAGCGCCATTATTCCCGAGCAAATCGCGTAGTGCGCGACGCGGTGTTCGCCCTCGCGGCAGGCGAAAATCATGTAGAGCATGTAGCCGGCGAAACCAAAGCCGTAGCCAAATTGCTCGACCAAAATCCCCGCGCCGATGACGACGTTGCCGGTCGGTTGCCAGTGCGCGAACGCGACGTAAATCAAATCGGGCAAATTCAGCCAAAACAGCATGCCCCAAAGCCAAAATCGCAATCCGCGCCACGCGACGGCGATTCCCGCCACAATCCCGCCCGCGAGCAGCGCCACCGTGCCGATCGTCCCCGAGAGAAGCCCGAGATCGATGTTGTCTAACCCGAGCCCGCCACTCGCCGCCGCGTCCTTGAAAAACAGCGTCGAGACAGAGGCGATTTGCACTTCGCCGAGGCGATAGAGCAAGAGAACCGCGAACAACAGAGCGACGTGCTTCGCGGCGAAGAAACTTTTCCATGTCGCGACGAAATTGCGACCGAGCAACCCGCGTTGCCGCACAGCAGGCATATCCGACGCGGGGCGGGGCAAAATGAGGGAGTGCACGAGGGCGAAAATCGCCACAACAATCGCGAGCCCGAACGCGATTTCTCCCCACGCCACCTTCGCGATTTCCGGCGCGAGCGAGCCGCTTTGCTCCGCGCCCTGAGTGGGGTTTGTTGCGAGAATGAGCACGCCGGCGAGAGCTATTATTCCGCCTTTTCCGAAGATGGTGGCGAGGCGAAAAAACGTGCTGCGCACTCCCGAGAAAAGCGCTTGGTTGCCGGAGTTCAGCGCGATGATGTAAAAGCCGTCGGCGGCGACATCGTGCGTCGCAGAAATCGCCGCCATCGTCGCGAGAATGATTACGACAAGCCACGCAAATGCCGGCGTGCCGGCGGCGGCAACAATCCCGAGCGCGAGGACGCACATCGTTGCCGCGAGCGCAAATTGCGTGGCGATTATCCACGTTCGCTTTTTTCCCACGCCGTCAACGAGAGGCGCCCACAGCGCTTTGAGTGTCCACGGCAGATATGCCCACGCGCCGATTGCAATTATCAGCGAATTGTCCAAGCGCAGATCTTTCAGGAAAACCGGCGCAACCTGATCGACAAACGTGTTGGGCAAACCTTGGACAAAGTAGAGCGCGGGAACCCAAAAACAAGCAGCGAAAAACTCGGAGGAGCTTTTCGCTGTCGCAGCCGCGCCGGCGGCATTTGGCGCCCGTGAGAACATGTTTGTCGCCGTTCTCGCAAAGGCAGACCGCGCGGGTTAATCCACGCTTTGCACGGTCACGCGCGAACCGGAGTTGCCGAGATTTATCACCTTCGGCCCCGACGAGCACGCCGCCACAAACATCGTCAACGCCAAGGCTGCAACAATCGCAGCGAGAATCCTGCGCCCGCGCCGTATCTTATTTTCCTTCATTTGAGCCTCCGTCTTTGCCGAGAATTTTTGCGCCGAAGGAATCGACAGCCTTGAACAGTCGGTGGAAGAAATCCGCAGTCGTGATGTTGAGCGACAGGATTTCGCTGTTTGTCAAGTCGATTGTGTCGCCAATTTTGAACGCGCGGCGAGTGTCCGCGAGGCGAATCTCGGGCTTACCCTCGGGCGTCGGCGACTTGATTATTTGCACGGTTTTGAACTCGAAAACCAACTCGCCGTCTTCGTCAACGTCTTCGGCGGAGACGACGCCGTTTCTTTGAACGAGAATGCGCAGCGCAATTGCGAGCGTCGTAATTGCGTCTTCGAGAGAACTCGTGATGTTGAAATCTTTTTCAAAGACCTCGAATTTGTCTTGAATCGCGGAATGTACAAAGGCGTTTTGCTTTTTGCCGACGAGCTCGTTGGTCTCTTTGGGATTCGCTTCCATCGCGGCTTTGTGCGCGATGAGCGTGCAGAGCAGGTGGCAATTGTCCATGCACGCGGCGGCGAGACTGAGCGTGTCGTTCAGCGCCTGCCGCATAATCAAGCCGTGCGCGTAGGTCTTCATCGCGTCAAACGGCATGTGCGCGTTGGCGACGGGCATGGCGTGCGTCAGAGAGCACATTGAGGAGTATTTTTCTTCTTCGATGGACTGTGTCGCAGCCAAGTTGAATGCGAGCAAGTCAAACTGGCGTTGCAGGGCGCCGAGGAAATTCTGGCTGATCGCTTGCAGGCTTATAACCTGCCGGTTCGGGGAGTTCTTTTCGTCTGCCATAATAACCCGAAATGCAATAACTAAACGTAGTTTGTCGCAACGCAATATTTGTCCCGCCACAACAATGCCATCCAGCGCGGGTTGGTGGTGAGCGGCTTGGGTTAGTGGTGGTGGGTTGGTGGCGGCGGCGGGGTTGGTGGCGAAGATTTTTCGGAGGGGTTGGTGGTGAGCGCAAAGTTCCACGATTGTTGTCACACGGATTTGTTCGGGACTAACGTCCCTCATGGATGTGAGTGTGGGGCTGTGGTAG
>JAJPZB010000099.1 GCA_021204635.1 Opitutia bacterium | reverse complement strand
CCCACCCCCAATCTCGCCACCAACACATTTCTCACCCCTACCCCTACGAAATACCTATACCCTAAACTCTCCACCACCAACTCGCCACCACCAACCCAAACCTCACCACCAACCCTGCCGCCACCACCAACCCAGATCTCACCACCAACCCAGCGGGGGGCGTGGTTACTGCAAGGAATCGTCGGTGCCTACGAGGTAGCGTATTTCTGCGATTGCCTCATAGTAATCATACTCGGAGGAAACGACTTCTGCCCGAGCCTCGGTGAGCGACACCTGAGCGTCGGTGCGGTCAAGCGACGAAGCCTTCCCCACGCTGAATTTTTCCGAGACAATGTCGAAATTTTCCTGCGCCGCGCGCGCCGCGAGGGTTGCGACCTCGTATTGCTTTTTCGCGCTCGTCAGCGTCAGCACCGCCACCGAGATTTTCTCGTAGAGGCTTTGCCGATATGCCGCCACCGTGCTTCTCGCGGTGCGGAGTTTCGCAACGGCGTCTTCGATTGCGCGCATATTTCGCCCGCCGTTGAACACGTTTTCCGTAATCGAGCCCGCGCCGAGCACGTTCCAAATCTTGGGCAAATCGAGATCGTCGCCTTCGAGCGTCGCAGAAAAATTGAGCCCCAGCGTCGGATACAAATCCGCCACCGTGCGATCGACGTACGCCGATGCCGCCCTTTCCTCGGCGAGAAGCGCGAGATATCCGGGCTCGTTCTCCTCCGCGATTTTCATGAGATTTTCGGAGTTGGCGGAGACCTCGACGATGTCCGTCTCGCTGTGGTTGCCGAGCTCGTATTCTGCGTTTTCTTCCAAGCCGAGGGCGAGATTCAGCTGGGCTCGCGTCGTCGAAATATTGTTGCTTTTTTGAATTTGATCCAAAACGGCGCGGTGATAATCGACTTCCGCGTAGGTGCAATCGTATTTCGTTCCGGAGCCGACCTCGTATTTCGCGCGCATTTGCCCGAGGTGTTCGCGATATTGCGCGACAGATTGCTCCGCGACAGTGTTCAGTTCAACGGCGCGGCGAACTTCAAAATACGCATTGCGGACCTCGTAGCGAACGCGATTTTCCTCGGCGACAAGAGTTTTTTCCGCCGAAATCAATTCCTCGATCGCCTTTTGCACGCTGGCGTCTGTCTTGCCGAAATCAAACAGCAGCAAGTCGAGCGAAAGCCCGAACTTTGACCTGTTGTAGCCGTGGAAACTCTGCCCGTGCTTTGTCGTGTTGTCCGTCGAGTGCGTGTAGCTTCCTTCGGCGTCGAGCGTCGGCAGATAGTCCGCCTTGACGTCTTTCACGGCGAGTTGCGCGGAGATGACCGCCTGGCGTGCCTGATAAATTGCGGGATTGGCGTCGAGCGCGATCGCTTCGAGATCGGTGAGATCCAACTGCGTGCCCGGCTGGAATCCATATTCTTCGAAGCGCGCGGAGCGCTCGCCACGTGGCAGGTCTTCGCCCTTTTGGGCTTCGCGAGCCTCGTGCACCGTTTCGCAGCCCGAGGCGGAAAATGCGCAGAAAATCGCGGCGGCGAGGAACAGCGCCTCCGAGGTGCGGGAGCGCCGGCGGGCTCGACGAAATAGCGGGTGAAGTTCTTTTTTCATGGTGGAGATTTTCACTGCTTTGATTTCCTACGATTGTTATTTTTCCGAGGTCTCTGCGGGGGCGGAAGTTTCCTCGACCCTACCACGCTCGGCGAGAGCGAGGAGCTTTGCCGGATCTTTATCGACGCTCGGATCTCGCGGCGGCGGAGTTCGTTTGTCGTCTATGCCAAGCAATCTCTTGAACGTCTCGCGAATGCGCTGTAACAAGGAGTAGAGCGCCGGAGCAAACATTATGCCGACGAGCGTCGCGATGAGCATGCCGCTGAACGTCGTCACGCCGATTGCGCGCCGCGAACCCGCGCCCGCGCCCGTCGCGATAACGAGCGGGAACACGCCGAAGAGGAACGACCACGCCGTCATCAAAACCGCGCGGAAGCGCAACGACGCGCCAAGCAGAGCCGCCTCCATGATCGTCGCCCCCGATTCACGCGATTGCTTGGAAAATTCAATCATCAAAATCGCGTTTTTCGCCGAGAGCCCAATCAGCATGACGAGCCCGAGTTGTGCGTAAATACTGAGCGGGAACCCCCAAACGTAGAGCCCGACGAGCGCGCCGAGCGTCGGAATCGAGACCGTGAGCATGACCGGAATCGGAATCGTCCAACTCTCGTATTGCGCGACAAGGAACAAATATGCGAAGAGCATCGCCAGGCCCATTATCAGCACGATTTGCCCCTGATTTTGCCGCTCCTGATAGCTTTGTCCCTTCCACTCGAAGTGGTAGCCCTTCGGAAGTTTCATGTTTTCGAGCAAGCTCATAACCTCGCCGCTCGTGTAGCCGTCGGCAACCTGCACGGAAACATCTGCCGACGTCAGTTTGTTGAAACGCTGAATTTCCGTCGGCCCCACGATGTAGCGCAGGCGCGCGACAGCGGTGAGCGGCACCATGTCGCCCGCCGAATTTTGAATGAGTAGCCCGCGCACGTCGTCAAGCGTGACGCGGAACCCGCGGTCGGACTGCATTTTGACATAGAACGAATCGCCTGCGTAGTTGAAGTCGTTGATGTAAAACGAGGCGAGCGCGCTCTGCAAAGTCGTGAAAATCGAGTTCACGGAAACGCCGAGCGATTCGGTTTTTTCGCGGTCGATGTCGAGAAAAAGTTGCGCGGTGTCGGCGTTGTACGAAGTGCTTGCGCGGCGCACCTGCGGGAGCGCGTTCAGTTCGGCGACGATGTCGCGCGTCACGACCGAGAGTTCGGCGGGGTCAATGTCGCCCTCGCCGCAAAGCACGGCGGAAACGCCTCCGACAGCACCCAATCCCATTATCGCCGGCGGTGTGAAGAAAATGATTCGAGCCTCGGGAATGTCGGACGTCACCTCTTGCAGTTTGGCGATAATCGCGGAAAGTTGCTTGTCTGCCGATTTGCGCTCGTCCCAATCGTCGAGCCGCACGAAGCCCATCGCGACTTGCTCGCCGTTGGAGCTCATTTGGCTTCGCCCCGGAATCGTGTTCACCGCGCGCACGCCGGGGACTTTCATTATGCGGTCGCGAATTTTTTCGAGAGCGGCTTCCGTGCGCGTAATTGTCGCGCCCGGCGCGAGTTCGACGTTCATCGTGACAGAGCCCTTGTCTTCTTCCGGCAAGAACGAGCCCGGGATTCTTCCCGAGAAAAACCATATTCCGAAGCCGAAGAGAACCATGAACCCAATCGTCAGCGCCGCGCGGCGGACAAGCCGCAACACAAAGAAGAGATAGACCTTTTTTGCGCCGGAAAGAAGCAGGTTAAACGGCTTGAAAATCGCCGGAGATTTTTCGCGCGGCGGGCGCAAAATCAGCGAGCAAAGCGTCGGGCTGAGCGTCATCGCGACGACGGTGGAAATCATCAGCGCGATGCACATCGTCACGGAGAACTGCATGTAAATGCGCCCGACCATGCCGCCGTAGAACGCGAGCGGCACATAGCACGCGATCGTGACGAGCGTCGTCGCGATAATCGCGCCCGTGATTTGTTGCATGCTTTTCAGCGCCGCCTCTTTCGCGGGAAGCTTTTCGCGCACCATCAACGCCTGGCAGTTTTCCACGACGACAATGGCGTCATCAACGAGCGAGCCGATTACCAAAATCAGCCCGAACATCGTCAGCACGTTGATGCTGTAATCCATGATGAACATGAACGTGAACGTGCCGACGAGAGAGACGGGAATCGCGATCGCAGGCACGAGCGTCGCCCGCCAATCCTGCAAGAAAATGTATGTGACAAAGACGACGAGCAGCAGCGCAATGACGATTGTCTCGACGATTTCTCTAATTGAAACGACGATGAACTGCGTCGGGTCGTAGGCAATGTCGTAGGTCACGCCTGCGGGAAAGCGCTTCGACATGTCGTCCAAAACCTCCCGAACGCGGGTAACCGTATCCAGCGCGTTGGAATCGCTGTTGCGAAAAACGCCGAGGCCGACAGATTCCTTGCCGTTGAAATTTCCGCGCCCCGAATACGTTTTCGAGCCGAGTTCGACGCGGGCAACGTCTTTCAGGCGCAGCAGGCTTCCGTCGTCGCCGGTTCTGATGATGATGTTTTCAAATTCCTCCGGCGTGACCAAGCGCCCGTGAACGTTGATCTTGAATTGCAGAAAGTTGTTGCCCTGCTCGTCTCCGAGCGCGCCGGCTGCCGCCTGCACATTTTGCGACTTGACAGCAGCGGAAATATCGTCTGTCGAAAGCCCGAGACCCGCGAGCCTGACGGGGTCGAGCCAAATTCTCATCGAGTAAACGTCGCCGCCCATCGCGTCAACCGTCGAAACGCCGTCAACGCGCGAGACCGCGTCGGCGACCGTCGATGAAACGTAGTTGCTCAGTTCCATTGTGGACATCGACGTCCCGTCCGTCGTGAACGCGAACATCGCGAGAATGTCGTTGCTTCGCTTCATCACCTGGACGCCGGTGCTCTGCACCTCTGACGGCAACTTCGATTCAGCTCGCTTGATCGCGTTTTGCACGTTGACCATCGCGATGTCGTCGTTCACGCCGGTTTTAAACGAAATGCTGCAGGAATATTCGCCGCTGTTGCTGCACGTGGAGGAGAAGTACAGCATGTCTTCCACGCCGTTGATTTCCGAATCGAGCAAGGTTGCGACTACGTCGCGCACCGTCTCCGCACTCGCGCCGGTGTATGTCGCGGAAACGCGGATGCTCGGCGGCGCAATTTCGGGATATTCCTCGACGGGAAGCCGATTCAGGCAAATCAGTCCGGCAAGAAAAATTACCAAACTGACCACCGCCGCCAAGCGGGGGCGCTCAATAAAAATTTTGGAAAACATTGTTCGGGGAAATCTTGGAGGGGAAATTTTTCAGATTCGGAAACGCCGGAAATCAGAGGCAAAAGCGCGCATTCTCGCGGCAAATTCAGTTTGTCTTGCCGGCGTCTGAGGCACCGTCGCTTGCGGCATCGGCGTCGGTCTCTTTGTCTTCGACGACGTTCACGGGCTTGCCGGGAATCGCCTTGTGCGTCCCGTCGATGATTATGCGCTCGCCGACCTCGAGGCCGCTTTTCACGAATTGCAAATCCTGCGTCGCCTGCGCGAGCTCGATGTCGCGGCGGGAAACCACGTTGTTTTCGTCGAGCACATAGACGTAAGTCCCGTCCGAATCATACATCACGGCAGACGGCAAAACGACCGGCAGCTTCGTGCCTTCCGTCCTGCCGAGCAAAACGGAAATCGTGCTGCCCGGCGAAAGCCGGTGGCGCTCATTCGGGAACACCACGTAAATTTGCAGCGTATCCGTCTGCTCGTTTGTCGTGTTGTCGATAAAATCAAGCTTCCCCACCTCGCCGTATTCGGTGCCGTTCGCGAGAAGGAGCTTTATCGTGCTGCGGTCGCGCAGCGTTTGTTCGTCGCCAAAAAGCGTGAGAAAATCGCGATTGCTGAGGGAAAAACGCACGCGCACGGGGTCCATCTGAACGACCGTTGACAGCGTCCCCGACGACGGCGTGACATAGCTCCCGACCGGCACGGCGTTGACGCCAATTCGCCCGTCCGCCGGCGCCACGATCCGCGTGTTTTTCAAATCGTCGTCCGCGACAATCAAATCGGCTTCCGCCGCCGCCAACGTCGCCTGATACGCCTCATATTCGCTGCGCGCGCTCTCGAGCTCGTCCTGCGTCGAAACGTCTTTTTCAAAAAGCTCTCTCGTGCGGTCAAAATTTGCCTTGGAATATGCGACGCGCGCTTTGTATTCGGCAATTTTCGCCTCGGCGCTACGCTTCGCCGCCACATAGCGAATGTCGTCAAGCCGATAAAGGAGCTGACCCTTTTTCACAAAATCGCCTTCTTTGAACCCGATTTCGAGCAAATCGCCGGAAACGCGTGCAGTGACCGCAATAGACGCCGGCGAAACGACGCGGCCCGGGTAGCGGCGAGTGCTGATGTTCTCCGCCTCGCCAACTCTTCCGGCGGCAACAAGTTCAAGCCGTGCATTCGCGGCAGGCGCGGCGGCGCGGACAAATGTGCCGCCGGCAAGAACAAAAATTACGGATAAAAGACAAAGAAGTTTCCTCTTATTCATAAATGTTGAAAGCGTTTTGAAAGTTAAGAATTTTTTAAATTGGCAAGCATTTTCCCCAATAATTTGACGAAATTTTCACGCTCTTCGGGCGTCGTTCCGGCAAGAGATTTCTCGAAAAATTCTCGCGACAGTTCGCCAATTTTTTCCTCGCGCCGCAACGCCTTTTTCGTGGGCAAAAGCCGCACAGAGCGCCGATCATGCGTGGCGCGCGTCCTCGCAACCAAGCCGGCGGCAACCAACGAACTGACCGTGACCGACGCCGTCCCCGCCGTGATTCCGCGGCTCTTCGCCAAGTCGCGAAGCGACACCCCCTCCGGATAAAAGCCCATGATCTCCTCAAACGTGCGCACCTGCGCCACCGTGTGCCTGTCCATCAGCCATTTCTCTGATCTCGCGACGTTTTTACGAATCCTCTTTGCCACCTCGAAAAGCAGCTGCCACGCGGGAATATCGCTCTCTGTTGCCATCTTGCCAATTTGATTTCTCAAATTATTTGATTCGGCAAAGCATGTTTGCAACAGAAATGTTTCCACAACAAGGGGTTGGTGGTGAGGATTGGATTGGTGGTGAGATTTGGATTGGTGGTGAGATTGGTGGGTTGGTGGTGGGCTGGGTTTGTGGTGAAAATTGGGGTTGGTGGTGAAAATTTGGGTTAGTGGTAGCGGGTTGGGTTAGTGGTGAGACTTGGGGTTAGTGGTGACAATTGGGTTGGTGGTGGGTTGGATTTGAATTATTCGCGCAGCCATGCGCGATTCTCCCGCTAAGTTAGCGGGAGGGGATCACGATAGTGGTGAGGGTGTCCGTTGTTCGTCGCCTGACTTTGCTCCTCGCCACTAACCCAACCGCCACCACCAACCCAAATCCTCACCACTAACCCGTGCCACCACCACCAACCGCAGCCGTGAGCGACGTTAGTCGCGAACAAATCCGTGTGACAACAATCGTGGCAGTTTACCGCCGCCACCAACCCGGCTTCCCACCATAGACCCCTATTCCACCACCAACCCAAATCCTCACCACCAACCCGCGCCACCACCAAGTCGCTATTTTCCTGCCTGCGAAATTTTTTCGACGATTGCAACGGCGCTCGCGACGCGGTCTGCGCACTTGATGTTGGGATTCTTTTTCAGCTTGACACAAGTCTCGGCGCCATTTGCCGCAACAAACGCCGCTCGTGCCTCTGCGCATTTTTCCGGCGGCAAAACCTGTGTTGCCGCATAGAGCGCACCACAAAGCCCACTCGGCGCTCGCCCGCCACCACAAAGCTTCATCTTGTCAAGCAAATCCGCTCGCCCGCAACTCGCGGCAACGGCCTGCGCGCAATTATAAAAATCCGGCGCGGCATGGAAAATTTTCACGGCATTTTCTGTTTTCTCGGACATGGCGGAAAGATTTTCAAAAAATCGCCACAAAACGCGAGCGTTCCCGCAATTTTTTTCGCGAGAACGCCCTGCGCCTGCTCAAACAAATTTACAGAGATTGTTGCAGCTTTCGCGCCAGCAGCGACGCGGAATTCAGCACGACAATGAGCGACGACGCGTTGTGCACGAAGGCGCCCGACACCGGATCCAAAATCCCGCTCGCGCTCAAAACCACGGCTGCGCTGTTTATGCAAATCGAAATCACGAAGTTGCAGTGAATCGTCCGCAACACAGATTTTGCGAATTTCAAAAGCACGGGGACAAGCAGGATCTTGTCGTTCAAAAGCGCGATTTCTGCCGTCTCCACAGCGAGTTCCGAGCCGAGCGCGCCCATCGCGACCGAGCAATCTGCGGAAACGAGCGCCGGAGCGTCGTTCACGCCGTCGCCGACCATGAGCACTGGGGATTTTCCGCCGTCGCGCAGCGTGGCAATTGTCGTCGCCTTGCCCTCGGGCAATTGCTCGGAAAAAATTTCGTCAACGCCGACACGCGCGCCGAAGCTTTTCGCGGCGGAGGCATTGTCGCCGGTGAGCATGACGGTGCGATATCCGCCGGTTTTGAGCGCGGAGATTGTCGTCGCCGCCTCTTCTTTCAGCGTGTCGGAGAGCGTGATTATGCCCGCGAGAGCTCCGTCTGCGGCGACAATGACGGGGATTTCGCCAGCCGCCGAGCGCGACGCAACAAAGTCTTTCATCTCGCGCGAGAACGCCATTCCCGAAGCCTCAAACGCGCGGCGAGAGCAAATGTCGATTTTCGCGCCGTCGATTTCGCAGGAAATCCCGACGCCGTTTTTCGCCGCGACATTCTTGGCGACAACCTGCGCATTTTTGTCGCCGCCAAACCTTTTCTTTTCCTCGTCCGTAATCGCTTTTGCGATCGGGTGTTGGGAATGCCGCTCTGCCGCCGCGCAGAATTTCAAGAGTTTTTCATCGGAAAATTTCCCCGTCGCGATAATTTTTTCCACGCGCAATTCCGCCTTTGTCAGTGTCCCCGTCTTGTCGAAAACGACTTTTTTAATCGAGCAAAGCTTCTCGAGAGCGTCGCCGCTTTTTATCAAAATGCCGTTTCGCGCGGCATTCCCAATCCCTGCCGCAATCGCGGTTGGCGTCGCGAGGGCGAATGCGCACGGGCAAAACACGACGAGAATTGTCACGCCGCGCTTCACGGATTCCTTCGTCCCGACGTCCAAAATAAAGAACGAGAGGAGGAACACGAGGATCGCGCAAATTATTGCTGCGGGAACGATTTTCGCCGCCCACTTGTCCGCCGTGCGCTGAATCGGGGCCTTGCGTTGTTCGGCGTTTTTCACGTATTCGATCAGCCGCGAAATCGCGGAATCGCCGGAGCGCTTTGACACGCGGATGAGGAGCGAGCCGGAGAGATTTTGCGTGCCGGCAAAAACGGCGTCGCCGGCGGCTTTGTCAACCGGAAGGCTTTCGCCGGTCATGCTCGATTGATCCACGGAGCTCGCGCCCTCGACGACTTCGCCGTCTGCCGGAATCGAATCGCTGGGGCGCACCCGCACGCGGTCGCCAACGCGCAATTGCTCCACGGGCACTTCTTCCGTCTCGCCATTGTCGCGAACCAAGAGCGCCTTTTTCGGAGTAATTTTTATGAGATTTTCGACGCCGGCGCGGGCTTTTTTCACGGTCCGATCTTCAAGCCATTCGCCGAGAGCCATCAAAAACGCGATTTCGCCGGCGGCAAAAATGTAGCTGTCGTGGCCGTGCATGTCGCCGGAAACTCCGGAAAACGTGATGAAAAATTGCAGCCCAAGAGAGGCGAAAATCGCCACAGAGACGAGCAACGCGCTCGTGATTTTTTTCTTTACAAAGAAATTTGTGAAGCCTTCGCGGATAATCGGCACACCGCACAAAATCACGGCAATCCACGCCGGATCGCTCAATGGGAACCCGGGGAAATTGAAGTCAAAATGCGAAATCCCGAAGCTCGCAACAATGCCCGCGAGGGAAATGAAAATAAACGGCAGCGCGAGTTCCATTGCCGTAGCACTTTTGGTTCCGCCGCAGCAGGAGCAAGTGGTTCCGGCGCTTTCGCAGGCGGCGCGAGTTTCGTTGTCGCAGCACGATTTCCCGCAGGGACCAACGGCGGGTTGGTGGTGGCAACAATCGTTGTGCTCGCAACTGTCGCGGTAGCAACTGTGGTCGGCGCGATTGTGGTCGTGGTGTTTGTGGTGACTTTTTTTGCAACAATCAGACATGGTTGTTCGCCTCTGCGGCGTCTCCGTTTATTTGATTTTTTTGAGGTGTTCGACCAACTCATCGACGAGCGAGTCGTCGTGGTTTTCAAGCGATTCGCGGATGCAGCCTTTCAGGTGATCGTTGAGCGTCTCAGCCCAAATCCCGCGCAACGCACCCGAGACCGAGGCAATCAGCCGCAAGATGTCGATGCACGCCCTGTCGTCCTCGATCATTTTCTCGATGGCGCGGGTCTGCCCTTCTATTTTCCTGAGCCGAGCAATCAGCTTGGTCTTGGTCTCCGCAGAGCGGCAATGCGAATGCTGTGCCTTTTTCATGATAGGGCATAGGGGTATAACCTATTACAGCGCGACGCAAGCTTTTTCTGCCGCAACGGTGGTGGCGGTTGGGTTGGTGGCGGGGAGCAAAGTCAGGTGTCGTTCCACGAACACACTCCCTCACCACTAACGTGGTCCCCTCCCGCTAACTTAGCGGGAGAATTACGCATTGCATGCGCGAGTAGTTCGCCACCACCAACCCGCTGCAACGAAACCAAGTCCTCACCTCCAACCCGCCACCACCGACCCCAATCCCGCCACTAACCCGTCGTCACCACCAACCCAAATCCTGCAGCGCCGCCATGGTGGTGGCGATTGGGTTAGTGGTGGCGGGTTGGTGGTGGCAACGATGGTGCTCAGCGGAGTTTGTCTTGGAGCAAGTCGCAGGGCTCGGTCGGCGTGCCGGAAAGAGCTGCCAATACTTCGCCTGCGAGGTAGCACGAGCCCGCAACAATGACCTTCCCGCCGTTCGCCGGTTTTTCCGAGCAGAAATTCGCCCGCGGGAATAATCTCGCAACAGACGATTCCTCGATCTCGCCGGCGAAATCCGCAGGAATGCACGAGCGCAACTCCGCGAGAGTGCACGCGCGATCCTGCGCGGGCCGCACGAGAACAATCTTCGCCGCAAAATCCGCGATGGTGCGCAAAATCGGGCGCGCCCGCGCAATGCCGAGGACGCCACAAACAACGGTCGGCTTCGCCTTTGTGGTGGCGAAATCGGCTTTCAGCATCTCGCCCAAGACGACGGCACATTCGGCATTGTGCGCGACATCGATGACGAGGGTTTGCCCGTCCGACAACACGCGGGTATCCCAGCGCGCCGCCCAATTCACATTTTGCAAAAACCCATCGATACCGGCGGGAACGTTCCGCATTGTTGCGGCAAAAAACGCCTCCGCCGCGAGCTTTGCCGCCGCCGCATTTCTGCGTTGGTGGTCGCCGCGCAAATTTGTCTCGGGGAAATTTTTTATGTCCGCGCCAAATTTTTCCCGCGCGGAAATCACCGGCGCACTGCGTTCGCGCGCGACGCGCCGAATCACATTTTCCGCCGCCTCGGGAACGACGCCCATCACGACGGGCACGCCGTTTTTGATAATCCCCGCCTTCTCTGCCGCGATTTTTTCTATGCTGTCGCCGAGCATTTCGCAGTGGTCGAGCCCGATCGACGTAATCACGCAGACATTCGGCGCGAGAATATTTGTCGCGTCGAGCCGCCCGCCGAGGCCTGTTTCTATCACCGCCGCGTCGCAGCGTTCGCGCTTGAAATGCGAAAACGCCATCGCGGTCATGAACTCGAAAAACGACGGATAATCCTCGTCGCCCGGCACGCCAAATTTCTTCGCGACATCGTAGAGCGCCGCCGCGTAATCGCAGATTTGCGCGTCGGAAAGCGGCACGCGGTTCACCTGCACGCGCTCGCCGAGTTTCACGAGGTGCGGCGAAGTGTAGAGCCCAACCCGCAAGCCGCTTCCGCGCAAAATCGCTTCCAACATCGCGGCGGTCGAGCCCTTCCCGTTTGTGCCGGCGAGGTGAATGCACGGAAACGCCTGCTGCGGCGAGCCGAGCGCGGCGGCAAATCCGCGCATGCGGTCAATCCCGAATTTGCTCCCGTGGTTCCTTAGCGAACAAAGCTCTGCAATGGTTTCCGCGTGCGTCATAAATGCGCTCCATATTACCACGTTTCCACGCGAATAACGAGCCGCGACAACGGGCAAACGCATTCTTTTTCGCCTGACATTTCCGCAATTCAGGAAAGTGACGGGAGCGCGAAGAGTAATCAGAACGCGGCACTTATGCGCACGCGACTAAGCGCGGGAAGAC
>JAJPZB010000098.1 GCA_021204635.1 Opitutia bacterium | reverse complement strand
GTGAGGGAGTGTGTTCGTAGAACGTCGCCTGACTCTAATCCCGCCACCAACCCAATACCCACCACCAACCCCTCCGAAAAAATCTCACCACAAACTCAATCCCCACCACAAACTCCTCTCACCACCAACCCTCATTCCCCTGCGGGATTGTCTCCGGAAAGTTCTCCGGAAATGCGCATGGAGCAGAAATTCGGGCCGCACATCGAGCAAAATGCCGCGCGCTTCGCAGCTTCCTGCGGCAGCGATTCGTCGTGCAAACGCCGCGCGTGCTCGGGATCCAACGAGAGCGCAAATTGGTCTTCCCAGCGAAACTCAAATCTCGCCCGCGACAAAGCGTTGTCGCGATACTGCGCGGCGGGGTGCCCCTTGGCGAGATCTGCGGCGTGGGCGGCGATTTTATACGCGATTACGCCGGCGCGAACGTCGTCGCGATTTGGCAAGCCGAGGTGTTCTTTCGGCGTGACGTAGCAGAGCATCGCGCAACCATACCAGCCGATCAGCGCAGCGCCTATCGCGCTCGTGATATGGTCATAGCCCGGGGCGATGTCCGTTGTCAGCGGTCCGAGCGTGTAAAACGGCGCTTCGTGGCACCACTCGAGTTGGTTCAGCATATTCTCGCGAATGAGTTGCGCGGGAACGTGCCCGGGGCCCTCGTTCATGACCTGCACGCCGTGCTCCCACGCGCGCTTCGTCAACTCGCCCTGCGCTTTGAGCTCGGCAAATTGCGCCTCGTCATTCGCGTCTGCGATTGAGCCCGGGCGCAGTCCGTCGCCGATCGAAACGCCGATGTCATACGCCGCCATGATCTCGCAAATCTCGTCCCAATGCGTCCAAAGAAAATTTTCTGCGCCGTGGCGTTGACACCATTTCGCCATAATCGAGCCTCCCCGCGAGACGATGCCCGTCATTCGCGAAGCGGCGAGCGGCACAAAATCCTTTTTCACACAGGCGTGAATCGTGAAGTAATCAACGCCCTGCTCTGCCTGCTCGATCAGCGTCTCGCGAAAAACTTCCCACGAAATTTCCTCGCTCTTGCCGCCGACTTTTTCGAGCGCCTGATAAATCGGCACGGTGCCGACGGGCACGGGGCAATTCCGCAAAATCCACTCGCGCGTCGCGTGAATATTTCTGCCGGTGGAAAGGTCCATGAGCGTGTCGCCGCCCCAAAGGCACGAGCGGCGCATTTTGTCAACTTCTTCTTCGATTCCCGACGCAATCGCGGAATTGCCAATGTTCGTGTTGATTTTCACGAGAAAATTTCGCCCGATTATCATCGGCTCTGCCTCAGGGTGATTGATGTTTGCGGGGAGAATTGCGCGGCCGCGCGCGATCTCGGAGCGCACAAACTCCGGCGTGATTTCCGGCGGAATTGCGGCGCCAAAGCTTTCTCCGGCGTGCATGAAAGAAAGCCGCCGGCGCGGCGATTTCTCCGCTTCATCTCGCGCCTCCTGCAATTTCATGTTCTCGCGAATCGCGACAAACTCCATCTCGGGCGTGATAATTCCGCGCCGCGCGTAGTCCATCTGCGTTATGTGCGCGCCGCGCTTGGCGCGATAAATTTTGCGCTCGCCGCGATCAAATTGCTCGCTGCCACAAGCCGTTTTCACTGCGGGCACGACGACGCTCGGCGCCACAGCCTCAACATCGCCGCGAGCGAGAATCCACGGCGTCCGCACCGCCGGCAACCCGCTCCGAATGTCGCCGTGAAAATTTTCGTCGCCCCAAGGCCCCGACGTGTCATACACGCGCACCGGTGCATTTTCGTGCAAAATTTTCCCCGCGCGCGAACGCGTCGGCGAGAGCGAGATTTCCCGCATCGGCACTCGGATATCCGGTCGCGAGCCCACCACGTAAATGCGGCGGCTCTGCGGAAATGCCTTTCTTAAATCTTCTTTTTTTTCGTCTGCGGAAACGTCTGCCATGATGAGGAAAATTTATGGGAACTTGCGCGAAGATATTCGTTCTCGCCGATTTTTTCAACGCACCCGCCACAAAAAAATCGCTGCCGGAATTTGTCATTCCCGCAGCGACTCAACCAAAGAGTGCGCAAAATATTTACGACAACGCGTCGAGCAAAACCGACTTCGATTGAAGCCCGACGAACTTTTTCACGATCTCGCCATTTTTGAAAATCAAGACCGTCGGGATACTCTGAATCCCAAAGCGCGCAGCGACATCGACCACGGAATCGACGTTGACCTTGCAAATTTTCGCCTTGTCGCCGACCTCGGCGGCAATCTGCTCGATCACCGGCCCGAGCGCACGGCACGGCCCGCACCAGGGTGCCCAGAAATCGACGAGAGCAGTTCCCGACGCTGTTGTGGCGTCAAAATTTGCGCCGTCCAATTCTATGATGTTTGCCGATGCCATGTGTGTGGTTTTCTTTCTATCTTTCTAAAAAATTATTTGTAGGAATTGGCGAGGAACTCCATCGACATCGCGACAAGCCCCGCGATCGAGGCGATAAACGCGATGACGTCAACGGCGGCGGCAACTGTCCCGACCTTGCCGGCGTTGGGATCAACTGTCGCGGCAGATGTGACCGGCGCGCCCGGGCGAACGGGCGGGCGCGGCGTCGGGCGTTGAAGTGTGGGGCGCGCAGGTGTTGCGGGTCTCGCGGCGGGGGGAGGAGGAGGTAATGTCGAAGCCATAATTTTGCCTTGGGTTTTTGAGAATGTACTTATTTCAGATTACAAATTTGCCGCCGCGAGTGAAGAACAAAATTACCCGCCACCGTCGCACCCGCTAACCCGCCACCACCAACCCAAGTTCCACCACCAACCCGCTCCCCACCATCCCTATCACAACCAACCCGCCCACCAACAACC
>JAJPZB010000127.1:7789-11963 GCA_021204635.1 Opitutia bacterium | reverse complement strand
ATTTTTGACATGAATATTTTCCAAAAATACAAAAAATGGGAGCACGAGGTTTACAAGCGCAAGGCGTGGAATATCGGGTTTCTCGATTACGACGAAAGCGTTTTATTCAGGTCTTTTAATATAAAATGGCTGAATTTGGGCGGATACGCCGATGGTTGGTTTGCAGATCCGTTCATCTTGTCGCACGAAGGAAATAAGATTGAAGTTCTCGCGGAAGAAATGATGCTCAACAAAGCGCCAGAAACAATCGTGGCGTTGGGACGCAAAATGACCCGCCGCTGGGGACGTATTTCCAAGTTGAAAATCGCTTTTGAAAACGGGGAATACGTTTTAAAAAAGGTTATCCCCGTAATCGAAGACCATTTGCATTATTCCTTTCCCGCAATTTACAGGGAAAATGGAGAAATTTACATTCACCCCGAAAATTGGGAATCCGAAAAATCGACGCTCTTCCGCTACGACCCGAAGACCGAAAAAGCAATTCCGGTCGAGACTATTTGTGCCGCCCCTCTGACGGATGCCATCATTTTTGACGGATTTGGCGAGCCTATGATGTTTGCAACGCGCAATGACGAAGACGATTGCGGCAGTGAGTTGGGTGTATATCGCTCGAAAACCGGTTCGTGGAAAGGTCCATACGAAGAGACGCCGTTTACACGCATTTCTTTCCCAGATCTGTCTGCCCGTAGCGCCGGATATTTCATAGTGCTCAAAGAAGGAACCATCGTGCGCGCCGCGCAAGATTGCAACGGGAAATACGGCGCCGGAACTGTGTTTTATTCCATGCAATACAACGCAGACAAAAAAGAATTTACCTTCAAGGAAATCGCGCGCCATTTCCCAAATTCCCCCATTTGGCACGTGGGCTTGCACACATTCAACACCCTCGGAAATCTCGCCACCGTTGACGGCTATGGCTACCTCCATCCCCTAAAACGCACACTCTACCGGATAAAAACAAAGCTGAAATCCATTTTCCATAAAAAATCTCCAACCTCATTTTAAGGGATTGTGATTGTTTAAATACATACCCGGTAGAAATAAGCTTCGACTTAGATTTATGAATAAACTCAAAGATAATTTGTGGGTGAGGTTAGAAAATCGTGTTGTCAGATACGAGAAGGAATTTTCCGGTAATTTCTGTAAAGGGCTTATAAAACTCATAATATTTTGCACAGGAGAACTGATTGCGAGGCTTCCTTCCTTCCTTCCTTCCTTCTACCCGTCCAAACATGCTCTACCGGAAAGTTGAAAATAGTTATTAGACTTTTTGGCGGCTTAGGAGATCACATAATAAATATTCAATATGTTAGAAAATTGGCGCTGATGGTAGCAGATTGTGCAGATGTATTCGTATATTCTGAACTTCCGCGCGACTGCCTCGAGGGTGTGTTCGGGTGCAATCCGGATTTTTTTCCTGAGAATATTTCACTTTCTCCATCTAAGGCAGACGTAAAACGAGCAGACCTTGTCATTACGCTTTGCAACTACCCGAACGTGACTTACGCGTGCAAAAAAAGGATAGAAAGGAAAAGTCCCTGCTTGTCAAAATATGTTAAAAATTTACAGGACTTCGCAGCTAAATATACATGTATCACGAGAGAGGGGACATACGCCGATAGTGTTGCCATGAACCTCGCCCGGGTTTGCGGGAGAAATAGATTTACTATGGCAGAATTGCCGTCGGGAATACCCATAGATTCGCAGCCATTTACTTTAAATTGCAAGATTTCCGAGAAAGAAATTCGAGCTAAAATAGATTGTGAACTGCCATATGTTACGGTGCAACGAGGATGCCAGGATTCGCCGACAGGAACGAGGTGCTGGTCGCTCGGGCAATACGAGGACTTTATTGCGAAATTTAAAGAAGATTTTCCTCGAGTGAAATTAGTTCAATTAGGAGCAGGCAATTGTGCGGAAATAAAAGGAGTAGATGTAGATTTGAGAGGGAAAACCAGTTTTGAAGAATTGAAAGCTGTGCTCAAATTTTCTGTTTTTCACTTAGACGGGGAATGTGGAATGGTTCACTTGAAGCACGTTTTGGGCGGGCGTTCTATTGTGCTCTTTGGTTCGACGTCCAGAAAATTTAAAGGATACGCAGAAAACATAAATATTTTGAGCAGACCCTGCGGAGGGTCTTGCGAGTGGTTTTCAAAAGATTGGCAGGATAATTGCCCATTTTCGGGACTTGAAGATACGGGAGAATCTGCATGTATGAAGGCGATTACTCCCGCCATGGTTTTAGAGGCCTGCCATAAAAATTTTGGACAATATCTTTGTTAGTATTTTATGAAAATTCTTTATTTGGTGGATAATGCTCTTATGCGTTTGTGCAAGGGCGGTATTGGTCGGGCAACAGAGGTTTGCGCGCGGGAGATGATGGCTCGGGGTCATGATGTAGTAGTGGCATATTGGAATCGGAAAAGCGGTGAAGAAATTGTTGACGATATTTCTCAATTTGCTTTTCCGGACAAGAAAAATAGGACGCATTTTGAGTCAGAAGCCAATATTTTGTGGTTTGAGGAGTTTATTGCTGAGAATAGAATTGACATCATCGTTTTCCAGTGTGGCGCGGGTTGGTATTTCCCATTTACAAAGATTACAAAGAAATTTCGCATTCCCGTAATATCTGTTTTGCATGCTGACCCGCGCTCATATCTATCCCGTTATCGAACTCGGCGATTTAGGTGGTGGAACACATTTACAAAATTTTTGAGACAGTGTCGAAAGTACCGCTACAATTGTAAATCTTGCGACTGCACGGTTTTACTCTCCGAATCTTTGCGCGCAAACTTCGAAATGCATTTGAGCCGAAATTTGATTAAAACAGGTAAAGTTGTAGCGATCCCGAATACCGCACCTTTTCCTGCGCAGAATGTCGATTTTAGCTCGAAGAAAAATGAGTTAATTTTTGTTGGGAGAATGAGTTTTGCAGATAAACGTCCCGACTACATGCTGAAAATATGGCAGATTTTGCAAGGGCGCTTTACGGATTGGGGACTTCGATTTGTCGGTGATGGGGATTATATGCCGCAAATGAGAAAAACTGTTTCTGAACTTGCTTTGGGAAACGTCTTCTTTGAGGGTTTTCGGCAACCGCAGAAATATTACAAGGAAGGGAGTATTTTGTGCATGACGAGCGCGAATGAAAGTTTCGGCTTAGTGTTGGTAGAGGCGCAGGCGTTTGGTTGCGTTCCGGTCGCATTTGAGTCCTTCAACGCGGTTCGTGATATTATCGATGATGGTAAGAACGGAATGTTGGTGCCGGCGTTTGATATTGAGAAGTATGCGGAGACCTTGGCGAAACTCATGGCAGATCGCGAATTGCGTGAGCGTTTGGCTCGGCAGGGGTTGAAAGACGTCGAGCGTTTTTCTCCCAAAAACATCGGCGACAAATGGGAAGCATTATTTCGCGAATTGTGCGACAAATCAAAATAGTCGTCGCCGTGCATAATTTGCTCGCAGACTGACTTTTCCGCGAACCTTGCCCCAAATTCCCACCACTTTTCCCTTCTCAGTGGTCTGAGATTTTGTGAGTTTCGGGGTTGCCGGGGGTGACGGTTTCGAGGCCGGCTTCGGTGGAGTGGGAGCGGCGGAATTGGTAGCGATTTATTGTCTGCATAGAGATCCCACCGAGTTGCCCGGGAGCAGGGAGGCGCGCGTCGCTGAAATTCGAGGTGCGGACATTTGAGTATTTTTCCGCGAGCTCGTGGGCAAAGCGGCTGTCTGTCGAGATGTGTGATTCCTGCGTATGTGCCCACATCAGGTTGTTTTCGAGAATTTTTGTCTCAAAATTTTTATCCACGCGAAACTCGCGACCCGAGAAATTCGATTCCGTGTCATACCTGTCGGTTCTGCGACCACCGAGAGGGGAGAATTTCGCATGCCACTCTTCCAATCCTATGATATTGTTGTAGCGGTCGGTTGTCTCGATTTCTCGCGATTCTATGGAGCGTTTATCCTCCATATATGTCGTGTTCATTTTTGTGAAATTTGTGAGGCCGGCAGTTTGGTCATCTTTCCCATATCCTTTTTGCCCCGAGAGGTAGAATGGAAGTTTGCGCCCGTCCTCAGTTGTGGGTTGTTCGAGCATGGAGCTTTTGGGGTCTATGAAAATTGAGCCGTCTTCGGCTTGCCTTATGCCATTGTCGTGGGGCTTTGGTGGGGTTCGTGG
>JAJPZB010000127.1:0-7689 GCA_021204635.1 Opitutia bacterium | reverse complement strand
TCGCCATCAATGTTGTCGTCGCCAAGCAGACTGTTATCTAAACCTCCGCCGGTCAGCAACTTCGGGTTAAATCCCTCCGAGTTGTAAATTTCCCGCCCCTGCGAATCGTATTGAATTTCCTTTCGTTTCTCGACGCCCCCGCCCTCGACGATGACGCGATATCCGCCGACCTCGGAATTTTTCACAAATCCGCCTGCCACCGCGTCAACCGCGACAACGCCGAGCGCTACGACCGTGGCGATGGCTGCATTGCGGAGATTTTTTGCGGCGAAATTCATTCCGATATTTTCGCGCGATTTTGCGCCGCAGCGCTTTTTTTTGCAAGTTTCCGTGTGCCCGCCGCGCCTTTGTACATATTGTTTTTGCAAAAATGGCTTGCCAATCGGCGCCGATGAATAGAACTTTTTCCGCAAATTTTTTGTTTTTCACAAGTATATACTGTTGAAAATGAAAGCTTTGGTAATTGCCGAAAAACCATCTGTGGCGCGCGACATCGCGAGAGTCCTTAAAGTCCCCGCGCGGGGCGAAGTCTTTGAGGACGACAACTACGTGATATCTTCCGCCGTGGGGCATTTGGTTTCGCTGTGCGACCCCGACGACTACGACGACAAATTGAAGCGATGGTCGCGGCAGACGCTCCCGATTTTGCCGTCGAAATTCAAGATAAAGGCGTCAACAGAGCGCGGAGCGAAGGAGCAATTCACGAAGCTCAAGCGCCTGATGGAGCGCCGCGACGTTGGTAGCGTCGTGAACGCCTGCGATGCGGGGCGCGAGGGCGAGCTGATTTTCAGCTACATCTACGAGCTCGCGGGCTGCCGCAAAGAAACGCGGCGGCTGTGGCTCACGTCAATGACGCCGAGCGCGATCCGCGAGGGCTTTGAAAAATTGCGCGCGGGCTTCGAGATGAAAAATCTCTGCGACGCCGCCCGTTGCCGCGCGGAATCCGATTGGCTCATCGGAATGAATGGGACGCGCGCCGTGACGATTCGTACTTCGCCTGCGGGCAAAGGGCAGGTGGCAACGGTCGGGCGCGTGCAGACGCCGACGCTTTCGCTCATCGTCCAGCGTGAACTCGACATCAGGAACTTCGTCCCCGCGCAGTATTGGCGCGTCGTCGGCGAATTTGCTATCGCGGGCGGCACGTATGAAGGCGTGTACCAGCGACCCGATTTCAAAAAGAGCGAAGCGAAGAGCGGCGGGAATGCCAATTCCGACGCAGCCGACAAGGCGGACAGGGTTTGGGAAAAGGCGCGGGCGATGGAAATCCTCGAAGCCTGCCGGCGCGCCGAGACGGGCACGATTTCCGAGGAAAAAAAACGCACGACAGAGGTTTGTCAGCGCCTCTACGACTTGACGACGCTCCAGCGCGAAGCCAACAAACGCTTCGGCTTCCCCGCCACAAAGACGCTGCAAATCGCCCAGGCGCTCTACGAAAAACACAAGGCCACAACATACCCGCGAACGGATTCGCGCGCGCTGCCGGAAGACTACATGCCGACTTGCCGGCGCACGCTCACTGCCATCGAGGCGCACAACACCGTGGGGCGATTTGCCGCGCGCGTCCTCGAAAACGACTGGGTGCGCCCCAACAAACGCATTTTCAACAACAAGGAAATTTCCGACCACTTCGCGATTATCCCGACAGACCAGCAGCCGAAAAGCGCACTCTCGGCAGACGAGGCAAAAATCTACGACATGGTCGTGCGCCGCTTTGTTGCGGTGTTTTTCCCGCCGGCGGAATTTGACGTGACCACGCGGACGACGTCTGTTGCGGGCAACGATTTCAAGACCGAGGGCAAAGTGCTCGTCGTCCCGGGCTGGCGCGAAGTTTATGGCAGGGAAGAGGGCAAGCCGGAAGACGTTTTGCCCGCGATAACGCAAGCCGACGGCGCGCCGCCAACGGCGAAGGTGAACGAAATTCAATGCCTCGAAGAAGCGACAAAGCCGCCGGTGCGCTACACCGAAGCCACGTTGCTTGCCGCGATGGAAAGCGCGGGAAAATTTGTCGAGGACGAAGAACTCGCGCTCGCTATGAAAGAGCGCGGGCTCGGGACGCCTGCCACGCGGGCGGGCATAATCGACCATCTCATCAAGACGAAATACATCGAGCGCGGCGGCCGCGATTTGATTCCGACAATCAAGGCGGAACAGCTAATGGCGTTTTTGAAAGTCGCCGACGTCGAGATTCTCACGAGCCCCGCGATGACGGGCGAATGGGAATTTCAGCTGCGCGAAGTCTCCGAGGGGAAGCGCTCGCGCGAGGCGTTCATGGGCGGCATTGTCGAGTTGACGAAGAGCATTGTCGGCAAAATCACGACAGACGGCGAAGAGCAATGGACGGCGACCGACATCATCTCGCCCTCCGACGGCAAGCCGATCGTGGAAAACTACCGGCTTTATCGCTCGCAGGATTCGCTGACGATCTCGAACGGCCGCGAATATCCCACAATTGCAATCTACAAAAATGCAAGCGGGCACAGCGTTTCCGCCGACGAGGTGCGCCGCCTGATTGCCGGAGAAAAGGTCGGACCCTTCGACGATTTCAAGTCGCGCTTCGGCAGACCTTTTTCCGCCTCGATCAAACTCGAAAAAAACGACAACGGGCTCCTTCGCAACACACTCATTTTCGCCACGCGGGAAGTTAGTCCCGAGGCGGAGAATTTCGACTACGCGACGGCGGAAGTCGTCGGCGAATGCCCCGCAACAAAGCTGAAAATTTACGAGACGCCCAACGGCTATCGCCCCAATCCGGCGGAAGTGCCCAAGGGCACCAAAGCCGCGCCGTTTTCGATGAGCAAGCACATGCTTGGCGCGGAAATAACGCGTGAGCAAGTCGTGAAGCTTTTGACGCAGGGCAAGACAGACCTCATCAAATTCATCTCAAATCGCACGAAGCGCCCGTTTGACGCATATCTCACTCTCGCGAAAAATTCGTCGAAAGTGCGCTTTGAATTTCCGCCGCGCGAGGCAAAGCCTAAGGCAGACAAGGGCGCTGCGCCGAAGAAGCGCAGATTGCTCAAGCCCGCGGGCGGCAGCGGCATTGTGCCAAACTCTGACGACGATCTCGTTGTGAGGTAGTCAATTGTTGCGCAACTTTTAGCGAACACGACAATGCTCAAAACCGAAGCAAAGATACGGGTGCGCTTCTCGGAGACAGACGCGATGGGCGTCGTCTATCACGCGAACTACCTGCCGTGGTTCGAGGTCGCGAGAACGCAACTTTTGGCGGAGCTCGGTATGCCGTATCGCGAACTGCAGGACAACGGATTTTTGTTGCCGGTTTTGGAAGTCTCCGTGAAATACCGAGTTCCCGCGCACTTTGGCGACGACATTGTCGTGCGCGCAATGATGAAAGAAATGCCGCGAGTGAAGATAAAAATCGAATACGAAGTCTTGCGCGGCGACGAAGTTTTGACCACGGGAATGACGCTCCACGCCTTCATGAACCGCGATTCGCAGGCAATTCGCCCGCCCAAATTTTTCACAGAGACGATAGAAAAAGCTTTCCGCGACAATGCCGCAAACGGTACTGTTGCGGCAAATGTTTGATAGCAGCAGCCACCACAAAAGATGACGCAACACCACAACAGAGAAGACGCACGCGACAACAGGTGCGACCCCGCGTTCGCAGAAAGGCAGCGGATAAAGGAAATGCTGCGGCGCAAACATCTCGCATTGCGCGACGCCATCGACAAGACCGACAATGTCGAATTCGCCTCGAAAATCCGGACAGACCTGCGCGCGTTCAAGCCGTTTTCCGAGTCGGAATGTGTCTCGTTCTACATTTCCGTGCGCAGCGAAGTGCCCACGCACATCGGCATTTTGCAATCTTTGGAAAAGGGCAGAATCACCGCAGTGCCAAAGGTTTGCGGAAACGAAATCCGGCTTTTCCAAATTAAAAACATGGCGGTCGATCTCGCGCCGGGTTCGTTTGGCATTCTCGAGCCGCGCGACCATTGCCCCGAAATCCCGATCGACGCGCCGACGTGCCACGTCGTCCCGGGCGTCGTGTTCGACATGGGCGGCAACAGAATCGGCTACGGCAAAGGGTTTTACGACCACTACCTGCGGAAAATTTCAAAAAATTCCACGACAATCGGTCTCGCATTCGATTGCCAAATCATCGACAAATTCGACGCCGAGCCGACAGACGAGCCGGTCGATTATCTCGTGTCTCCGAGTCTCGGGGTGTTCAAAACCACCAAGCAACCTCGCGTCCCTGTTGTCGGAATGAACTGATTCACGACAATGAAAATATACCGAGATTGCGTAAAACGAGTTTTAGACTTTTCCATCGCCGCAGTCTCTGTCGTCATCCTCTCGCCATTGCTCGTGGCGCTGGCGATTTGGTTGCACTTTGCCAACAAAGGCGCAGGAGTAATTTTTTCGCAGGAAAGGCCTGGGAAAAACGCCAAAATTTTCCGACTCTACAAATTCAAGTCGATGACCGATGAGCGCGACGAAAATGGCAAACTGCTCCCCAACGAAAAACGCATAACGCCCGCCGGAAAGTTTCTGCGCTCCACATCACTCGACGAACTTCCGCAACTATTCAATATCCTGCGGGGCGACATTTCCATCATCGGACCGCGACCCTTGCACATACACTACCTGCCGCTGTATTCGCCGGAGCAGGCTCGGCGACACGAAGTTTTGCCCGGCGTCACAGGCTGGGCGCAGGTGCACGGGCGTAACGCGATTTCATGGCACAAAAAATTCGAGCTCGACGTTTGGTACGTAGATCACGTTTCGTTTTTGACTGATGCCAAAATTTTCTTTATGACTGTTGCAAAAGTTTTGAGGCGCGCGGATATCGACAGCTCTTCGGACAAAGTCGGTAGCGAGCCTTTTAACGGCCACAACTAAGCAACAGTCGCATGAAAAGCATAATTATCGGTGCGGGAAAGTACGGCGAAGTGTATCTCGCCTACCTGCGGGAATCCGGCGTAGAAGTTGTCGGGTTCTTAGATGATGCAGAAAGCATGCAGGGCAAGGAGGTGCGCGGTGCCCCCGTGCTCGGCAAAACGGATTTGTTGGAGACGCTCGCCACCACCAACGACGTGCGCGCGGTCTATTGCCCGCTCGGGAAAAACAGGCGGCGTGTGCAACTGTTGTCGCGAGCCCGCGAACTTGGCTATGAGACGCCAAGTTACATCCACCCGTCTGTTATAGTTGCGCCGGAAGTTAAGTTTGGGGCAGGTGTTTACGTGTTGGCAAATTCGCAGATAATGCCCTACGCCGAGATTGGCGACTTTTCCATGATCTCTGCCGGCGTCAACTTGGCGCACCACGCCAGACTTTGTTGCGGCGCCTTTCTGTCCACTGGCGTGAACTTTGGTGCCGGCATTGTCGCCGAGAATTTCGCATATGTCGGCATAAGCGCAACAGTGA
This sequence comes from Opitutia bacterium, assembly GCA_021204635.1. Lineage (GTDB taxonomy): Bacteria > Verrucomicrobiota > Verrucomicrobiia > Opitutales > UBA953 > Spyradosoma. The sequence goes on along the minus strand of JAJPZB010000127.1, from coordinate 2,298 downwards.
TGACGGGTGTGAAAACCCTTGGCGAAAGTTGCCTCGTAGGCGCGGGTGCTGTTGTCATTCGCGACGTTCCTGCGTACGCGATTGTGGCTGGCGTTCCCGCTAAAGTGCTTAGGGTTACCCCCCCCCCTCGAATCAATTTAGTCAGTGGTGGCGCCACGGTGGTGGTGGAATTTCCCACCACCGTGACGTCCCGCAGGTTGGTGGTGGACTGTTGCGCGGAAAGGAGCGCGGCATGACAACAAACGCCCGCACGTTCTCCACCACCATGCCGTTTGTTGCCACCACCAACGAAAGGAGGGTTGCGGCATGATGAAGATTGTTGTCACAGGCGCGTGCGCCGTGTCGTCGCGGAGCGTTTTGCGCTCGTTGAAGAAAAGTGAAAAGTTCCGCAACTCTGTGTTTGTCGGTTGGGACATGGCGACAACACTCTACGGAATTTACGAGGGACTGTTCGACCGCATTTACAAGGTGCCCGCCGTCAAAGATCCCGATTATCGCCGCGTGATTTCCGAGATCCTCGCGAGCGAGAAACCCGACGCCGTAATCGTTGTGCCCGAGGTGGAAGTGCTCCACTGGGCGGAAAACCCTTTCCCCGTGCCATCATTGTTGCCACCGCCCGAGTTTTGCAGGACTGTCATCAGCAAAGAAAAGTTGTTCGACGTTCTTTCCGGTACGGGACTGATTCCGAAGAGTCTGCGCTTGGAGAAAAGTTCAGTTTTGTCGGGAAGTTTTAAGAATCCGTTTGGCTATCCGGTCTGGATTCGCGACGCCTCTGCGGGCACGGCGTCGGGCAAGGGTTCATTCATGGCGGGCAACGAAACGGAGTTGCGGGCGTGGGTCGAGATAAACACGGGAATAGAAAATTTCCAGCTTTCCGAATTTTTGCCCGGCGGAAACTACGGTTGCTTTTGCCTTTTCAAAGATGGAGTTTTGAAAAAATTGGCAATTGCCGAACGCATTGAATATATCATGGCGAAAGTTGCGGTTTCCGGAATCACTGGAAATACGTCAAAAGGGAGATTGCTCAACGATCCCCGCATTCGCAAAGTCGCATTGGACGCAATAGGCTTTGTGGCGAACAAATGTGGCGTGAAAATGAATGGCTTGGTGGTGGCGGATATGAAGGCAGACGCTGCAGGAAACCCGAAAGTAACCGAAATAAATATTCGCCACGTTGCATTCAGTTCGTCGTTCGCAAATGCAGGATTTAATTTATCCGAATATCATTTGTTGTGCGCTCTCGGTCGCGAATCGGAGCTTTCCCCGGAAATTGAAAAAACTTTCCCGAAAAATAATTTGATCTTGCGAGACGTCGATGGCGCTCCCGTTTTTGTGGACAACTATGTGCCCATGAAGATAGGAGAGGCGCGCTCAGCCCCCCCCCTCAAATATTGTAGCCCGGGTCAGTGGTGGCGCCACGGTGGTGGGATTTCCCGCCACCGTGGCGTCCCGTGGGTTGGTGGTGGCATGTTGCGCGGAAAGGAGCGCAGCATGACAACGAACGCTCGCACGTTCTCCACCACCATGCCGTTTGTTGCCACCACAAACGAAAGGAGGGTTGCGGCATGATGAAGAGTGTGATTATTGGAGCGGGGACGTATGGCGAAGTGTATCTCGCCTACCTGCGGGAATCCGGCGTGGAGGTTGTTGGGTTCTTAGATGATGCGGAAAGCATGCAGGGCAAAGTGGTGCGTGGCGCCCCCGTGCTTGGCAAAACGGAGACGCTTGCGACGCTTGTGAAAACGCATGATGTTCGTGCTGTCTATTGCCCGCTCGGCGACAACAAACTCCGCGTGCGTTTTTTGATGCAGGCTCGCGAACTTGGTTGTGAAACCCCGTGCTACATTCATCCCACGGCCGTCGTCGCCTCAAGCACGAAAATTGGAATCGGGGTGTATGTAATGGCATGCACTGTGATAATGCCTTATGCCGAAATTGGAGATTTTTCCATGATCGCGGACGGGGTAAATTTAATCCACCACTCAAAGCTTGGGCTTGGAGTTTTTCTGTCAAACGGCGTGAATTTTGGAGCAGGGGTTGTTGCCAAGAATTTTGCGTATGTGGGCATGGGGGCGACAGTGATGGTTGGCGTGAAAACCCTTGGCGAAAGTTGCCTCGTAGGTGCCGGCGCTGTTGTCATTCGCGACGTTCCTGCATACGCGATTGTGGCGGGCGTCCCCGCTAAAGTGTTGAGGCTTACCCCCCCCCGGGGGGGAATATTGTTAGGGGCTGTTTGGGACGGTGCCCTGGACACCTGCCGGCCGGATGGATGGAGGGGGGAAGGGGGAGGGAATCAAA
>JAJPZB010000092.1 GCA_021204635.1 Opitutia bacterium | reverse complement strand
CTGATGATGTTCGCGAGAACGACGTCGCGCGCGCCCGCCGAGGCGAGCCCGCTCTCTATGCCTTCGCGCACGAATTTCACGGCGCTTTCGTCGAGCCCGTTCCGCGCGCGATTCTCTGCGGAAACGTCAACAGCCTCCGGATCGCGGTCGAAGCCATAAACATTTTTCGCTCCGAGTTTCGCCGCCGAGAGCGCCAAAATTCCCGAGCCGCAGCCGGCGTCTGTCACCGAAATTTCTGCGGGCGTGCGCGTCTCGAAAAATTCAATGAGCCGCATTCCGCAAAGCCGCGTCGTCGGGTGATCGCCTGTGCCAAACGCGAGACCGGCGTCGAAATAGACGACGGCAGCGCCTTCGGGCACGCAGTATTCCGCGCGTCTCCACTCCGGCACCCAGTGCAATTTCCCGAAGCTCCACGGGTGCAAATTTTCCTTGTATGCCTCTTTCCAATCGCGGTCTTCGAGATTCCCGATGAGCGGTTTTTCCGGAAGCATTTTAAACGATTTTCGCAAATCCTCCCACGCGTCCAACGCCTCGGATTCGCTGTCGAAATATCCCATGAGCAGGTGCGGCGCGCCAATTTTTTCGTGGAAAATCAGCCACGGCGAACGCACGAGCTCGCAGAAGAAATCTTCGAGCGGCTGGGCGAGCGCAGAATCAATTTCGCAGCGTGTTTCAATCATGGTGCTTGTGAAAAAAAATCGTTTTGAGATTTCGTTGAAACGCCGGCGCGCGAGCGATTTGCGTCATGCTTCGCCAAGTGAAATGCGGCGAATGACGTCGGGCAAAATCACGTGCTCCGCGTCATGAATTTTTTGCGCGAACGTCTCCTGCGTGTCGTTCTTTTCGCGCCTCACGACAGCCTGATCGATTATCGCGCCGCCATCTACGGAGGCATCGACGTAGTGCACCGTGCAGCCGCTGACTGCGACTCCGTAGCGCCACGCCTGCCCTATCCCGTCCAAGCCCGGAAACGCCGGCAAAAGAGACGGGTGCAAGTTTATTATCTTGCCCGGAAATGCTTCGAGAAACGGCGTCTTCAAAACGCGCATGAAACCTGCGAGCACGACAAATTCCGCGCCCGCATTTTTGATTTCCTCGACATACGCGACTTCGCGCTCGGGCGAAAATTTTGTCCTGAATTTCCCCGGGTCGAGAAAGCGCGCAGGCACTCCGTATTTCTCGCCGAGCGACAAAATCCGCGCGCCCGCAATATCGCAAAACACCGCGACGGGGCACGCGTTCCCGAGCCTGCCGTCGCGCCAAGCGCGGAGAATTGCCTCTGCGTTTGTTCCCGTTCCGGAGCCGAGTATCGCGAATTTCATGTTCCGAAAAATATGTTCGCCCGCGTTTTGACGCAAGAGTCCCGTTCTCCGGAACGATATTGTTGCGGCAAAATCCCGCGCCGGAGCGCCGGCGAAACTACGCCGCCGGCAAGCTTTTTCCGCGGCCTTTTTTCTTTTTCTTCGGCGGAATAATTTCCGGCTGCGTGGGTTGATTTTTACCCGCGTCGTCTTTGTCGCGAGAGCGCCGCACTATCCACGATTGGAAGAGCGTGAAGATGTTTTGCATAGACCAATAGAGGGTCAGCGCGGACGGCATCGCGTAGCAGATGATCGGGAAAATGACCATCATCAGGTAGAACATGTTTTTCTGCCCGGGCTGCGCGTTCGGCATCGGAGTGAGCGACATGTTCAAAATCATCGTGCCCCCCATGACGATCGGCAGCGCGTGAATTTTTGCGCCAATGAGCGGGATCGTGACGTTCTCCAAGCCCGGGATCAGGTCGGGCATGGAGAGGTCCGTAATCCACAAAAATCCTTCCAAGCGCAGTTCTGCGCAGGTCTGGAACGCGCAATACATTCCGAAGAAAATCGGGATTTGAATTAGGACAGGGAAGCAGCCGGCGAGCGGATTTATCTTATTCTCGCGATAGAGCTTCATCATCTCCTGCTGCATTTTCTGCGGCTCATCTTTGTATTTCTCGCGAATCTCCTTCATCGGACCTTGGAATTTCTGCATCTTCTTTGCAGAGCGCTGCTGCGCCATCGTGAGCGGCCACGTAATTCCCTTGACGATCAGCGTCATTATCAAAATCGCCCAGCCCCACGACCAACCGTTCGCAGGAATCACGCCGTGAATCGCGTTCATCACGACGACGAGAATCTTGCAAATCCAATCGACCGACAAAAAGCCGAACAAATGCGTGAACTGAATGACATTGTCGATGCCCTCGATGGAATCGCGCAAGTCGGAGAGCCGCGTATATTCCTTCGGTCCCACGAAATACGGGAACGACAAATTCGCTGTTTGCCCGACAGAGAGCGCGGGCACATCAATCTGCGCATACGCCCGCGGCGTGAGCTTCACGTCGTGAATCTGCTCGGCAAGCGGAAGCGCTTGCGGGAACACGAAAATCCGCGAAACGACAGAGCGCGTCTCGCCCGAAAATCCGACGACGCTCGCGAAAAATTGGTTCGTCACCGCAACGAAGCGGAACGGCGAATTCATCGTAGCCGGCACAGAAAAATCTGCCGCCGCGCTGTGGCCGCCAATGCCGAAAACGCCGCTCGAATCCTTGAACACGTCGGATTTGCATTTCTCGTAATCGTCGCCGTCATACCACGACGCATTCAGGAAAATGTTTGCGCGGTCGCCCTCTGTCGGCGGCAGCGCACCCGTGGAAATGAGGAACGGAAACGCCGCCGGCTCTCCCGCGACGCGCGTGATTTTTATCTTGTGATCGACGAGGTGCGGGTCTTGCGCGCCGGTGCCGTTTTTCACGAGCGAGAGTTTGTAAATCCGGCGAATTTCGAAGCCGTTTGCCCTGCCGACGAGCGTCAGCGTCCGGCTTTCTCCGCGCGGGTCGTCAACGCACGATTCTTTTTCAAACGCAATTCCGAGGGCGGTAGGCGCGAGCCCGCGAGCCTGCGGGATTGCGGCGAGCGACAACGCCGGCACATCGAATCCCCCGTTGAACACGACAGGCGATTTGTCGAGGAGCGATTTCGCGTGCTCTTCGAGATCGACGGTTTTCAGCGCGCCGTCGCGAGAGCTCACGTGCAGGGTTATCACGTCGTTCGTCAAGGCGAAAACTTCTTCCGGCGCGGCGAGCGCGGACTGCTCCGGCGCATTTGTGCTTCCTGCCTCGGCGGCAACTGCCGGCGGCGGGGGCGGCACCTGAACGTTTTCCACCACACTCTGCGTGGGTGACGTTGTCGGTTGCGGTCGGGAATTTTTGGAATTCCAGAACATCAGTGCGATCGCGATGACGATCAAAGTCACACCGATTATCGTGTTTTTCTTGTCCATCGGAAAAAATGCGTTGGCGGGAAGGGAAACAAAATTAACTTTGCGGGTAAAAACAAAAATCCCGCGCGGCGTCCAACTCGGTCTGTCGCGGGGCAATTTTCATGAGTTCTGCCGCTTCCTTTTTTTGAGTTCGTCCTCGGGATTTTTGCCTCGGCGCAAATATGTCGGTTTGTCGAGATTTACGCCATCATAGTAGTGGAGATGCCCGATTGTGCTCTCGTCGATCAGTTCGCCGTTGCGCTGCATAACCTCGACCTCGGAAGCGGGGAAAAGCTCTTCTTCCGCCGGCGCCGAAATTGCGTTTCGCCCGCGCGGAGGCTCGGAAATTTTGTCCTTTTTCTTGCGCGTGCTCTCGAGGCCGCCCGCGCCGATGAGGCAAATCCGCACGGAATCTCCGAGTTCGGGCACGACGGTAAACGCCGGCATGTTGCAATCGCGCCCGCCGAAGCGCTTTTGTATGCGCTCGGAAATGTCGTTCACCGTCGCGAGCGATGGCGTGGCGCCCACTTGCATGTGAAAAATCAGCGTGTCGGCTCGCGATGTCGAGAACGCCGTTCTCAAGAGCGGGTTTTTCCCCAATTCGTCAAACGCCATTTCAAACGCCGCCTGACCGCGCCCCTCGCCAATCGTGAAAAGCGTCGGCGCTCCCGTCATCGGGAACATTCGCCTGAACGTCGATAAATCGATCTTCGTCTCCGCGTCGGAATTAAAAATTATCGCGCAACAAGCCTCGATGCCGCGCTCAATCCAACTGCGCGCAATCTTGTAGCCATCTACGTAATTTATTCCCGCGCCATCGACCTGCGCGACAAAATCGTCTTCGATGGCGACAAATGCGTTACTCTCCTCGCTGATTTTTTTCGCAGCCACCGCCGCGCGCTCGCCAATCGCCGCGCCTTCGCGCGTAAACGGAAATGTCGCGAAACAAATCGTCGTGATGCCGAGTTCCCGCGCGGTTTTGACGATAAACGCCGTCGCCCCGCTCCCCGTTCCGTGACCGAGCGCCACCACGACAAAGAGCAAATCATATCCGCGCAACGCAGCGGCAATATCGCCGCCGGAAGCTTCCGCCGCGCGCTCCGCAGCGCCCGCATCCATGCCGGTCCCGAGACCGCGGAGTTCCTTCTCGCCGAGCAAAACCTTCGTCCCTGCGCCCTCCGGAATGTCGTCGAAAGCCCCGCGATACGTGTCCATGAAAATCCGCGCAATCGGGATTCGCGGCAACGCCATGCTTTTCATCATCAAAATCCCGCTGGACCCGACGCCGAGCACAGCCGCTTTCACGGCGGGAACGGCGCGCGCGGAATTGTCTTTATTTTCCGGTTCTTCGAGCATCGTCTTGTCGTAAAATTTTTATTGCGGCAGAAAAATTCTCTGCAACACCCCGAGAACTCCGCCCAATCGCCGCGCGGGAGATTTCTTCGAGAACGATTTCACAAGCCACAAATACGCGCCTATCATCGCGCTGTATTTCGGGTCTTCGCAAACTCCCGCAAAATTCTCCGGCGCAGATGAAAACACGAAGTGCGGCGCGTCAATCTTCACCCGCGCTCCAAAAATTTCTGCCGCGACATCGCCAATTTCTCTCAACTTGGAAGTCCCGCCGGTGAGCTTCACAATCTCCAATTTCGCCTGCGCGGGAAGCTCTTTTTTCACCAATTCAAAAAGCTCCGAAACCCGCTGATTGACGACGAAATTTATGATGAATTGCGAGTAATTCCCGTCGTTGTCCAAGAGCGAAATCGTCTTGTTGTGGTCGTTGCCGCCGACGCGCGCCGAGGCGTGAGAAATTTTAAGACCCTCGGCAATTTTGGTGTTCGTCTGAAACGCCCACGCGATGTCGTTAGTGATATGGCCGCCACCGACCGGAATCACGCCGGTGCAACTCAAAACGCCGTCCTGAAAAAGCGCATAGTCTGTCGTGCCCGCACCGATGTCGATGACGAGCCGGTTTTTGTTGCCCGCCGCGCCGTCGGAAAGTGCTTCGTCCGCCGCAAGCGACGCGCAGTAGAGCCACTTCACCTCGAGCGAAAAATTGTTCGGAATCTGCACGAGCTCTTCCAAGTAGCTCCTGCCTGCGCAAATGCGCCACATGTTATATAAAAGCTGCCCCGTCTTGCTGATTTTGTCTTCCGGATTGGCGCACGCCTCGTTGTCCAAAACGTAGCCCTGTTTCAGCCTGTGAACGAGAACGCTTCCCGCCGGCAGCGAATTGGAACACGCGTCCTCGCGCGCAGTCTCCATGTCCTCGCGGCTGACCCGCCGCGAATCGTTTTTCACCGACGTGCAACCCTTTATTTGTGCGCCCGAGACGGCGACGCTCGAGATCGTCAAACACGCATACCGCCCGCGAAATTCCCCGTTGCCGGAATTTTCTTCCGCCGCGCGAATCACCTTGTGGACGCTCGAATTCAGCTTCTTCAAATCGACGATCTCGCCCTTCTCCATCCCCTCCGTTTTCCCGCAGGCAACGCCCGCTATACGCGAGGAAAAAGGATCGGCGAGCAGCACCTTCGTCTCCGCCGAGCCGATGTCGATCACGACCACCATGTTTTGTTTGTCAAGCATTTTTGTTTTCGATGTTCCTCGCGTGTTATCGCCGCGCCGCATGCACCACATTCCCGTGCGAATTTCCCACGCTTGTCGTCGTCACAGGCGTGTCGGGAATTATACGAATTTCCGGAATCGGGTGGTGAATATTTTTGGCGTTTGAAATGAAAACGACGCGCATTGACGCCGGTTTGGAATTGGTGTTCGCGAAGTGTTTTTCAAGCTTCATCTGCGTGTCCGTCGAATCCCAAAGCTCGAGTTCTTTCTCAAAATTCTGGGCGGAAAACACGATCTCGGAAATTTTCGGAAATGCGGCAGAACGCAAATTGTCGTGCTCCCGCACGTGCAACACTGCCCATGGTTGCGACAACTCGTCGCTGAAAAGCTCGTCCGGCAAATCGTGCACGGAAATGCTTTCCCACTCCGCCAAGAGCGTGATGTGGTCGCGTCTCACGGTCTCGAGAAATCGCAACAAAACGTCGCCGTTCGCGATTTTTCTGAGCCCGCTTGCGTCGTCAAAAAACTTCGCGTCCAAGACGAGCGGGAGCCTGTCCTGCGTCATCGAAAAGCTCGTTTCTTTCGGGAACAAAACGCCGTCCGAGGCGAGAATTTTTTCCTCCGCGCCATCAAAAACCCGCGCAATTCCGGAGCGCTCTTTCAGCGAAATTTTCAGCAAATTCTTTTCGTCGCGCGAGACCTGCGCTTCGAGAATCTGCGGATAACTCTCCAATTTCCGCCTGAGTTCTATCGGGCTTTGCCCGCCGGAATCGAGCGTAAGCCCCGTAAATTCGCGCACCCAATCCTCCTCCAACGCACCATCTGTCCTGTATTCCAAGCGCACGACGGAGAACGCCGAAACATCGTCGTCGTGCAACATCTCAAAAACCAACCACACAGCCGCAACAAACACCGCGAGCGTGCCAAAAAGCGAAACCGCCATTTGCAAAATCACCCGCCGCTTGCGCCGGCGCGCCTCCTCCGAAGTCCCCAACCTCACGCGCTGCGGTATCTCCTGATACCACCACGTCGCCTGCGGTTTTCGCGACTTCTTTTTTGGGAAAGGCATAACTCTACCGCAACCTTATCCCACGCAGATTTTCAACGCAAGCGCGCGAAAGAACGCGGCTCAGTGGCGGCGGAGCTTAGTGGTGGCTTTGTGGAGGAATGGGGTTAGTGGTGGGGATTGGGTTGGTGGCGAGAATGGGGTTGGTGGTGGGAATTGGGTTAGTGTTGGGGAAGGGGAATGGGGTTGGTGGTGAGGAATGAGGATGGTGGTGGCGGTTACGCCTGCTCTGCTTTGAGCACGCGTTTGTGGCCGATTGCGTAGCTTTCAACGTCGGTGAGCATGTTGCTCCAATCAAATTCGCGCTCCATTTTTTCCGTATTGCTACGGAATTTTTTCAAGACTTCGTCGTCTTTTATTATCGAGAGAACTTCGTCGGTGAGGGTATCGATTTTGTCTTGCGGAATCACGATTCCGGCGCCTTTTTCGCGGAAGAATTTTGCGTTGGCTTCCTGATGGTTGTCGGCGGCAAAGGGGTATGGCACGAGTATCGCGGGAACTCGGCACGCGACAAACTCAGCCAACGAGCCAGCACCGGCTCGGGAAACCACGAGGTCTGCGGCGGAAAGCACCGACGCCATGTCGTCGCAAAACGGCACGAATTTCACGACGCCCCGCGTGGGCTCGGTGCCTTGATTTTCCTGCGCGTTGTCGCCTTTTTCCTCGTGAAACAGGCCGGGTCCGGTCACGCACAAAATTGAAATTCCCTCGGTGGCGAATTTTTCAGCATTTCCCCAAACCCAGTTGTTGAGCGCTTTTGCGCCCTGGCTTCCGCCAAAAACCGCGAGCAGTTTTCCATCGAGCGGCATCCCGATTTCGCGCCTCGCCTCGGCTCGATCTCGCGGCGCAATTTCGCGCCTCACGGGGAATCCGGTTGAGCGCACGGCGAGCGACGTTATCCCTTTGAGGCGAACTCCCGGCGGCAGGTATATGCGCGTCGCGATGCGGCTCATCCAGCGCACGGCTTTTCCGGGGATGCGGTTTGCCTCGTGGAGAATTACGGGGATGAACAAAATCTTGCTCGCGATCGCGGGGCCCGCTGTCAGGAATCCGCCGAAGCTGATGAATGCCGCCGGCCGCGAGCTCAGGAAGAGCCGCATTCCGAAAAGCACGGAGAGAAAAAATTCAAGCAAAAATTTTGCGAACACCTTCGGCGAAAGCCCGAATGCCGCGCCCGGCGCGCTGCGGAATTTCAAATAGCTGTACTTCTCCGACAATCGCGCGTCGATTTTCTTTTTGCTGACGAGCAATATGCAGCGATAACCCTTTTCCGTGAGCCGCTCGGCGAGCGCAATCCCGGGCGAGAGATGGCCGCCCGTGCCGCCGCACGCGATGACGAATATTTTGTTTTTCATGTGTCGTTTCCTATGTCGGTGGGTTTCGGGAGAACGTTGTTTTGCCAATTTTGCATGCAGTTGCAGACGATTCCGATAAACGCGCTCATGACGACGAGATTGCTCCCGCCGTAGCTGATGAACGGAAGCGACATGCCCTTTGGCGGCAACAAATCGAGAACGACGCCGAGATTTATCGCCGCCTGCAAAACGACAAAAAGCAGAGACCCGAGGCAGACGTTAAAATAAAAAGTGTCCGTGATTTTTCTCAGTTGCGAAACCGCGAGCAGGAACAAAATCAAAAATCCGATCGGCACCCAGACCGCGACAAAGAAGCCAAATTCTTCCCCGACGACGGCGAAAACGCAGTCGGTGTGCGCCTCGGGGACGCCTGCGCGGATCAAGCCGTCGCCGAGTCCCTGACCCGTCGCGCCGCCGCTCGCCAAGCCGGTCAGCGACATTTCGATTTGGTAGCTGCGCTCGAAAAGGAACGACGTTATGCGCTCGCTACGATTTGCCCAAAACGAAATTATCACCGAGAGAGCGCTGACGCCCACGAGGATTGTTGGGATAACATAGCGCCAATAGATACCAGCGAGCACGAGCATGGAAAAGCCGACGGCGGCGGAGAGCAGCATTGTGCCAAGGTCGGGCTCGAGAGCGATAAGTCCGCAAATTGTCCCGAGAATTGCGCACGGCGCGATGAATCCCCAGAGCGCGTTTTCGCGGGCGGCGGCAGTCGGAACGGGAAACCCGAATTTTGACTTTTCAAACCAGCGGAATTGCGGCGGCAACATGTAGCGCCGGAATCGCGCTATGTAGTCGGAAAGCGCGATGACGAGTGCGATTTTCGCCGGATCGCTCACTTGCAGGCGCACGCCAGGAATGAGCTCGATCCAGCGGCACGCGCCGTTGACCAACTTGCCCAGCCCCGGGACGTATATCAAAAGCAGGCAAAAAACTGCCGCCACGAAGATGGGCGCAGAAAAGCGGCGAACCCGATTGAGATTCACGCAAAGGGCAAGCGCGCCGACAACTATCGCGATCGCGAGGAACACGACCTGCCTGCCGAGCGTCACCGAAATCAGGCGCGGCGTGTTCAAATCCTGCCCCGCGCTGTTTTGCACGATTATCCCGAAGACCCCGAGAAAAAGGGCTATAAAAATGATAGACCCCGCCTCAAAACCGATGCGGGGCAATCTGAAAAAACGCTCCTGTTCAGGCAGTTCCGCCATGATTTCGGAAAGCGCCTCCGAGCGGGTTTCGGGAAAAATTATTCTTCGGGCGGCGGCGTAGCGGAAGCCGTCGAAGATTCATCGTCTTCAATATATTCCTCCGATTCCGCCGGAGGGACAGACACACCGTCTGCCGGAGGTTCGGCAGGGGCTGCGGTCTCGGGCTCAGCGGGAGCCGCAGGCGCCGGTGTCGGGGCGGGAGCCGGTTTTTCTTCCACTTTTGGCGCAGGCCGGACGGGGATTATGAGCTTTTGCCCGATTCTGATGTTATCGTTTGAAAGGTGGTTCGCCTCTTTCAACTTGGCAACTGTTGTGCCTTTACGGCGCGCGATCGTGGAAAGCGCGTCGCCTTTTTGCACAATATAAATCTCGCCCTCGGCGACAGCTGCATTTTCGCGAGTTTCCTTTATGCCGGTGCCGGACGCCGGAATGATGAGTTTTTTGCCGGCGCGGAGCGTTTGATTTTTCGTGATTCCGTTAGCCTCGCAAATCGCCTCGATGGAAACATTGAATTTCCGCGAAATCACCCACAGACTGTCATTTTTCTTGACAACATAGGTTTGGGTTTCATCGGAGGGGTAAGAAGTGGAACTTTCTGCCGGCGCCGGGGCGGGTGCGGGCGATGAGGCAGCCGGACGGCTGTCGGCGGGGGCTGCGGGAACGGGTTCACTCTCGACCGGCGCGGGGGTAAATTCTGCCGAAACGCTGCTACTCGGGGGTTGAACGACAAACGACGATTCCTGCTTTGCGCGCGCACGCGACGCGCGCGTGCTGCATCCGTTCACCAAGAGAACGAATGCGGCTATGTGAATAAACACAACCCCGGAGATTATGGTTAAGGCTTTCATGAGACAGAAATTTTTTCGGCGTGAGAAACGGGTGAAACGTAGCAAACAAGCGGGTTTAAATTCGGCTCTCCCACCTGCCTGCGAGAATGTATTGTGAGACAAAAAAATCGCTTGTCGAGAATTTTTTCTTCGCTTTTTAACATTTTTTCACAGTTTGTGAACAAGTTGCCAAGAAGTTATTAACATTTCGCGTTATTGACATATTGACACCAGTTCACCGATTTTTCACAGGTCTGCGCGAAAAAGTAAACAGAGCGTGAATAACTTTTGCGCGGTAATTGCGGGGAAATCCGCCACTCAGCCTACCAACTCTTCCACAATCTTGATGAACTTTGAGCCTCGGTCTGCGTAGCTTCTAAACATGTCAAAACTTGCAAACCCGGGGCTAAAAAGAATGACAGCCCTTTTTTCTGGGCTCTGTTTTGCCACTTTGTATGCCTCGGCGACGGCGCCGCCGAATTGCTCAAAAGTTTCCGCAGGAACGCCTGTGCCGGAAAAATATTCGCGCAATTCTGCCGCAGTTTCTCCGATCAAAAATGCCTGTTTTATTCTTGGCGAAATTTTTTCAACAAAGTTCTTGACATCTCCGCCTTTTCTTCTCCCACCGCCGATCCAAAAAACTTTGCCATCGGGAAAAGTTTCCAACGCGGCGTACACGGAACCAAAATTTGTCCCCTTCGAGTCGTTCCAAAATTCCACCACGGGATTTTCGCCGACGCTCGTCACTTTGGAGAGCCGGTGCTCGCGCGCGGTGAAAATCGCGGCGGCGTCTTCGAGGTCTTTGAGCGGAAATCCGCGCGCGAGCCAATAGCGGCGCGCAATCGCGTAGTTTTCCATCTGCGGGAATGTCTCGAAAATGCTTCCCGCCGGAATTTCGTTTGCGACTTCTGCGCGCGTTGCAACTTGCGCGTACGGCGGAAGATCGAATCCGTATTTTTTTGCGGCGGCGGCAACAGATTCTCCGACAACGCAGACGCGGCAAGCGAGAATGCGTTGCGTGTCCGCATCCTGCTTTGGCAAATCGCCCAAGACAAGGCGCAGAGATTGCTGCATTTCGATAAGGCGAAATTTCGCGCGGAAATAATTCTCCATCGTGCCGTGGCGCTCGAGGTGATCTTCGTCAAAATTCGTCCACAAAACGCTTCCGGGCGAGAAGTAGTGCAGGTCTTCCGCCTGAAACGAACTCACTTCGCAAATCAATCCGCTCACGGACGGCGCATTCGCCGGCAACACAGACGACATCGGAACACCGTTGTTCCCGACAGCTGCGGCATTGCGCCCTGCCCGCTTGTGCGCGAACGCCAAAAATTCCGTCAGCGTCGTTTTCCCGTTTGTTCCCGTGACTGCCACGAGCGCGAGGCGTGCACGCGCGCGTGCGAGAAAATCCTCTTCGCTCTCGCCTGCGAGGCTTGTGAGCGGCACGGCAGAGCCCTGCCAAAACATCGCGGCAAAATCGATTTCGGCAAGACACAACAAACCCGATTTTCGCGCCGTTTTCAGCCACTCGTGGTCTTGCGAAAATCCGGGGCTGTACACGAGCAACTCGTGCTCTGTCGCGGCGACAGCATTGAATTTCGGCGTCGCACCATTTTTCCCCGAAGCGTCGTAAATGACATATTCCACGCCTTGGCTCGTGAGAAATTCCGCCACGGCATTTCCGCTTGCGCCTGCGCCAAGAATTGCGACGGGGCGCTCGAGCTTTTTCTTCAAAAC
>JAJPZB010000073.1 GCA_021204635.1 Opitutia bacterium | reverse complement strand
CCCCCCCCGTATGTGTCAATAATTTTCTGCTACGTCATTCAAGCGATTGCAGAGATTCCGCTGCCACCAACAAGGGTTGGTGGTGGCAACGGCGGGATTGTTGTGGGAAACGCGTTTGTTGTGGGCGGGTTGGTGGTGAGATTTGGGTTGGTGGTGGCAACAAACCAGAGTTTCACCACCAACCCAATTCTCACGACAAACCTACCACCAACTCACCACCAACCCACGGTCGTGAGAGATGTTAGTTCCGGACAAATCCTCGCGACAATCTTCGTGGCGGTTTGTTGTCACCACCAACCCTAATTTCCACCACCGACCCACCACAGACCTGTGCTACCACCAACCCGCTACCACCGCCCCCTGGTGCTGCGCCACGACAATGCCGAACTCAGCTCAGTCGGCTTCGTTGTCGCACCACAGATCTCGGGATTTTATCAGTTCTACGAGGCGCTCAACGGCTTTTTCCTGCGGGATTCCTGTCTCGACACACTCTTTTTTCACGTAGAGATTTATTTTCCCTGGCGCGCCACCGACGTAGCCGAAATCAGCGTCCGCCATTTCGCCCGGGCCATTCACAACGCAGCCCATCACGCCAATCGTGAGCCCACGCAGGTGCGACGTCCGCGCCTTGATTTCGCGTAGCGTTTTCTGAATGTCGTAGAGCGTGCGGCCGCAACTTGGGCACGCAACATACTCCGTCCGCGTTTTGCGCACGCGGGTTGCCTGCAAAATCGCATACGCAATCTCGATGTTGCGCTTCATGTCGTGCGCGGTTTCGACGGAGATTGCGTCGCCGAGCCCGTCGCACAACAGAGGTCCGGCGAGGAGCGACGCCTCTATGATTGCTTCCTCGTCGGGCGTTTTTGCCGAGATTTTCGGGACTGGCAAAATCGTGCCCTTCATGCTCGCGCGAATCCAAAGCGGCGAGCAAATTCCGGCGTTTGCCAACGCCTGCGCGAGTTGCCTGTAGCCGCCGACGGGGTGGACGCCCGGCGCCTTTCTGCTCGTCGTAAAAATGAGTTTGTCCTGCGGGAAATTTTTCAGGTTTGGCAACACGGCAGAGCGCTCCGCCGCAGTTGCATCGACGACGAGCCCGATTTCCAATTTGTCGCACAACTCCACCCACTCGGGGACGATTTCGGCGTTTGCCGGATTGAATCTGCGCTGGATATATGTGGCGGAGCGGCGCGACGGCGAGAAATTTTCAAACAGCGCGGGCACGCTGTCTTTCACGGGGTCGAAGATGAAAATAGGGATTTCGTCTTCGAGTTCGCATTGAATCATCCGCGTCGCTGCGATGTCGGATTGCGTCGCGACGGGGAGCACGAGTCCTTCGATTGGCGCACGCGGATTGTTTGCGGCTTTGACGCTTTCGATGATTTCCGCGACAGGCTTGTCCATGCTCGCAAAGGCGAAAACTTTCGGCGGAGTGTCTGCCGAAATTTTTTGTCCGCGCGGCAAACTGACTTCGACGATGTTTCGCCGGCGATATTCAAGCGGGTTCACGTCGCGGTCGCTCACGGGCGCGTTTGTAAATTTTGTCCCGCCAAACGACGAGTTTTCAAAGCGGATTCGCTCGATGATTTCTTTGCAAACGGGGATTTCCTGCCACGGATCTTCCGTCAGGGAAACGCGCACCGTGTCGCCGATTCCATCGACCAAGAGGGCGCCGATGCCAATGGCAGACTTGATTCGCGCGTCTTCGCCTTCGCCGGCTTCCGTGACGCCGAGGTGAATCGGGTAATCCATCGATTCTTCCCGCATCCGCTTCACTGCGAGTCTGTAAGCCTCGATCATCACTTTCGGGTTCGACGACTTCATTGAAAGCACGAGGTCGTGAAAATCTTCCGCCTCGCAGATGCGGACAAATTCGAGAGCGGCTTCGACCATTCCCGCCGGCGTGTCGCCAAACCTGCGCAAAGTGCGCTCTGCGAGAGAGCCGTGATTCGTGCCGATTCTCAAAACCTTGCCCAATTCTTTTGCCCGCCGGATAAGTGGCGCGACGGCGTCGTGAATTTTTTCCAACTCCTCGGCGTATTCTTTGTCGGTGAAGTCTCTCGGCGTTTTGGAAGGTTTGTCGGCGTAGTTCCCGGGATTAATCCGGACTTTTTCCACGTGCTCAATCGCTTCCATCGCCGCCGCCGGCATGAAGTGGACGTCGGCGACGAGAGGTTGCGAGAATCCTGCGGCGCGAAATTCTTTGCTGATGTCTTTCAGCGCGCGTGCGGCGGGAACGTTGGGGACGGTGATTCTGATGAGTTCGCAACCGGCTTCCGCGAGCTTTATGCACTGCGCGACTGTCGCCGCGACATCGGTTGTCCGAGACGTAGTCATGGATTGGATACGAATCGGGTTGTTGCCGCCGATTCCCACCGAGCCTCCGACGATTACTTCGCGCGACGGGCGACGGATAGTGTTAAATCGAGAAATAGCGTATTCCATTAAAAAATGACGCGAAATTTATTCCCGCCATATTCCGCTTCGCGTCAGCGCGGCGGCGGCTTTTTTTGCCCAGCCCTTGTTCGCAAGCGGCGAAGCGGGCGAGGGATGCAAAATAGTAGAGATTTTGACCGGCAATCCGGCGCACGCGCGCTCTGCGGCTTTCATCGCGAATGCGCCGACGCCGACGAGCCACTCGGGCTCGAGCAATTCCGTGAGCGTCCGCAAAAATTTGTCGCAGGGCGCGAGGACGGATTTTTTTTCTTCGGGGGAGAGATCTTCGGGCGTCAGATTTTTCCCGCGCTCGTTGCCGGCGACAAAGAGCAGGGGGCAAAAATTCGCGACAAAATGCTCCGCGAAAAAATTCTCCGGCGTTTGAAATTTTTCCTTGAAAAGCCCCCAAAGCCGCCGCCCGCTGACCTCCGAGCGCTTGCACGCAAAACCATCGACCGGCTTCGCGGGATGCTCGCGCGGCGGCTTGCCGACAAAGCCGAAAATCCCGAGCCAATCCTGCACAGCGGCGATTTCGCCAAATGGCACGCCGGTTTGCGCCATGCCGAAGGGGCCCGGGTTCATGCCGATGAAAATCACGCGTTTTTTGTGTTGGCAGAATTTTCGCAGATATTCTTCGTGGGTGTTGCGCGCGTAAACCAGCGGATTGTAAACAAACGCGACGGGGTCGGAAAACGAGAGCGCGTCCATTTCGTCGGAAAGCGCGCGCGTTGCCGCGACGACTTTTTCTGCGAGATCTGTGGGCATTTTCTGCGAGGGCGATGAGAGCGCGGCGGAGTTTGTTTTACTCCGGCTCGGAAAAGCTCCACGGGATGCGCGCGTAAATTCCGTTCGGGTCGTTGAGCGCGCGAAGTTGTGACCAGGTCTTTTTGAAAACGCCTTCGAGTTTTCCGGCGGGTGAATTTTGCGAAGCGATGCCGGCGCGCGCAAACGGAGGTTCGCCGTCGTCGTCGAATTGTTTTGCGAATTCCAAGGTCGGGTTCACGGGGCGCGGATATTGGCAGAAATTCACATCGCCTGGCGCAATGCCTGCGGCGTTTGCGGCAAATTCTGCAGCCGCCACGATCCCGCCAAAGTCGTCAACCAAGCCAATCGATTTTGCCGAGATGCCGCTCCAAACGCGACCTTCGCCGATTTCCGCGATTTCCTCGGGAGTGCGATTTCTGCTTTTCGCGACGAGGCTGACGAAGCGCTTGTAAATGTCGTCAACATCTTTTTGCAAAATTTGCATTTCCTGCGGAGTTTTTGGGCGGCGCATTGTTTCAATTTCCGCGAGGGCAGAGGTCGTCACCGCCTCGGAATTTATTCCGAGAAATTTTCCGAGATTCTCAAAATTCGGCAAGACGCCAAAGACGCCAATAGAGCCCGTGATTGTGAGCGGGCGCGCAAAGATTTTCTGCGCCGGCGTCGAAATCCAATAGCCGCCGCTTGCCGCGACATCGCCAAACGAAACGACGAGCGGCTTTTGGGCTGAGATCAATTCGAGCTCGCGGCGGATTTTTTCGCTCGCGTAAACCGAGCCGCCCGGGCTGTTCACGTGCATGACCACGGCACGCACATTTTTGTTGTTGCGAATTTCGCGCAAAAGCGCAGCGAAAGAATCGCCGCCGAGTTCTGTCGCGCTGCCGTCGCCGTCAACGATTTCGCCTTCCGCGTAAACGATTGCGACCTGATTTTCCGGACCGTCGCCGAAATCGATGAGATTGAACTTGGGTGGCGCGGAAATTCCCTTTTTCACGATGTAGTCGGAAAGGGAAATTTGGTTGAAAGAATTAATATCTTTGTCGGTGCCGCTGATTTCGGAGAGTTCCTTTACGACCTCGTCGTCGTATCGCGCGCCGTCGATGAGTTTGAGCTTTTCGGCGTCCTCGGGGGAGTAAATTCCGACAGTTTCTGCGGCTGCGCCCATGGCAACGCCGTCAACTCCGCGTCGCGCAGCCAAGTCGCCCAACAACGTGCCCCAGGTTTGGGTCAGCAGCATCGTGCGCTGAGTGCGATCTTCGGGGCTCATCGAATCGGAGATGAGGGGCTCCACCGCAGATTTGTATTGACCGACCTTCACGATTTGAATTCCGACGCCGGCTTTTTCTAACGCGTCTTTGAAATACAATCCCTGCGAAACCATTCCATTCAGCGGAAATTTTGCGAACGGATGAATCCAAATTTTGTCAGCAGCCAGCGCGAGGAAGTACTCGCGTTGGGAAGGTTGTGGCAAGTATGCAATAATCGCTTTTTGCGGGCATTGTGCTTTGAAACGCAAAAACGCTTCCTGCAATTCCTGCGCGGTCGCGTAGCCGAGGTCGCCGCCGCTGCCGGTTATGAAAATTCCGCAAATCTCCGGATCTGCGGCTGCGGCTTGAATGGCGCAGAGCGTATCGAAAAGCCCGTAGCAACCTTTCCCGTTGCTCAAAATGCCTCGATTGTTGTAGCGGCTGAATGTCGAGTTCGCGGAAAAACCGCGCGAGAGATCGACGACCAAAAAGTTATTTTGTCCCGATGTAGGAATGTCGCATTCTGCCTTGAATCTGCCGACGAGCGCGCCCACGACAAAGGCGCAGAGCAACACGAATGCGACTATTATTGAAGCTATGCTGAAACAGGTGCCGATGTAACTCGCAAAGAGAGATTTCAAAAAAGATTTCATGGTTCGTGAGACTATATTTGTCGTGCCGTGCAAGCGATTATTATTTGCGATAAAAATCGCCCCCGCAGTTGAAACCGCGAGGGCGTTTTGGGGGAAGAGCGTTGGCAGATTATTCTGCGTATGCGCGCTTGATTTCTGCGCTGAGCCGCGCGAGCTCTTTGTCGAAATCTTCCCGAGAAATTTTTCCGAGCTGGAAGCTCTTGGTCAGAGCGTCAACCTCGACTCTGATTTCGTTGACTGTGCGCGGTGCTGGTTGTGCGGGCGCGGCATCAGGCGCTGGGGCGGTTGCCTGTGACGGTTCTGCCGCCGGCTCAGGGGCGGGTTCCGGTGCAGGTTCGGGAGCCGGCTCTGGCGCAGGCTCGGCAACTTCGGGTGCGGGCTCCGGAGCAGGAGAATTGTTGCAACCGCACTCGCAATTTTCCGGGCATTGGCAACCGCCGTCGGCGCACTCGCATGCGTTGCCGCATTTGCAGGCGGGTTCTTCCGGAACAGGCGCAGGCACAGGAGCGGGCTCTTCCGCTGCCGGCTCGGGCGCCGGTTCTTCTGCGGCAGGCGCAGCAGAATCCTCCACAAAATGCGCGAGGCAGGGATACGGATCATTGCTATACCAACCGGAGAGCGAGCTCTTCAAAAGATTTGTCTTGTATGGCTCGAGACCTTCAACGGAGAACACGACTTCGTGGTCGCCGGAGAGGTCGAGCACAACAGTGCAGGGCGTTGTGCCAACGTCTTTTCCATCAACAGAAACTTTTGCTGTCAAATCCGGATTGTCTGCCAAACCGAAGCTGACTTCCTGCACGGTCGGCTCGTCGGAGAGAATTCCGATGCAGGGGTATGCGGTTTTCTTATACCAGCCGGAGAGCCCGTCTTTGGTCAAAGTTGTTTTGTACGGAACGCGTCCCCGCGCGGTAAATTCGACGACGTGGTCGCTCGAAAGATCAAGCACAGCCTTGCATGGCGTGAGACCAACTTCGCTTCCGTCAACGAGAACCTTTGCAGACAGCTCCGGATTATCGAACAGACCGAAGCTCACTTCCTGCGTGGTTTTCGCGCTCTGCCAGGGACTTGTCGCCGCGCAACCGGCGAAGATAGAGCAAGCGGCTGAGATGGATAAGAATTTGGCTAAGTTCATGTTTTTCTTTGAGTTATAGGATGATAAGCGATGGATTGACACAGGAGACTAATGTTTTGCCGCAGATTTTCAACAAGAAATTTGTTGTCCCCGCAAACCGGCTTTGTTGTGGAGGAAATATTGCCGCCAAAATGCGCCGGATTTGCTGGCACCCCCGCCGAGAATCGAACTCGGATAACCTGCTTAGAAGGCAGGTGTTCTATCCATTGAACTACGGGGATTTGGCATTAGCAAATTAAACTCTTGAAATCTGAAAAACCTCCGGAAAAACCGCCCGCGACGCCCTTGTTTATGACCGCGACAGCGTCGTGCGAGTGCAGCGATTCGAGGTGTGCGCAGACGATTTGGAAGTCTGCCACGCGTGCGTCGCCGTTAAATTCGGCGTAAAGCAAGCGCACGGCATCTTCGACAAATTTGTAATACGCACCGTTCATCTCGGCAAAGGCCTGTTCGTCCTCGCGCTTCACCATCACCTGCGTTTCCGTGTGGAGCGCATTCAGGCAATGCGCCTGAAAATCTTCAATAAAAATTTCGCTCCCCGCCACAATCTCCGCGTAAATCCGCGCCTTTGAGCGCTGTGAGTGCGGAATCCCCATTATGCCGCGAGAACAACGCGCGTGCTCGGAAAGTTCTGCGGAGCAGGGGCACGCCGAGGAATAGACGAAGTCGAAGCTCACGAACGAGCGAAACTTTCCGTCTTCCAAAATCCCCTCGTAGGCGCAGGCATAGTATTGATAGCCCTCCAAACCGCTCCGAAGGCTTTTTTGCAAAATCGGGTAATTGAAATCGAGCCGGAGTTGCACGCGCCGCGAGCCGAGGTCTGCGGCAAAGTGCTCCGCGATTTTTTGCAGCGTCGCGAGCGTGAAAACCTCGTCGCGAAATTCATACATTCCGCGAACGATTCGCGACATGTTTATCCCTTTGCGCGTGGCGTCCAACGAAACTGTGCCCGCGACAACGGCTTCGAGCGCAACGGGCTCTGCGCCGGATTTGCGCGCGAATTTCAGCGGCAGGCGAAAATTTGTCGAGCCAACCTGCAAAATTGGCGCGACGCCGCCCGGAATCTCCGGTGCTTTTTCATTTTGCATGTCGGGCAGGGAATCCCTGTATTCCGGCGTTATTCGGAAATTTGCGTCGTAAAATTTACTGAGGGAATCGGCGCTCATCGTCTATTCTCGAAACGGAAGGCTCATTCTCTCATGTTCGGCTGTCGTTGTAAAATTCAAAATCCGCATTGTTGCGGGCGGCAACAAACTCGGCAGCCGCGTCGCAGTTTTGACTTTTTCTTTGTTGCCGCATTTGCTAAGCGGTTTTGAATTTCATGCTCGAAAACCAGCAACCAGAATTCACCGGCAGGAAAAAAACGCCAAGCATTCTCGGAATCGTATCCGCAGCATTCCTGCTCGCATGCGGGATTTCCGTGGTTTTCGCACAGGAAAATTCTCCCCAAGAAGCGGAAAAAGTCGCGACAAACGATGACGATGCCCACCACCAACCCGACGACAATGTTGCCGGCAACAATCCCGATTCTCACCACCAACCCACTACCAACAACGATGAGGCTTCTTCCCACCACCAACCCGATTCCCGCGACAACAATGCGGTTTCGGGCGAGCCGGTCTTAGTCGAAGCCACGCGGCGCGAAGGCCGTTTGCTCGACGCGCCGATGAGCGTCTCTGTTGTCGAGGGCGACGATATTTTCAACTCCTCTTCCGGCACGCTTTCCGACGCGCTTTCGAGCGTCCCCGGTGTCCAGACAGAATCCCCGGGCTCGATGTTCAAGCAGATAAACATTCGCGGCGAAGACAATCAGCGCGTCTTAATTCTCGTCGATGGCGAAAAAATCTCGGAACAAAAGGGGCTGAACGGCTCGCCAATTTTGGTTTCGCTTCAAGACATCGATCGCGTGGAAGTGATAAAAGGGCCAGCGTCCGTGCTCTATGGCTCCGACGCAATCGGTGGCGTAGTTAATATTTTCACGAAAAAAGATGCCGCGCCGGGATTTCACGGAAGCGCCGGAATCCGCGCCGACAGTGGCACGAACGGCTTCGAGCAATTCTACGATCTCGGCCTTCGCGAAGACGGCGTGTTCTTTCGCGCGCAATATTCCAACGCATATCACGGCGACATCAGAGCGCCCGACGGCAAGGTCGATAACACGGATTGCCGCTTCACGAGTTTTTCCGTCCTCGCGGGCTACGATATTTCGGAAAACGCGACGCTGAAATTGAAACTCGAAAATTTTCGCGGCCATTCCGGCGTCCACATCGACCAGAAATCCGCCGCAGCGGCAGTTCCAGGCACGAAGTCCATGGCGATGGATCTCCCCGAATGGGATCGCACGAAGGCTTCCGCGTCCTTCGATTGGAAAGACATTTCGGAGGTTTTCGTGAAACTCCGGCTCTCGGGCTATTACCAATACACGAAAAAGCGCTTTCTGCAAAACGTTGGCTTGGACACGGGCTCGCCGTATGCGCCGCAGGCTGTCGATGTCAACACGGAGAACAAACTCGATGTCGTCGGCGCGGAAATACAAGCCGATTTTGAGCTGCCGGCAGAAAATTATCTCATCGCGGGCGCGAGCTTCGAGTATGACGCACTTCGCGCAAATCAGACGACGGAAACGGTTTTCGCGAGCGGAAATTCCATTCACGGCGGCGGTCGCGACAAAGCGAAAATTTTCACCGCCTCGATTTATGCGAGCGACGAATGGAATTTCGCCGAGGGCTGGAAACTCGTCGTCGGCGCGCGAGGAACTTATTACGAAAACGACTTGAAGGCAGGCGGCGCCATCGCGGATGGCGAGCCCCACGACTACGACGATCTCCACGCGACATTCTCGCTCTCGCTCGTGAACACGCAGCTCGAAAATTGGGCGTTTCGCGGCATTGTCGCGCAGGGATATCGATATGGCACGGCGAACGAACTTTACATCGGGAGCGCCGCGCTGACGCCGTGGACAAATGCCGCCTCGGGAAGCGGCACGATGACGCCAAACCCCGATTTGAAGCCGGAATCAAGCACAAACTTCGAGCTCGGCGCACGATATTCCGGCGAAAATTTTAATCTTGATCTCGCCGGATTTTACACATTTTCCGACGACTACATCGCAATCGTGGAGCGCGAAAGCTCCTCTGGAACTACGGCAAACTACGTCGAAAATCTCGATTCCTGCCGCACGTTTGGCGTGGAAGCCGCCGCGTCCTACGACATAAAGCCCGACAGCTGTTTGACAATTTCGCCGTATATCACGGGCACATTTCTGCGCCGCCGCTACGAGAACGACGGTCACTCGACATACAAGAACAACCAGCCGCAGCTGTTTGGAAAAATCGGCACGCGAGGCAAATGGCGCTCCGCCACGGGGACGCTCGCAGCGTGGTGCGACCTTAATTTGCGAATGAGCGACGAGGCAAAGAGCGACGCCTCCGAGGGCATTCCCGGCTGGGCGACGCTGAATTTTTCCGTGGGCATCGATCTGCGTTCAACGGGCTCATGCGAATATTTCAGGAAACTTTCGCTCTGCTTCGGCGTGGACAATATTTTGGACAAGGGCTATCGCCTGCCGGCGAAGTTCCCATATGACCTCAACATCGATCCATACGAGCAAGTCGGGCGCAGTTTTTGGGTTGCGCTGAAATACGAATTTTGACGGTGGTCTTTTACGCAAGAAAAAACTTGACGCGAAAAAAGCCAAGGAATACCGCCTTACCGAAACAAAAAACAAGCACGCGAAAACGATGAAAACTATACTCGATCCGTTCTTCGGAGAATTTGGCGGGATGTATGTGCCGCAAATCCTGATGCCGGTTTTGTATGAACTCGAGAGCGCATTCGTCGCCGCAACAAAGGACGAAGCGTTCAACCGCGAACTTCGCGAGTTGCTCACGGAGTTTGCCGGCAGGCCGACGCCACTTACGCTCGCGAGAAATCTCACAGCGGGAACGAAGACAAAGCTCTACCTCAAGCGGGAAGATTTGCTTCACGGCGGCGCCCACAAGACCAATCAGGTGCTCGGCCAGGCGTTGCTCGCAAAACGCATGGGCAAGACCCGCATAATCGCCGAGACCGGCGCGGGGCAACACGGCGTGGCGACCGCGCTGGCGTGCGCGCTTCTTGGGCTCGAATGCCGCGTTTATATGGGCGCGAAAGATTGCGAGAGACAGAAGCCGAACGTGTTCAGAATGAAGCTGCTCGGCGCGGAAGTCGTCCCCGTGAAAAACGGCTCGCAGACCCTGAAAGACGCGTGCAACGAAGCAATTCGCGACTGGACTGCGAATTACAAAAACACTCACTACTTGCTCGGCACAGCCGCCGGCCCGCACCCATTCCCGACAATCGTTCGCGAATTTCAGAGAATCATCGGCAAAGAGGTGAAAGAGCAGTGCCTCAAAAAGGAAGGGCGCTTGCCCGACGCCGTCGTCGCGTGCGTCGGTGGTGGCTCAAATGCCATCGGGCTTTTCGCGGATTTTATCGACGAGAAAAGCGTCAGGCTGATAGGCGTGGAGCCCGGCGGGAAAGGGCTCGCGAGCGGGCAACACGGCGCGGCGCTCGAAACTGCCGAGACCGGAATTTACCTCGGCGCCGTCGCTCCGCTAATGCAGGACGACAATGGCCAGATCCTCGAATCATACTCGATTTCCGCCGGCTTGGATTTCCCGGGCGTAGGCCCACAGCACGCGTTTCTCGCCAAGACCGGGCGCGCCGAATACGTCAATGCAACAGACGCCGAGGCGCTCGCCGCGTTCCAGGCACTTTGCCGCAAAGAGGGAATTCTCCCAGCGCTCGAATCGTCGCACGCGCTCGCGCACGCGCTGAAAATGATCAGCGAGAATCCCGACAAGGAACAGCTCATTGTTGTGAACATTTCCGGCCGCGGCGACAAAGACCTCGAGACCGTGATGAAGCACCTGCAACAATAACGCGGAGCTACCACCAACCCAATCCTCACCACCGACCCAAGCCACCACCAACCCAAATCCCGCAGGAGCAAAAAATGTCAAGATACGAAAAACTCTTTTCAGAACTCTCAGCAAAGAACGAAGGCGCATTCGTGCCCTTCGTGACGCTCGGCGACCCCGACAAAGCGACGTCGCTCGCCATCGTCGAGGCGCTACTGGCAGGCGGCGCCGACGCCCTCGAACTCGGGCTTCCGTTTTCAGATCCGCTTGCCGACGGCCCGACAATTCAGGCTGCCGACAAACGCGCGCTCGACGCCGGAATCACACCGGACGACTGCTTCGAGATTATCGCCACCGTCCGCGCCAGGCACGCGACAACGCCGATCGGCTTGCTCGTCTATGCAAATCTCGTCCACAAACGCGGATATGAGAAATTCTTCTCAGACGCTCTCGCGGCAGGCGCAGATTCGATTTTGCTCGCCGATGTTCCCGTGGAAATGAGCGAGCCATTCCGCAAAGTTTCGCAACAGACCGGTTTGCAACTCGTCTTCATCGCACCACCAAACGCAGACGCGGAGACGCTTGCGAAGATTTCCGAGTTCGGTGGAGGGTACACGTATCTGTTGTCGCGAGCCGGAGTCACGGGCGCGGAAGTGCGCGCCGAGATGCCCGTCGCGAACGTTCTCGCGGAACTCAAAACGCACTCTTCGCCGCCGCCGGTCTTGGGCTTCGGAATCTCCGAACCGCCGCAAGTCCGCGCCGCAATAGACGCCGGCGCTGCGGGCGCAATTTCAGGTTCCGCCGTCGTGAAAATAATAGAAAAAAACAGAGGCAACGTTCCCGCCATGCTCGACAAACTCAAAGCATTTGCC
This sequence comes from Opitutia bacterium, assembly GCA_021204635.1. Lineage (GTDB taxonomy): Bacteria > Verrucomicrobiota > Verrucomicrobiia > Opitutales > UBA953 > Spyradosoma. Next base: position 189 of record JAJPZB010000073.1, on the reverse strand, counting down.
GCCGGCATGAAAGCCGCCACAAAGCGCTAACCCCACTCGCCCCGCAGCGGTTCGGTGGAGGCTTCGTTGTGCGGTAGGTTTGTGGTGAGATAGTGGCGAGATTTGAGTTGGTGGTGGCGGTTGAGTCTGTGGTGAGGAAACGGGTTGGTGGCGGGGGTTGGGTTGGTGGTGGAGAGCAAGGTCAGGCGA
>JAJPZB010000007.1 GCA_021204635.1 Opitutia bacterium | reverse complement strand
TTCCGTGAGGGACGTTAGTCCCGAACAAATCCGTGTGACAACAATCGTGGCAGGTCTGCGCCACCACTAACCCAATCCTCGCCACTAACCCTCCTCACCACCAACCCCTGCAACAACTCCAACCACAGACCCGCCACCATGCAAAAAAAATGCTTGACAAAGTGCGTGCAATGTGGTCGCGACCAGAACAAAAAACAAGCGCTCCCCCGAGATTTTCGGGAGAGCGCTCCAAACAACAACTTAACGAAATTATTTGCCGTCGGTCGTCGTCTCGGTCGTGTTCGTGCTATCGGTGAGCGTGCTTGTGTCGTATTCGCGATAGACGGGACCGGACGAGATGAACAAACTCGGGTTGGAGTATGTTGCGCCGGTTTGCGTTCCCTTGAAGAGACCTTGTTCAGTTCCGCCGCCGCGAGCCATGAGGTTGGCGGTGACGAAAACGAGGAGGTTTTTCTTGGTGATTGATTTGCCGGTGCTTCGGAATGCTGCGCCGATTAGCGGGAGGTCGCCGAGAACCGGCACCTTGTCGTTGACGGAGCGAACTTCTTCGCGGGTTAAACCACCGATGACGATCGTGCCACCGTCATAAACTTCAACCGTGGTCTGCACCTCGCGGAGGTTGAAGACCGGTTGGAAGAATCCTGCCGGCGTGGTCACAACAGTTCCGGAAGAAATCGCGACTGCGGTTCCGCCGTATTCGACGAATCCTTCAAACTCTCTGACTTCCGGGTGGAGTTCCATCGTGATCGAGTTGTCGGTGGTGTTCACACGCGGCGTGACAACCATCTGAATACCAACCTCGGTAGCGTCGTCGTCGAATTGCGGGGTGCCAGGTGTGATACCAACGCTGGACGCGCCGTAAGTCGAGTTGTAGGAATTGGAGCTCGAGCTGGAAACCTGAATTTCCATATCGTCGTAAGACTGCGGCCAGCGGAGGAGTTGGACGATTTTGATCGTCGCTTCCATTTCGGACTGCACCGTCAAGCTCGGAGCCGCCATGAGGTCGGTTCCGTCAACGCCGCTGAGAGCGTTCAGGACGAGGCGCAGGTCGTAGTCGCCGATTGTTCCGATAACGCCGGTGAAGGTCGGCATCGTGTCATAACCGTAGTTCGGCTGGCGCGTGACTTGCGGAGCCGGTTGCGCGACAACATAGGAAGAACCGGCGCTCTGCCCAGTGACGTTCCCTTCTTCATCCATGATGTCGGACGGCGGCGTGTAAATTGTGGTTTCAGACGAGGCCGAAACCGAGGCGTGCGCGTCGGCAACCGTGCGGTTGTTCGTCGTGGCGCGGGTGTAAAGATTATTCTCGTCGTCGCCGGAAGTGAGAGCCCAGTTCGCGGTCAATTGGTTGAGAGCCGTGCTGTTGACTTCGATGAACTTGGCTTCGATGTTGACCTGCTTCGTTTCAGCGGTCGCGAGGCTTTGGAGAACCTTTCTGATGCGATCCAGCGCCTTGCGATCTTGCATGACCATCAGCAAGTTGGACGAAGCGTCATATGCGAGGGAGCGGTCGCCTTCCCACGCAACGCCGCCTGCGCGCGTGAGGAAGTCTTTGATCCCCTGCTCTTCCTGCACGTCTTCGGTGGCTTCGTTGCCGCCGGAGCCGAATGTAGAGCCGGAGTTGGAAAGTTTCCTGCCCGCCATGCGGTTCACGACCTTCGGGGAAAGCGTGAATTCCTCATAGTCGAGACCGGAAGCACCGGAGCTCGGCGTGACCTGCACGATTCCGTCTTTCACGTCGTAGCGATAATTGACGGTTTGGAGCATCGTCTCCAAGACGCGCGTGAGGGGCTGATCTTTCATCTGGAGGTTGATCAGCGGCTGCTGCTTCGTGTCAGGGTCGATGAGGACGATTTCCACACCACGACCAACGGGGTCGTATGTTTCGGAAAGTTCCTGCAAGGTCATGAGCGCGCGGTTGAGCGGTGCGTCGCGGAGAGAAACCGGAATGCGGATACGCGACATTTTCGCGATGAGCGGATCTTCCTTCTCGGAAGAATCTGCCGGCGAAACGACCGACGTAAACGGCTGGGCGGGACGCCATTTTTCATTGACATCCGAGAACATGACCTCGCGCATGAGTTCGCGATTGAGTTCTCCGGAGCCGGTGAGAATCTTGCGGATCCGGATCTGCCCTTCCTTTGCCTCCTGATTGTCAGGCAGATAGAGAAGAGCTTCGCCATAGCTGTTGAGCGCTCCGTGATAGTCGCCGTAGAGGTATTGCGCCTTTGCGCGGCGGAGAGCCTCGACGCCGTTTTCTTCTGCGCGTGCGAACGAAGGATTCAGGGTCTTCGGGTTCTGCGCAGCCGGAGTTTTGCGCCACTCGTTATAGAAGGCTTCCAACTGGCGATAAATCTTGTGTTTTTCGCCGAGCAAGTCGCCAACCATTTTGAGGTAGGAAGCCGCTTCAACAGCGGAACGTTCCTCAACCATGTTGTAGAAGTATCCGGAATAAACGAGGGCGATTTCCTCGTCGATTTCCTGGCGGAGCGAATTTGCCGAATAGAGTTCCGGCAGAACTTTCTTCGCGCTTTGCAAGGTTTTGAGAGCCGCCGGCAAGTCGTGCGAAGAGCGTTGCGAACGACCGCGATCGAGAAGGCGGCGTGCCGCGAGAACGTTTTCGCGAATGTTCGCGCGCTCGGAAGCGGTCAACGTCTCGACCGAATTTGTCAACGCCTCGCTCTTGAACGTCTCAATGTCGCGGCGAGCGGCAGCGCATGCGTCGAAATATTTTTGCGAAGTCGGCGTCTTGGGAAGACCAACTTCGATATCGTTCAAATATTTTTCAGCCTTGTCGATCTGCCCTTCGTAGATGAGTTCCTGCACGTGCCTCAACGCGACCTGAACGTCTTTGTAAACCGCGCGGCGCTTTGCGGCGATTTCCTTAAATCCGTCAACGTTTTTCGCCGGCGTAGCTTCTTCTGCTGCGGGCTGGGCGGCCTCTTCCCCGTCGTCGGCAGCGGGTTCGTTGGCGTCAGCCTCATCGCTGTCGGCAGCGGCGGGAGCGACATCGTCGTCAGACGCAGCGGGTTCGGGCTCAGCTTCGTCGTCAGCCGCAGGCGCCGCGTCGTCGTCCGCAACAGCCTCATCGGCGGGAGCGGCATCGTCAGCGGGCTCGGCTTCGTCGGAAGCGGCTTCATCAGCGGGAGCAACGCCGTCATCGGACGCTTCTTCTGCGGGAGCGGCTTCGTCTGCCGGTTCAGCCTCATCGGCTTCTGTGGCGGCAGCCGGAGTGGCTTCTGAGACCGCTTCTGTGTTCGGTGCGCCGACGAGATCTTCGTCTTCTTCGTCGGCGACAGCCGCGACACCCGCGCCGGCGACGGCGGATGTGATTAGAAGGGAAGAAATGATTTTATGGATACGCAACTGCTTTTTCATGCGGGGCGATTCGAGTTAAGGAGGTTTGTGAGGTTGAGGGTATTAAAGAGGAAAAGACATAGTTTAGTTGGGAGAAACGTCCAAGACGGCCTGGCGGACTTTGGGTCTGCGATGCCTATCCGTCGCTTCTGATTGTTTCGATATTGTCGCTTGTTGGTTTTCTATGTCAAGTACTTTGACAACGTATGTCGCAGAGTTTGCCGTAAATTCGGCTTTTGTTCCGAGCGATGTCCACGGGGTCTCGGGATTTTCGCGAGTTTCCAAATCGAACACGGGTTCTTCCGAATCGGCATTTACGGTTTCGACGACGCGCCATTGCGTTTCGGAATTTTCGTCTGCGAAAACGGCTTCGGTCTTCGATGTGTTGCGATAAAATTCGTCGGGAATTCTCACGACTTCATTTTTCGATTCACGGTCGATGATTGTCGCCATGTATCGGGTGTAGAAAGTGCCTTCGTCGTCGTCGCTTTGTCCTCTCACAATTTTTAGATTGACAAGCGCGGCATTCCTATCGGCAATTTCGACCGGTTTTTTTGGCGTCAGCGTAATAATCGTTCTGCCTTCGACTTCCTGACGCGTCATTTTGACGTTGCTGAGTTTTGAGAAATCGACTGAGCACTGCTCGCCTTTTGGCGATTCAAACGTGACGACGGTCATGTATCCGCCCTTCTTTCCGGCGTCTGTTGTTTTCTTCGGCGGAAACGCTGTCGAGCAAATTGAAATGCGCAAGCGCGAACTCGGATTTTCCAAGGAAATCAGCTTCACGCCAAAGGGCTCTGCCTGCGCGATTGGAAGCTCTTTTGCGATGTAGCGATGTTCCGACGCCAACCAAATCGTCTCCGGCGAATTGAACAAATCGTAGCTCCAGCCCTCTTCAGAATCGAACGCGGGAGCCTGCCACGCGACGGCTTCGTGCGCGGCAAAATTGTCTTCCCATTTCTCGATTTCCGCGCCTTTTGGACCGGTCGCGTTTTTCTTTCCGCTCTTGGCGGCGGGCGCCATCCCTGCATACACACCGAAGCCGATGATGCACGCAATGAGACCGAGAATAAAAATTATCTTGTCAATGTTTTTCATTTCAAATCCTCACTCGGTTTTTCTTTTTTATCCTCCGCTTTTGGGGCGGCGTCTTTCTTTTTCGCCTTAATTTCGGGCATCGTGTACTCGAACACGATTGTAAAGACTTCGGGGTCTGCGGGAATCACGACAACGCGCTCCGGTCTCTTTGGCGCAGCCGGAGTTGGCGCGGCGCCGGGACCGGCAGCCTCTGCGCTGAAAATCGCGAACGGGTTCTGGGCGGCAGGCGCGGGCTGAGGCGCCTGCTCTTCCACGGGCGCGGGCGCCGCCGAACGTTTTTTGGGGAGCTCGCCTTTTTTGAGAGTGTCCGCGCTAACGTCGCGAACGTAGAGCGGATACTTCCCGACATTCCGCATGAAGTTGCGCAACACACCCGATTCTGTGGCAACCTTTATGCGAAATGCCAGCGCGTTCACGGCGCCTTTTCTGCGCAGGGAAATGAATGAACTTCCCTTGTCTTCGCCGACGATTTGGCAAAGCCCGAGAGCCTCTGCGCCATTCACGGGTTGGATGACAATTTCGTCTTTGCGCGCAGAGTTTGTGCGGGATTGCGGGTCATCGACTTCAACTGCTTCGCGCTGAATTTCCAAAATTGCGAGCTGAGGCCTCTGCGAAAGCGAGAGCACTCCGGCCTCGCGCCCTGACTTTTCAAATTCGCTGCGAGCGGCAACGAGTTCCCTGATGATTGCGTCAATTACTTTCGCCTCGGTTGAGAGCAGGTGGACGACGCTGTCCGGCGCCGTCTCCGGATTCTTTTGCCCGTAGCGGGAAAATCCCCAGTCTGCGACGAGATCGGAGAGCAGCACATCTTCTTTGTTGCAGAGTTCGCTCCACCCTTGGCGAGATTCTGTCAACGCCGATGAAAACTGCCCGAAGCTTGAAATCAAGCCGTCCAAGCGGCTCGGCTGTTGCATTACTCCGAGGCGCAGGAGCTCGGCTTTTTGCAAGGCCTTGCCATTCGCTTCCCCGAGTTCGACATTTTCCTTTGTCAGCGCGGGTTTTTCCACGCGGTTCTCATACCCGACAAGCGTCTTTTTTTGCTTGTCGATTGTCGCCGATTTTGAGGCGTTTTCGGCAACTGTCATGACCGACAGCACCACGCCGATCACGAGCACGACGGCGCATATGCCCAAAATTGCGATTAAAACAGGATGTTTTTTCATCGGTTAAATTCCTTTCCCATTGGCGACGCGGAACGTCACGTTAAGCACCGGAACGTTTACCTTTGCGAAATCCGGCTTTGTGGAAATCGTCGTCCCAGGTTCGATGAACGAAAAGTCTTTCAGCGCTTCCACTATCACGTCTCTTCGTTTTTCAAATTCCGCCGAATCGTGGCGTGGGTTGAGGGCATCGACCTTCGGCATCAGCATGGAAAATTGCAGCGTCACCGTGGTCTCCACCGAGGCGGGAACGGCCTCTTCCTTGCCCGAAGCCGCCTTTCCCGGAACGAATTTGCGATCCACGTTCACGCCGCTGATCCAAACGTGCCTGTCCGGCGCAGGAACCTTGTCGCCGTATTCGTCTGTCGCGGTGCGTCCTTGCAACTTCGCCATGCAGCCCTGCAATTCTGCGACAAAGTCGTTCCAAACAAAGCGACCTGCGAGCGAATCGGAGAGTTTATCGACGATGGAAAGCAGCTTTTCGTTTTTCTCCTGCGCTTCGTTAATCTGCGTTTCGCGCTCGCCATATTCCGCGATTGTGGCTTTCTGCGTCGCAATTTCCTTGGAAAGAGCAGAAGCATTTGATCGCAAATGCGCCCACACCGGCCAAGGCGCGACGGCAAACAAAATTCCGGCGAGAACAAAGAACGGAACTTTTTTCTTGAACGCAATTTCTTCGGCGATCTCGGGCGGCAACAAATTCACCGCGTCGATGTCGGGCAAAACGAGCCTCGCCGCCTCGCCGATCGCCTCCTGCAACTCGCATTTGTTCTCCTCAAAAACGTCCGGAGAAACGAGCGGGGAAAGCCTGACTTCCGGCGCAAATTCCAAAAATTCCACCGGCATTTTCTGCAGATCGGAAAGCTTTTCAGTGAAGCCCGGCAAGAGCGCACCGCGGCCGGATACGAGGATTCTCACCGGTCCGACGTTTTTGTTCGCGCGCTTGAAATTGATTACGCGGCGCGTAATTTCCTGGCTCAAGCGGCGCGAAAACGCCTCTGCCGCGTCGGTGATTGCCTTCTCTGCGGGATCGCCCTGCGCGAAGTGCACCATGCCCTTGAAATACGACAATTTGCGCTGCTCTGCCGCCTGAAACGGGACGCCGGTCGATTCGGCAAGCTTTTGCGTGACGTAGTTTCCGCCAATGCTGATGTTGTTAATCCCGAAGCCGTTTTCGGAGACAAAGGTGAGGTTCGTCGTATGCGCGCCGACGTTGACGATCAAGACCGGATCTGTCTCGGGATTGTTGCGCGTGATGTAGCGATACGCCTGCACGTCGAGGCTCGTCGCCGGCTGAATCGTGTCGGGCGTGACGCCGATTGAGCGCATCAAATTCGTGAAGCGAATCGCGTTTTGCTTTTTCAACGCGAAGAGCACGACTTCTTCCTCGACGCCGTCGGAGGAAATGACCTGGCTGTCCCAGACCAATTCGTCGAGCGGGAACGGGAAACTGTTCTGCGCCTCAAACGAAATAATCTGCCTGCGGCGCGACTTCTCGACCTGCGGGACTTTGACATTCTTGGTGAGAAGCATTTGCCCGGGGGCGATTACAACGATTTCCCCGCGCGGCTTCTGCGTCGAGAGAATCCTGCGGAGGACGCCCGAAATTGCGGTGCCCCACTCCGCCTCCGACGTGTAGTCGTAAACGAGATTCTCCACGACCACGCTTTCGAGGACCAAAGTTCCCGCCGATTCCGAAAATATCGAAACCGAGACCTGCGTGGTTCCGCAGTTGATGATGGTTTTTACAGCATTGTTCGCCATGAAATTCCGAGATCCTGAATGGTTTGCTTCTTCTGAAAAAATCCCCAAAAACGGGCTCCGGCGCTACATCACTGCTGGATTTCGGGGCGCGCCACAGACGGCACGACGCCGATTTTCAATTGCCCAAAGCCGGGCACCCAGTGATACGGAATGAGCTGGCCGCGCGTCTCGGAAACTCCGGCATCTGCCCAGCCGCGAACCGTTTCAAAATCCGCTGCCTGCTTGATGATGTAGCTTCCTGTCGCATTCGGGCTATCCACATAGTTTGGGCGTTTTTTGCCCTGCGCGTCGAACGCGCCGATCTCCATTCCGTCGTATTCAAATTCGATGAAGTAATACTTCGGTTTGGCTGTGCCGACCATCTTTTCCTTGTCGCGCTCGACGATTTCGCCGGGGATATAAAATGCGTATTGCTTTTTGCCGTCGGAAACTTTCAGTGCATTGAAACTCACGGACGCGCGATACGACGTGTGTTTCGAGGCTTCCGTGCCGCCGGCCTCGGTCGAAGCCTTGTTGACCTCTTCCTTGCCGCGATTGCCTCGGGCGCGCGTGCCGCCGAGCGACGTCGCCGTCTTGTCGTAAACAAGCGTGAGCGTCATTTTCACGTCGTTCAAAAATGTTCCGGGGGCAAAGTCCGACGTTGGATCGACCTTAAAATCGATCATCGTCTGCGCCCATTTGTATGACGGGTCGGCATTGGGCATTTGCACCGTTTTGAAATCTACTTTTTGGACGGTGATGGTGGGAACTTTTGCCGGAGGTTCTTCCTGCGCAGAAACAATTGCTGCGGAGGCGACAAGCGCTGCCAATGCGACCATTGCGGTTTTCAGGGGATTTTTCATGCGGGTAAGATTTTAGGGTTTGAGGGGAGAAAAGCTTCCGCAATTTTGGGAAAAGCTTTCTGCGATTAGAAGCATTCAAACACTTCTATTCAACCCAAAAGCGCGAAAACAGGTAAATAAATTTTACCAAACCCCGACGACAGCCTCGCGCACTTTTTGCGCCGCCAAGCGCGTCAGCGCAGGGAGCGTCTGCGTTTCCGCGAGCCCTGTCGCCGAGCCGAGATATGCCTCGGTCGTGGCCGTGATTTTTTTGTCTTGGAAATAAAACTCGCCCGTACGCGTGTTGCGCAAACTGCAAATCAACTCCAACTTAACATTGATCGAGCTCGCTACAACAGTGTCTCGCGACGAACTGATGGAAATGCTGCGCGAATAATCGTTCACGATAACAGTGAGCTCTGCCTGCGCGCCCTCTTTCACGAGTTTGAGCCCACCCTCGGAGTTGAGTTCGTCGCTGATGTTTCGCGCGAGCAAGGCGTGCACCTGCGGCAAATCTGCCTTGTTCTTTATCGGCGCCAACGAGATTGTCGCAAAGTCAAGTTTTGCCTCGCCGCGACCGAGCGAATACGCGCACCCGCCCGCGAGCATCACGATCGCAGCCGCGACAAACAAAACCAAGAGCGAAAATCTTCTGCGCATTTTCCCAAACTCCTTTGCGATTTTAATGGTCGCCGGGGTCCTCAAATCCCTCCTGCTCTTCTGCCGTGGTGGAAGACTTTCCGCCACTGTCGCCGCGCGAAGTAAATTCCGGCGAAGTCGCGGACTGGAAGCCCATTTGCTCGAGCGAAACATTCGACGGCGCGTCGGAAAAATCCTGCGTCGCCGGCTGCGGATATCGACCGAAAAGCCAATCTATAAACGTCAGTTCCGCGCGCTCTCCGCGCAAAATTTTGTCAACTCTTTCCTGCGCGAGGCGCCCGGTCTCTGATTCCGGCGACGCGGTTATCGCCTCGTTGTAAAACACGAGAGCGGCTCGTGTGTTGTTGCGGCGCACATAGTAAAAATCTCCGATGCTTATCCGGTTTTGCGCGATGATTTCCCGCAAATATTCCGTTTTCTTGTAGGCAAATTCCGCCTTCTCGTGGTCGGGGAAAAGCGTGAAAAAATCTGTGTAATAATTGAGCGCGCTGCGGGCAGAAACCTGATCCCACTCCGCCCCCACACAAAGCGCCTCATACGACGCGGCGACATCCAAATACGCCTCGGGCACGAGCTGCGATTCGGGGTGCATCGTGATGAGCATTTCAAACGCGTTTATAGCGTCGTTGCGCCGCTCGCTCTCAAACCATTCCTCCGCAATTTCTGCGGCGAAAACGCCTTTGCGGAAAAGCAGCCACGGAGCGATTGCAGACTTCGGAGCAAACGAGTGGAGTTCGTCGTAGAAACTCAGCGCAACCTTGCGGTCTTTCAGCCACGGCAGCCGCCCCTTAAATTTTCTCGGGCGCGCGCCCTGCCGCAGTGATTCCGCGATCAAATAGCCCTGCACAATCGCGTCGCCAACGCGCTCCGAGCCCGGATACGCGCGAATAATGGAGCGCACGCGGTCAAACGCCCACTCGTATTGGTGGAGCATTGTGAGCAAAACGCTTTGCAAATAAAGCGCCTCGGCGCCAAACGGCGTCGCCGCAAACTCCTCCGCGATGTCGTCATACGCAGAAACCGCCTCGACCGGATCTTCGCCAAACGCAAACGAGCCGTCTTGCGCGTTCGCCCCGCGCATCAAAAAATATGCGAGCGCGAGCTTGCCGACCGCGTCGTCGCGAACCTCGTCCGAAACCCTGCTCCACTTGCACGAGCGCATGTAAAGCGCCTCGGCGTAAATCCTGACAGCGGGCTCGGTGGCGGCAAAATTCGCGTTGTCGCTACTGATGTTGTCGCAGACGCGCGCCCATAGCGTGGCAAACTTTTCCTCTATGCTCGGTTGCGGGTCGGTGGTGGCAACCGACTCGGGGTTAGTGGTGGAAGGCTTTTCCGGGTTGGTGGTGGGCGCAACTTCCGGGTCGGTGGTGGAAGAATTTCCCGGGTTGGTGGTGGCAACTTTCGCCTCAGGGTCGGTGGTGGCGCCGGCAGACTCGGCTTCATCAGCCTTGGCGAGAGCCGTTCCCGCGAGAATCAGGGCGGCGCAGAGCAACTTTTGGGAAAATTTCATCGGCGCAAAATTTCGTTCTCGGCGGAGGCTTTTTGCAAATTATTTCCAGCGAATCAGCGTCGCGCCCCAGGTGAAACCGCCACCAAACGCCGTGAGCAAAACGAGGTCTCCCGCCTTGAATCTGCCTTGGTCATACGCCTCTTTCATGCAATTCGGGATGGTTGCCGACGACGTGTTTCCGTAGTTCTGCAAATTGATGCAGAATTTTTCCAACGGAATACCGAGGTGGCGCGCCACGGCGTCGATTATTCGCAAATTCGCCTGATGCGGAATCACGCATTTCACCTCGTCCGGCGAGATATTGCATTTTTCAAGCAGACGCCGGCAACAATCGGACATCGTGCGCACCGCGACCTTGAAAACCTCTTTCCCCGCCATTTTCAGACAGTGCTGAGAGTTGACAACTGTTTCGTAGCTCGCCGGCATAACGCTTCCGCCCGCCGGCAATTTGAGCAAATAGCCGCACGAGCCGTCCGCGCCGAGAATGTTTCCCAAAATCCCGACATAGGGCTCCGAGCATTTGGAAAGCACAAACGCGCCCGCCGCATCGCCAAAAAGCACGCAGGTGCTGCGGTCTTCCCAATCGACGATCGAGGTGAGCTTTTCCGACGAAACGATCAGCACATTGCGATAGTCGCCGGCGCGGAGCATGTGGTTTGCCACCTGCATCATATACACAAAGCCCGAGCAAGCAGCAGAAATGTCGAACGCGGGAATGTCCGTCAGCCCGAGTTTTGCCTGCAAAACGCAAGCCGTTGAGGGAAATGCGTGGTCAGGCGTGATAGTCGCGACGATGATGAGGTCAATTTCCTCTTTGGTGATTCCGGCGTCGGCGATTGCGCGCTCCGCAGCTTTTGCCGCCATGTCGGAGGCGGCTTCGTGCGGCTCTGCAATTCTGCGCTCGATCATTCCCGTCCGCGTGCGAATCCACTCGTCGGAGGTGTCAACAAGCCGTGTCAAATCCGCATTTGTCAAGCGGCGTTCCGGCGTGTAAACGCCCATTCCCTTTATGTAAACCGACGGTGTTGGTGTTCTCATGATTTCCGGCAAATAAAACAGACTTTCACCCCAAAACAAAAACAAAAATTTGCCGTCGGCGCCCCGCAACAATCCCGCGCGGAAATTCGCTTGCGGGAATGCGCGCCGCCGAAAGAAAATCGAGGGTTCGATGAGCGACGCAAAAATCGAGACAATCCGCCTCAAAGGCGCGAGGCAAAACAACCTGAAGGGTTTCGATTTGGAAATCCCCGTCGGGAAACTCGTCGTCGTGACGGGGCTCTCGGGCGCGGGAAAATCGTCGCTCGTCTTCGAGACGCTCCACGCCGAGGGGCAACGCCGCTACGTCGAAACTTTCTCGCCCTACACGCGGCAATTTCTCGAGCTCCTGCCCGAGGCGGCAATCGATTCCATCGAAAACGTCCGCCCCTCAATCGCCGTAAAACAAGGCAACACGGTGCGCACGTCGCGCTCGACTGTCGGCACAATGACGGAGCTTTGCGACTGGATGAAAATCTGGTTCGCCCGCGCCGCAACGCTCTTCGACCCCGCCACAGGCAAGCCGCTCCGCGCCGATTCGCCCGCAACAATCTGGAACTCCGCGCGGCAACGCCTGCTCGGGAAAAGCGTCATCGTCGCGTTTCCCGTCGAGCGCACGAAGAAAACGGCGTGGGGAAAAATCATCGCCGAGTATGCCGCCGGCGGGTTCACGAAGTTTGTTGCGGCGGGAAAACTCTTTGAGACCGACAACGCACCCAACAAAGAAATCGCAGGCGTGGACAAAATCTTCATTGTTGCGGACCGGCTAAAAATCTCGGAGCCCGAGCGAGAAAGATTCATCGAGGCGGCAGGCTCTGCGCTAAGACTCGGCGCGGGAACTCTCGCACTTTTCACGGAAGAAAATTCTGCAATTTTAAACATCTCCGGCCCCCCGAGACCGAGCG
>JAJPZB010000125.1 GCA_021204635.1 Opitutia bacterium | reverse complement strand
GAGCCACCACCGCCCCGCCACAGACCCAAGCCTCCACGATCTCACCACCAACCCACCACTAACCCACCACTAACCCGCGCCTCCACCAACCCGCCACCAACCCCGAAAATTTTCCCGGGTTGCGCGGGCGATAAGTTTTGCATTCCACGCAGGCGCGCATTCTGGCAAAATCGTCGCAATTCCCCGCTCTGCTCCCCAACTCCCACAACAAACCGAAACAACTCGGGAATTGATTATCCCTCCGCGACAATGAACCAAGTCGAGCCCACCACAAACCAAAATTCCACGCTCCCGCAAAGTTTGGCGACGGAGAGCGTCGCGCCCGCGAAGATAAGTCTCGTGGGCGTGAGCAAAACGTTTCGCGCGCGGCAAGGCGCCGTTCTTGCACTTGACAACATCTCGCTAAACATTGCCGAGGGCGAATTTGTCTGCCTCGTAGGCCCGAGCGGGTGCGGCAAATCCACGATTCTCAACCTCATCGCGGGCTTGGAAACGCCGACGGAGGGCGAGGTTTTGATGGACGGCGAAGTGATTTCCGGACCCGGGCGCGACCGCATGGTCATGTTCCAGGAATCCGCGTTGTTTCCGTGGTTGGACGTTTTGCAAAACGTGATGTTCGGCCTGCGATTGAAGCCCAATCTCACGAATCCCGAGCGCGCGGAAGTCGCGATGTATTACCTGAGCCTCGTCGGCTTGGAAAAATTTTACAAATCGAGCGTGCACCAACTTTCCGGCGGCATGAAACAGCGCGTTGCGCTCGCGCGCGCCCTTGCCCCAAACCCAAAAATTTTGCTCATGGACGAGCCTTTTTCTGCGCTCGACGCGTTGACGCGGGAGCAACTCTACGGCGATTTGCAGCGAATTTTCGTGCAGCGGCAAAAAACGATTGTCTTCGTCACGCACAACATTCGCGAAGCCGCCTGCCTCGGCGACCGCATAATTTTGATTTCCCCAAATCCCGGGCGCATAGGGCAAGACATGCGCGTGGATTTGCCGAGGCCGAGAGACATCAACGACCCCGCATTGTCGCGGACGTCAATTCCGATAACCGCCGCGCTGAAACGCAGCCTCGGAAAGAACGGCAGCCTTGTGGATGCGTGATTTTCCGGCGCGATTTGCGACAACAAAGAAAGGATTTTTCCGATGCTGAAAAAGGTAATTTTTTATATCGTGTTTGCTGCCGTCGTGCTCGGCGCGCTCGAATTTATTGGGCGCAGCGGCTGGTTTGCGGATTTTTCGCTGAACAAGGGGAATGACGACGACAACGAGTTGCGCGTCGGCTATTTCCCAAACATCACGCACGCGCAGGCGCTCATCGCGATACAGATGGAATATGAGGGCAATTCGTGGTTTGGCGCGAGGTTGCCGGCGGGAACAAAGATTTTGTGGCAACCATACAACGCGGGGCCGTCGGCGATGGAGGGGCTGACAATTGGCTCGATCGACCTTTCCTATGTGGGACCCTCGCCGGCGATCAACGCATACGCGAGGCGCAACGGCGACGTGCGAATCGTGAGCGGCAGCGCTGAAGGCGGCGCGGCGCTCGTCGTGAGCCGGACTTTTACCGGAACGCGGGCGCAGGATTTTATCGGGGAAAAAATCGCGACGCCGCAACTCGGGAACACGCAAGACGTTTCCTGCCGCGCGTGGCTGATTAAAAACGGAATCAAGGTGGAGAGCTCCGGCGACGGCGAAGTGCAGATTGCACCGACGAAAAACCCCGACCAGTTGGCGCTTTTCAAAACCGGCACGCTGTGCGCGGCGTGGACCGTGGAGCCCTGGGTCTCGCGCTTGGAATTGGAAGCAGGCGGGCGGGTTTTCGTGGAAGATTACGAATCCGTGACGACGGTTTTGGCGGCGTCGAAAAACACGATTTTGAAGCGCCGAAAGCTGATGGACGAATTTGTCAAGGCGCACAAAGAACTGACGACGTGGATAAATTCTCACCCCGACGAGGCGAAGGTTTTGCTGCAACGCTCGCTCACGCGCGAGACGAAGTCGGAGTTTCCGATGAGAATAGTGAACAACGCGTTTCCGCGGATCAAATTTGTCGGCGAGCTCAACAAGGAATCGCTCGCTGCATATGTCAACGACGGATTTGAAACGGGAATGCTTCCCGAAAAAATCGACGTCAACGAGATTTCGCAAACGACAAAATTTTCCGACGGCGCCGGCACGGGCGTGCTCCCGTTGCCTTCGGATATCGGGAAATTTTTGTGGGACGGGATCTGCGATCTCTCGATTTTGAGCGCGCTCTGGGTGACGCTCCGGCGCTTGGTTTTGGGCTACGCGATTGGCTTCATTCTCGCGCTCCCGCTCGGTTTGTTGTTGTCGCAGAGCAAATTTTTCCGCGACACCTTGGGCGTTGTCGCTCTGGGCTTGCAGGCGCTGCCAAGCGTTTGCTGGGTGCCGATTTCGCTCGTTGTCTTCGGGCAAGATGAGCGGGCGATTCTCACTGTTGTCGTGATGGGCTCGGTGTGGTCGCTCATGTTGGCGACGGAGAGCGGGATACGCTCCGTGCCGCCGCTTTACCTGCGCGCGGCAAAGACGATGGGCTCGAAGCGCTTTCACCTGTGGACGCGCGTCATGTTCCCCGCAGCGTTGCCCATGATTTTTTCCGGCATGAAACAAGGTTGGGCGTTTGCGTGGCGATCGCTGATGTCGGCGGAAATTTACGTTTATATTTTCAGCGGAATCGGCC
The DNA here is from genome assembly GCA_021204635.1 of Opitutia bacterium. Taxonomy (GTDB): domain Bacteria; phylum Verrucomicrobiota; class Verrucomicrobiia; order Opitutales; family UBA953; genus Spyradosoma. Next base: position 9,719 of record JAJPZB010000125.1, on the reverse strand, counting down.
TCGGTTGGATGCTCAATGCGGGACGCGAAGAAATGAATGTCGGCAAGGTTTACGGGGTGATGCTCGCGATCATCATTGTCGGCCTCGTGATGGACAGGCTTTGCTTTGCGCCAATCGAACGCCGCTTGCGCGAACGCTGGGGCTTGGACAAATAAATTTTGGCGATGTCGCCGCTTTTCAGGTGCGCCGTTTTTTGGCAAACCTAATTTGTCAAGACAAAATACATAGACAAAAGCCCCACAAATCTGCGCTTTATTGATTAGTCAAATGTCTGAAAAAGCCCTCGCACAAGATGACTGGCAAACGTGGTTGCGCGCAAACAGCCGCCGCCTGTTGCTGTGCGCCCGCCAATGGACCAACTCCTATGCCGATGCGGAGGATGTTTTGCAAGAGGCGTTCGTGCGCTACTGGAAACACCAACGGCATCTCGAGGGAAGCCCTGAGGCGCTGATTATTACATCGATTCGCCGGGCAGCGATAGATCTCGGACGTTCCCGCGCGCGACGCGTAAATCGCGAAACGCAGTCCTACGAACTCGGGGAACGAACGGTTTCTTTCGAGCTTAGCGATGACGATGAAGCGCGAGTTTTGGACGCTGCATTGCAAAAACTGCCGGCAGAACAACGCGAAGTCGTCGTGATGAAAATCTGGGGCGAACTGACGTTCGACCAAATCGCAAAAGAACTAAATATCTCGCAAAATACCGCCGCCTCTCGATACCGCTATGCCTTGGACGGCCTACGAAAACACCTGAAAGGGAAGAAAATATGAACAACGCCGACATTGAGAATTTCGAAGAACAGCTGAAGAGGATTCAACTGCGGAAGCCGTCCGATAAGTTTTTCGCGGCGATCGAAAATGCCATGAACGCCGAGGCGGAAACCGCTCGCGAAAACGCGGACGAACACGAGATCGAAGAAATCGAACGCCGCCTCAAATCGTTGAAGCCCGTCGAACCGAGCGAAAAATTCTTCGCCGCTGTCGCCGCCGCATTGGAAGATGAAAGCGCGGGCAAAGGCGTCGCAATTCAGTTTCCGCAACGGGAACGCCGCGGGCTCGCAAGCCGCTTTTCGCGCTGGATTTCCGCCGCTGCAACCGTCGGCATCGGAGCGGCGGGGATTTTGCTCTGGCAAAACAGCGGCAGTTCTTCCCTGACGCAATCTCCGGCGGGGACGCAAATTGCCGCAAGCGGAAACGCAGTTCCGGCGACCACGACAAACCGCCGGCGCGAGTTGGAAGACATTGTCGCAGACGCGGATTCCGCGTTGATAAAGAGCGCCGGCGCCAAGCTCGACGATCTCGTGGCACACGAAGCGGAACACAACACGCCGCACTACGAGTTGGTCAGCTCGGAAAATTCCATTTACGCCGTCGAGGAAATGCCGATCGAGGAAAAGCAAGACGGCTCCATCGTGCGCCCCGTGCGCTATATCTACACGAATACGCAGCGCTGGAAAGATCCGAACACGCAGAAAACCTGCGTCGAACACCGCCCGTTTGAGGAAGTTGTCCCGACTGTGTTGGCGGTTTATTGACGATTTTTCAGAGGTCAGAGAACTAATGGGAACGAAGCAGACAAAGACCGGAGTTTCCGGAAAACTAACCAAGTTGGCGTCGGTCGCAGCCGCCGGAATAGCGACATGCATTGCCGGCACTGCATTCGCCGCAAATCCACCCGTCGGCAGGGCTCCGGCGCAATCGCCCGACGTCAAGATAAACAAAGACGCGGCGATGCTCGACCGCAACGTGATCCCGTTCTTTGGCGCCGCATTCCACGGAAACGCGCAAATGTGGCCCGAGCAAAAATACGGGCTCTACGTCGTTTATATAAAAAAAGATTCCCCCGCAGACCGCGCCGGATTGAAGCCCGGCGACGTTCTGTTGACCTTTGACGACCAACGCCTCTTTTTCCCAAATCAATTTTCCGCGCTGATGAGAATGTGCCGCCCCGGCGACAACGTAAAAATCACGTTCCTGCGCGACGGCGAAATATTCGAATCCGTGGCGACGCTGCAAGTGCGCGGCGGGCAAGCCGTTGAGCGCGGAAACAAGTTCGCCGCAGTGCCCGTTTTGCCGGATTCCGACGACGTCAGAATCATCGTGAACGGGAAGGAATTTCCGATCTCGGGAAACAGTGAACTGCGGAACAGGATTTCCGTCTCGCCCGAGAAGATTACTATTCGCATGAGCAACGAACTGCCCGAGGAAGTTCGCACAGTTTTGGAACGTTTCCGCGAGCGCGTGCAAGTGCCGACGCACGTCGAAGAAGGGTTGAGAATTGAAATGCAGCAAGCTCACGACGAGCAAAGCGACGAGACTTACGCGTTTTCGCAGACATTTTTCGGGAACGGGAACTCCGTCACGATCTCGGGGCGGCAAGGCGAGCGCGAAGTTGTCGTGAGAACGAGTTCTGCCGGCGAAATCTTTCGCGGACCCTGTGCCACACAGGAAGAAATTGACGCAATCCCCGAGGACGCGCGCGAGATTATCGACGATTTTACCGCGCTGACGCCAATCGCAGAAACGCCGGCAGAAAGCGCGGTCGCCGGCAATTCCGACGAAGATGAAACCGCGGGCAAAAAAAAATAAAAAAATCAAACAAAAATTCGTTTCGCCAACGCTTTAATTATGTTTTTGGGTTAGATAGAGAAGTTAGAGTTAAGTTAGTAGAGATAAGAGACTGAATGGGCGATCCCGAGAGGGGTCGCCCATTCTTGGTTTTGTAAAAAGCCGATGATTTAAAACTTTTGCGTTTTCCAAAAAGCGCCGTTTCCTGTAAGCTTCCTTCTCACATGAAAATCTCAAAATTCCCCGACGTTTTCCCTGCAAAAATCCTCTCAAAACTCGCTCTCGTCGCGCTCTGCGCCGCATGCCCGTTCGTCGCCTCCGCCCCCGCTTTTGCCGCAGAAATAAAGGCCTCGACAGATGCTAACGTCTGGCCGGCGATGGTGCGCTTGGACTACAACCCGATAATCAAACTCACAATTGAGGCAAACGCGGGCGACCCTCTCTCGAGCGTGACCGTTGATTTTGCCGGAACGACGAAGGCCGCAGACATAGAAAGCGTGGAAATTTTTCTTGGCGGCAAAGAAACGGAGTCCAGCGGCGACAAGATTGGCGCTGCGAAAGTCGCAGGCACAAAGCCGATTTTAGTCCAATGCAAGAACAAAAAACTCTCCAACGGCGAAAACGTGCTCTTTGTCAGTGTCAAGCTTAAAGCAAACGCCGACATTACGGGGACGATAACCGCGAATGTTCCGGAGGTGAGAATCGGCACGAAGAAAATTTCAACAAAAGGCGCGAAAGTCACGCAGCGAATCGGCTACGCCGTCGCGAAAGCCGATGACCTCGGTTCCAAGTTCTACCGCATTCCGGCGATTGCCCGCTCCAAAAAAGGCTCGTTGGTTTCCGTTTTCGACGTGCGCTACAACAGCGCCGGCGACCTTCCTGCAAAAATCGACGTGGGGGTCAGTCGCACCGAAGACGGTGGGAAAACATGGACCCCGGCGAAAGTGATCATGACGTCGAAGGGCATGGAAGTTGACAGAGGCATCGGCGACCCCGGGATTTTGAGCGACGACGACACGGGAACACTGTGGGTCTCGGGTCTTTGGGCGCCAAAGTCCGGCCACCCGATTTTCTCGAGTTCCACGGGCACGACCGACGTGTCGAACTGCGGGCAAATGCTCTTGGTAAAATCCGACGACGACGGCAAAACGTGGAGCAAAAAGCCGATAAACATCACACCGTCAATCAAGCGCCTCAACGACGCCGACACTTCGTCTTGGGGATTGGTCTTCCAAGGCCCCGGCGCAGGAATTTGCACGAAGGACGGCACGCTTGTGTTCCCGGCGCAAGTCTGGGGCGACAAAGGCAAAGGCACGAAAGGCGTTCTCGTCTATTCCAAAGACCACGGCAAGACCTGGACATCGTCCAAGGAAATGGCGTTGGGCGGCTCGGAATCGACATGCGTCCAGCTTAAAAACGGCTCAATCATGCTGAACGTCCGCCAAGGCTCGCCGAAGAACCGCGTTGTTGCGACGACAAAGGACATGGGCGAGACCTGGAATAAATCCAACGGCGCGGCGCTGCGCCAGCCCGGCAATCTCTGCCAAGCAGCCCTCCTCATTTCCTCCGACAAACGCGATCTCTATTTCTCAAATCCCAATTCCGGCGTGCGAGACAACATGACGCTGAAATACTCCAAGGACGAGGGGAAGTCGTGGACGACGGGGCTTACCTACGAATCGCGCCTCACCGCCGGCTATTCGTCAATCGCGTTTGCCGACGACAAAGAATCCCGCATCGGCGTGCTCTATGAAGGCGTTCCCAAGGACAAAACCATTTGCTTTTTGAGCATTCCGACGGCGGAAATCCAAAAGGCGAACGACAAGAAGGCGAAATAAATCCCGCGACAATGCTTCCCCGCCGACCATTCGACGGGGAAGATTTTTTTGAGGAAATGCCAACTCCCGCGAACAAATACTGCGGCTTCATTTTGGACCGCTGCGTCCACGGAGAAAAATTCTGGCGCGTGGCGATTTTGACGCGCGAATTTGGCTCAGTCTCGTGCTTCGTGAGAATCTCGGGGAAAAACAAAACCACCGTCGTTCCCGATTTGTTCGATGAAGCCGAAATCCTTCTCGAAAAGCCGAAAAGCGGAAGCGAATCAGACCCGCGCTTTGCCAAGGAATACAATTTGGTACACAGAAACAGCGGCATTGCAAAGAGCTATACTGCCCTGTCGGTGGCGAGCAAATTCGTCGCAATTCTCGCCAAAAACGCATTTCCGGTAGATTCCGCAGAAAGCCTTTACACGCTCTGCGCAAACACGTTTCGCGCGCTCGCGGAAAAACCAAATCAGGAGGCGTGCTACCTGAAAGCCTTGTGGACGCTCGCTCGCGACGGCGGCTATCCCGTGAAGGAAGACTGGCTCAAAAATTCCAACTCTGCCGATGTTCAGGAAATCGTCGCCATCTTGCGCTCTCCGCTCGAATCCGTTGTCGCAGACGCTCGCGATGTCGTGCGCCACTCGCGTCGCTTGGAATCGTGGTTGGAGCGGGAGCACCGATTTGTTCTCGCGTGATTCCGCAGGCAGATTGAAAATGCCCGAACCCAGACAATTCCCATGCTATCGCGAATCTCAGCCATCGCCGCTCTCGCCTGCGCCGCGCTTCTCGCCGGTTGCTCGAGCTATCACGACGATGCAAACAGCCTGCGAGTGTCGTGGTTGCGGGCGGACTTTGACCGCGCAGAAAAAATTGCGCAAAAGGGCAACGCCTCCGCCGACGAGAACGACAAACTTGTCTGGCAACTCGATTTCGCGACAACGCTGCGCGCAAACGGAGACATTGCCGGCTCGCAGCGGGTTTTCGACGCCGCCGCCGATACCATTGCCAACTGGGATTCGCAGGCAGACGTCCTGATGTCGAAAGAAATTGCCGCCGGCGTGACAAATCTCAACGCCCTGCCATATCGCGGAAAAGGCTCGGACCGCATAATGCTCCAAACCTACCGCGCTCTCAATTTTTTGGAAAACGGGCAAACGGAAGAGGCTCGCCCTGCCCTGAACGCCGCATTTCAGGCGCAAAGCGACGCACTCGCAAACCACGCGCGCGAGATCGCCGTGGCGCAGGGAGCCGCAGAAAAAAATTCAGTTGACGTCGAAAAACTCAAATCAAACCCGAAAATTTCCGAAGCATTGGAGAACGAGCGCGCGGCAAACACGGAGGCAAATTCCGTCGCAGTTTACGCCGACTACGTGAACCCATTCACGACATGGCTCCACGGAATTTATTTCATGCACGCCGGAATAACCGACGGCGATTTTGAGCGCGCAAAAAAATCTCTCGAGCGCGTCTCGCAAATGATTCCGCGAAATTCTTTCGTGCGGGAAGATTTGAAATCGCTCGCGGCGGAGGATCCTGCCGCAAACTCCGGTGAAATAACGTATGTAATTTTTGAATACGGCGTAGCGCCAACCCTCTGGAAAACCAACATAGATCTGCTGATTCCGGTGCCGACGGGATACGGGCGAATAACCGTTGTCCCCATCGCAATCTCGCTCCCGAGACTCGGCGGATTTTCGCGCGGCGGGCTCCCACCGATGTCGGCAAACGGCGTTCCCGCGCAAACAGTTTGCGACATGCGAAGCGTCGTGAAAACCGACTTTGAAAATTCTTATCCGAGCATCTTGAAGCGGACACTCGTAACGGCATTCGTCAAATCCGCCGCATCAGCTGCCGCAAACGTCGCGACAAGCGCATACGCAAATTCGCGGGGAGACGCCGGTTCCGCGCTAATCGCCATCGGCACGATGATCGGGACGAGCGCCTTCACTCTCGCGACCTCGGATGCAGACACGCGAATCTGGCAAACGCTGCCGGAAAATTACTCCATCGTGCGCATGAAAACTCCGGAAGACCGCAGAGTGAACATCGCCGTCGGCTATCGCAGCGTTGCGGCAACTGTGCCCGCCGGCGCGACAACCGTCGTTTTCGTGAAATCCGTTTCCCCCGCGCAATGGCCAATCGTAAAAACTTTCGTACTTAAAAAATAACTACAATAACGATACAGGACGGAAAGAAAAATCATGACCTCACATTTCAAAAAAAATCTTTGCGCAACATGGAAAAGCGTTGCGCTGTGCGTCGCCGGCGCCGCAATTGCCCTCGCCATCACGGCGTGCTACTCGACGCCATCGGTGAACACCGTGGAAAACGCCAACGCGGGTGCGAAAAAGAAACTCGTCTCCGACAAGCGAATCTACACGGATTCCGGCACTGCCAACATCGCAGACCCCATCGAAATCCGCACAGGCACCACGCCGGCAGGGACGCTGAAAATCCAAGTCGAGCTGATGAACAGCACGAGCTACGTCGGGCGCGTGTTCTATCTTTTCGAGTGGTTTGACGAAGACGGCATGAAAATCGAGATGCCGGAGGTCTGGAATCCGCTCGTCATTCCGCCGGGAAAAGTCGAATCGCTCACAGATGTCGCCCCCAACGATCGCGCGAAAGATTTTCGGCTTTCGCTAATTCGCCGCGAATAATAACTTTCCCCTCACAACCCCGAAGAAACAGGAAATTCTCATGACAAAAAAATCCAAAATTTTCGCAGTCATCGCAGCCGCCGCCTCTCTCGCCGTCGCTGGCTGCGCCTCGCGCCAACCACAACCCGCGCGCTACGTCGATTCCGGCAGCCCCGAAACCGTCGTCTCCTTGGAAAAAGTCAACGTGCAAGACTTCGCCATGGCTGCCGAGGCCCTCGTCAAAGACATGCTGATGGAAGACGCCTTCGCGGAAACCGGCAAAAAACCGGTCATCGCGCTCTCACGGGTCATGAATGACACGTCGAACAATTTCGACACCGCGCTGCTCACTGACAAGGTTCAGGAAATGATTTTGAAATCGCGCAAGGCGACAGTCTCCATGTCGATGAGCGTAGATCGCAAAAACGATTCCGTCGCGGAAGATGTCGCCGCACTCGGCGAAACTGAAACGGTCATCCCCGACATGACGCTCATTGGCACGATCTCGGAAATCACGGCGCGCGAAAAATCCACGCGGCAAGTCAGCTACGTGTTTAAAATGCGCCTCGTCGGCACGAGAACGCGAAACATCGTTTGGATGGGCGAAAAAGTCATAACCAAGCAGGGGCAGCGAGATTCCGTCGGCTGGTAATCACACGGGCATGACCGCGCAGACCGACTTTTTCGGCAGGCAGGCCGCCGCGCGCCGCGCCACAAAGCTGCTCGTTTTGTGGTTCGCGCTCGGCGTTCTCGCGACTGCGGCAGTTATCTATCTCATTATTTTCGCCGTTGGAGAAAACACCGGCGAAGATGTCAGAGACATCCACTACATCGTCGGCGTGCTCGCGGGGACGCTTCTTTTTATCGGCGGAGTAAGCTTTTTCAAGCAAATGCAACTCTCCGGCGAAGGCGGCGGGGAAATCGCCAAAGACCTCGGCGGCACGAAGGTTTCCGCAGACACGACCGACCCTGCCGAACGCCGGTTGCTCAACGTCGTGCAGGAAATGTCCATCGCCTCGGGCGTTCCCGTGCCCGACGTTTACGTGCTCTACAATGAGGCGTGCATAAACGCGTTCGCGGCGGGCACGCGCCAGGAAGCCGCGGCAATTGCCGTCTCCGCAGGCGCATTGGAAAAGCTCTCGCGCGACGAATTGCAGGGCGTCGTCGGCCACGAATTTTCGCATATTCTCAACGGCGACATGCGCCTGAACGTCAGGCTTCTCGGCTGGATTTTCGGGCTTCTCGCGATTTCCCTGCTCGGCTCAATCCTCATGCGCTTCGCATTTTTGGTTGACAACAGAGTTGCGAGAAGTTCCGGCGACAAAAAAGGCGGCGTGGGGATACTTATCATCGCCATCGGCCTCGTGCTTTACGTCGTCGGAATGTGCTCACAATTTTTTGGGAAAATCGTACAAGCCGCTATTTCCCGCAACCGCGAACATCTCGCCGACGCATCGTCAACACAATTCACGCGCAACCCGCTCGCCCTCGCAAACGCACTATCGCGCATAGGTGGCGACACTTGCGGCAGCGAGTTGCGCTCACCAAAAGCAACAGAGTACGCGCACTTCTTTTTCGCAAGCGGCTTCAACTCGATATTTGCAACACACCCGCCGCTCGAAAAACGAATCCGCCTGCTCAATCCAAACTGGGACGGAAAATTCCTCCCGCCACTGAAAAACAACTTGGTGAACGAGAAAGCCACGAACCCGCGAAAAGGCAAAAGCGCCGCCACCGCCGGGTTTGTGGCGGACCGCATGCCGACCGACGACATCGTCCGCCACTTGGCGCAAACAACAAACGGCGCGCGTGCCCTAATCTTCATGATCTTGATGGCGGACACTCCCGCCGACCACGATGAGCAGGCGCGCATGCTTCTCGAAAAAGAAAACCAAACCACTTTCCGCCTCTTGGAAAAAAATTGGGAGCAAATCTCCGCGCTCCCGCGAGAAAACCGAATCGACGCCGTGCTCCTCGCCGCGCCGGCTCTGCGGGAAATGAAGTTGCGCGAACGAAAAGAATTTCGCAACACACTGAGACAACTCGCTAACGCAGACGACAGAATCTCGCTATTTGAATTTTGCCTGCTCCGCACGGTCGAAGGCGTTTTGTTCGCGGCAACAATCCCAACCTCCGGCACCACCAAAACAGACGCAAAGCGCACGCTCGCGCAACACGCAAACATCATTCTGAACGAATTTCTGCGGCAAAATTGGAGCATGAAATCCGAGTGGAAAAACCAACTCTACAACGCCCTCTTGGAACAAAACGTGTTCCCACAAAATCTCCCCGTTTTACCCGATTCCGAACTGACAATCCCCACCCTCGACGCCGCATTCGACGCCTTGAAAGCCGCCCCAATCCTGACAAAAGAACAATTCCTGCGGACCTGCAAAAAAATCACTCTCTCCGACGGCAAAACGAGCGAAACCGAGCGCGACCTACTCGCCGCACTCGCCTCTGCCCTCGGTTGCCCCGTCCTCTAAACACGCCCCCACCACCGAGCGGGTCAGTGGTGGAATTTTGGGTTGGTGGTAAACGGAAGTCTGTGGTGTCGGCAATCTTACGCATGCAATGCGCAAACTCTCCCGCTAAGTTCGCGGGGGGGGGGGGGGGAAAATTTTTTCCCCCCAAAAAAACACCCCCTGTGAATTTAAAAAAAAACCCCACCACCAAACCACGGGGGGAT
>JAJPZB010000021.1 GCA_021204635.1 Opitutia bacterium | reverse complement strand
ACGTGGTCCCCTCCCGCTAACTTAGCGGGAGAATCGCGCATTGCATGCGCGAGGTGAGTTTGTGGTGGAGCTTTTTCGGAGGGGTTGGTGGTGAGACTTAGGTTGGTGGCGGGAGCAAAGTCAGGCGACCGTTCCACGCACACGCCCCTTCACCACCGCCCCAAGTCTCACCACCAACCCCGTCCCCGCCACCAACCCGCGTTATTCCTCGGGGAGCGAGAATCCGCGCGCCCGCATCGCGACTCCCACGTCGCGCAAATTCATGAATACTTCGCCACAGACCCTGCCGTTCTCAGAAAGTCCGTTTTTTTCAAACCAGCCGGCGTTCATTTCGAGGCAATAGCGAATGTTGTCGGCGCGGGAATACGTGTTTGTGGTGGCGCCGGCGCGCATTTCGTGCGTCTCGAGAAGTTTTCCCGCCGCGTCAAAAAATCCGATCGAGAGATTTATCGGAACATTTTTCATCCAAAACGCCCGAGGTTCGTCGCTGCGATAAACGAAGAGCATCCCCTCGTTGTCGCCGAGCGCGGCGCAGTTCATGAGCCCGCGAGAGCGTTCGAGGTCTGTCAAGGCAATTCTCGCCGAAACTTTTTTTTCTCTGCCAATGCGTAGCAAAAACTTCGTTGTCGCCGGCAAAAAATTCCCGCGCTCCGGCTGCTTTTCCCCTCCTGCAAAGGCGAGCGCGACAATCGCGCAAATCGCCACGATTGCGAGCACGACGCCGGAAATCTTTGCCGCAGGCTTCATGTTGCAAATTTTCTGCGTGAAGGCGCGAGCGAGGCAAAATCAAAATGTGACAATTGGGACATGCGGGCTTGGCACGCTGCTTGCAAAAATCAGAGGCACTATGAGTAAAATTCTTGGAATAGACTTGGGCACGACGAATTCGTGCATGGCTGTCATGGAAGGCGGCGAGCCGGTCGTCGTCCCGAACAGCGAAGGCGCGCGCACAACGCCGTCAATCGTGGCGTTCACTAAGAATGGCGAGCGCCTCGTTGGGCAGGCGGCAAAGCGTCAGGCGGTCACGAATCCGAAAAACACGATTTTCTCGGCAAAGCGCCTCATCGGGCGCAAATTCAGCGAAGTTCGCGAGGAAATAAAATCCTTCCCGTTCACCGTAGTTGAAGGCAAAAACGGCGATGCAGCAATTCAGGCGGAAGTCAACGGCAAAATTGAAACCTTCGCGCCGGAGCAAATTTCCGCCATGGTTTTGGCAAAATTGAAGGCCGACGCCGAGGCGTATCTCGGCGAAAAAATCACGCAGGCGGTCATCACTGTTCCCGCATATTTCAACGACGCGCAACGCCAGGCGACGAAAGACGCCGGAACGATCGCGGGCTTGGAAGTGCTCCGAATCATCAACGAGCCGACTGCTGCCTCGCTCGCATACGGGCTTGACAAAAAATCCGACGAAAAAATCGCGGTTTACGACCTCGGCGGCGGAACATTCGACGTCTCGATTCTCGAAATCGGCGACGGCGTTTTTGAAGTCAAGGCGACAAACGGCGACACCAAACTCGGCGGCGACAACTTTGATGAGCGCATAATTTCGTGGCTCGTTGACGGATTCAAGGTCGAGAACGGAATCGATTTGCGCAAAGACCCGATCGCGCTTCAACGCCTGAAAGAAGAGGCGGAAAAAGCAAAAATCGCGCTTTCTTCCACAAATTCCACCGACATAAATCTGCCGTTCATCACGGCGGACGCGACGGGACCGAAGCACATGAACGTCCAGCTGACGCGGGCAAAGCTCGAACAAATCTGCGACGACCTGCTCGAACGCACGCGCGTGCCGTTTAAAAAATGCATGAAAGACGCGGAACTCACGATGAAGGACGTGAACGAACTCGTCCTCGTCGGGGGAATGACGCGCATGCCGAAGGTCGTCGAAATCGCGCACGAGCTCGCCGGCAAAGAGCCGCACAAGGGCGTGAACCCGGACGAAGTCGTCGCGATCGGCGCTTCGATTCAGGGCGGCGTCTTGAAGGGCGATGTTCGCGACGTGCTCTTGCTCGACGTCACGCCGCTTACGCTTTCGATCGAGACAGCCGGCGGAGTTTCCACGCCGATGATCGAGCGCAACACGACGATTCCGTCGAAAAAATCGCAAATTTTCTCGACATACGCGGACAACCAAACCGCCGTTGACGTGCGCGTCTTGCAGGGCGAGCGCCCGATGGCGAAGGACAACAAGCAGCTCGGGCTATTCCGCCTCGACGGAATCAATCCCGCGCCGCGCGGAACTCCGCAAATCGAGGTCACTTTCGATATCGACGCGAACGGAATTTTGCACGTTTCCGCGATTGACAAAGGCACCGGCAAGAGCCAGCAGATTTCCATCACCGGCTCTTCGGGTCTGAGCAAGGACGAGGTCGAAAAACTTCGCAAAGAAGCGGAAATGCACGCCGCCGAGGACAAGGTTTTGCGCGAGACCGCAGAGGCTCGCAACAAACTCGATGCCATGGTTTTCCAAATCGAAAAACAGGTGAAAGAAGCCGGCGACAAGATTCCCGCCGCGCAAAAATCCGAGATCGAGACGCTTGTCGCCGACGGCAAGAAAATCGTCGAAGACAAGTCCGCGACGCTCGAAACGATCAACGCGCAAATTTCCAAGATCGAGACGCTGCTCCAAGCCGCGCAGCAATACGCGCAGCAGGCTCAGCAAGCCGGTGCGGGCACGCCGCCACCTCCTCCTCCGCCACAATCTAACGCGGGCGCGGCAGGAAGTTCCTCCGGCAAAAAGCCGGGCGACGGCGCTGTCGATGCAGACTTTGAAGTCGTTGACGACGACAAGAAATAAGCCACCACGATTGCAACAATCAGCATTGTTGTGAAACCGGCGTTGCCGTGGAAGAAATTCTGCGGCAACGCCTTTTTTCGGCGCAGCGGCATGGGTTGGTGGTGAGATTTGGGTTGGTGGTGAGGTTTTTTCGGAGGGGTTGGTGGTGGCGGTTG
>JAJPZB010000146.1 GCA_021204635.1 Opitutia bacterium | reverse complement strand
TCCTTACCACCAACCCGGATCCTTACCACCAACCCGGATCCTTACCACCAACCCGGATCCTTACCACCAACCCGAATCCTGCCACTAACTCAGATCTTTGCTCTCACCACTAACCCAAGCCACGCTCGCAGTTGGGTTGGAGTTGGTGGGTCAGTGGCGGGTTGGTGGCGGCATTGTTGTCGCTCTTGTCTTTCCACGGGGAGCGATTTAGACTTTCCGTCAATCTTCATTTTGGGAGATCGGCAAAATTTTGATCATGAACGACAAGGAAACTTTGATGGACGATATCGTGAACCTGTGCAAGCGGCGCGGGTTCATTTTCCCGTCGTCGGAAATTTACGGCGGGTACAACGGGTTTTTCGACTACGGGCCGCTCGGCGTAGAGCTCAAGAACAACATCAAGAAGGCTTGGTGGCAGGATATGGTTCATCGCCGCGACGACATTGTCGGCTTGGATTCCACGATAATTCATCACCCGATGACGTGGAAGGCGTCGGGTCACGTCGATAATTTCACAGATCCGCTCGTCGATTGCCGCGAATCGAAAATGCGTTATCGCGCGGACCAGCTCTTCTTTGCTCCTGTGGTTGTTGCCGGCGAGAAAATCGGCTACGTCTCGGTTCTCGAAGATGGCGACATGCAGGAAAAGGCGGAGGAGGCGGCGCGCGATTTGAAGCGGCGTCTCGCGAAGCAGGGCGAACTCGCGCCGATTGTGCTCAAAGATTACACGGAGGCGAAACCCGACGAATACGCGCTGATCCCGTCTCCCGCGACGGGGAAGCCCGGGTCGCTCACGCCGCCGCGCGCGTTTAACATGATGTTCCAGACCTATGTCGGAGCGTTGCGCGACGAGACGGCGATTGCCTATTTGCGACCTGAGACCGCGCAGGGAATTTTCATAAATTACAAAAACATCATCGATACGGGGCGCGTGAAAATTCCGTTTGGCATCGCGCAAATCGGCAAGGCATTTCGCAACGAAATCAATCCGCGCAACTTCATTTTCCGCTCTCGCGAGTTTGAGCAAATGGAGATCGAATATTTCATTTCGCCCAAGGCGGATTGGAAAAAAATCCATCAGGAGTGGATCGAGTATTGCATGAATTGGTTCGACGGAATCGGCATTCCGAAGTCGCGACTTTCCCTTTATCAACACCCGAAAGAAAAGCTTGCGCACTACTCTAAGGGCACGACGGACATCATGTTCGAGTATCCGTTTGGCGTGCAGGAATTGCAGGGAATTGCGGCGCGCGGAAATTTTGACTTGACGCAGCACCAAACTGTCTCCGGCAAGTCGATGGAATATTTTGACGACCGCGAGCCGAACAAGGACGACAGGAAGTACATCCCGCACGTCATCGAGCCTTCGTTTGGCGTTGACAGAATCGTGCTCGCCGTTCTCACCGCCGCATATGCGGAAGAGGAAGTGGAAGGCGAAAAGCGCGTCGTTCTGCGGCTTCACCCGCGCCTTGCGCCGTATAAAGCCGCCGTTTTCCCGCTCGTGAAAAACAAGCCGGAACTCGTCGAGCGCGCAGAAAATCTTTACAGGCGCCTGAAACGCCGCTGGAACGTCTTCTACGACGCTGCCGGAGCGATCGGGCGCCGCTATCGCCGCCAAGACGAAATCGGGACGCCGTTTGGCATCACCGTCGATTTCGATACCTTGGAAAAAGACGGCAAAGTGACGCTGCGCGACCGAGACTCGTTGCAGCAAATACGCATAACCGAGGACGAACTCGTCGCCTACCTCTCTGAAAAAATCGACGGCTGAGCGCGTTCTCCGAAACCCCAAGAAAACACAAATCATCATGAAATCTCTAAGCGGAAATTTGTTGGTCGCGCAAAGTGGCGGGCCGACGCCTGTCATAAATGCCGGTCTCGCGGGAGTGCTCTCTGCGGCGCTCCAATTCGAGGACAACATCGAGGAAATCTACGGCGCGATAAACGGCGTAGAGGGAATCTTGAACGAGGATTTCATCGATCTGGCGGCAGAATCGCAGCAGACCGTGCGCCTGCTTTCGAGCACGCCCGGCGCTGCGCTCGGCTCTTGCCGCTACAAGCTGAAAAGCGAGCAGGATCTCGCGCGCATTCTCGAAGTTTTCAAGGCGCACAACATCAGGTATTTTCACTACATCGGCGGCAACGATTCGCAGGATTCGTCGAACGCAATCGCGGAATATTGCGCGCAAAACGGCTACGAAGTCCGCGTAATTGGCGTGCCGAAGACGATCGACAACGACCTCGTGCTCACGGACCACTGCCCGGGCTATGGCTCGACGATAAAGTATATCGCGACAACGGTGCGGGAACTCGCATGCGACTGCGCCTCGCTCGGGCGCAACGACCTCGTGACGATCATCGAAGTGATGGGGCGCAGCGCCGGCTGGATTGCCGCAGGCGCGAGCCTCGCGAAACGTCGCGGGAATGCGGAAGACGCGCCGCATATCGTTTTGATTCCCGAGGTGCCGTTCAGGCGCGACGCATTTGTCAATGCCGTGAAAGATGTGCTTTCCGTGCAGAAACACTGCGTCGTTGTCGCGGCGGAGGGAATTGTTGACGAGGCGGGAAATTACCTCGGCGCCAACACTGCGGCGCTCGACGCGTTCGGGCACCCGAGGCTCGGCGGCGTTTGCGAGTATTTGAAAAACGTTGTAGAGGAATCGTTCTCCGGCGTGAAAACGCGCACCTGCCGCCCGGGTCACATTCAGCGCACCGCGACGCACTGCGCGTCGAAGACGGATTCCGACGAATCGTTTATGGCGGGCGTGGCAGCCGTCAAAGCCGCCGTCGCCGGCGAGAGCGGGAAGATGGTCATTCTCGTGCGCGAGGAAAAGGATCGCTACGGCGTTTCGCCCGGGCTCGCGCCGTTGTCGGAGATTGCGAACGGCGTCAAGAAATTTCCCGAGAGCTGGGTAGGCGAGGGCGGAATGACGATTGGCTATCAGTTCGTCAGGTATGCGCTCCCGCTGATTCAGGGAAGCGTTGCGGGGACGGACGAATCCGGCGTGCCGAAAATGGCGGTTTTGCGCCGCGTTCCCGTTGAAAGACTTTGCCCGCCATACAAGAAATAAATAATTTGAAAAAAAGTGTTGCACTTGTGCGGCGACAATAAGATTATTTCAGAAACTCAACTTAGGTACACATTATGACGAAAATTGCGAAATTGTTCTCACTTCTTGCGTTGATTCTCTGCGCTGCGATCGCAAATGCTGCCGAGATCGTGATAAATTCCGTTTCTGGTGACGATGTCGAGCTCGACGGGCAACTCACAGTTGCCGGCGCTGTTGTCAAGCCCGGTCAGACGGTTAAAACCGGTGAAAACAGCAAGTGCACCATCGAATTGCCCGATGGATCGATCATTTCCTTGGACGAAAATTCCGAGGTCACGTTTGTTTCTTTCACCGACCAAAACGGTGTGACGCGCACGGTTCTCAAGGTCGCCTCCGGCAATGTCTCTGCCTCGATGGATCTCGCTCGCGGGTCGAGCCTCACGATTCAGACCGCGACCACAGAGGTCACCGGTCGCTCAGGCACGGTCTGCGTTTCTGTCGCTGACGGCACAACTACGGTTGTTGCGACCGAAGGCTCGGTCTCCGTGACCAACACTGCTGACGGTAGCGTTGCGGTTATCGGCGCGGGGCAGGCGGTTACGTCTTCTGCCGACAGCACCGGAATTTCCTCGCGCGCTGCTTCGCCTGCCGAAGTCGCCGCTGCGAATGAACTCGCCGGAACACCCTCTACGACTACGACGTCGGTTTCCGGGACACAATCCGGCGATGCAGTGCCGACCGGCACGGTCAACATCGAGGGCGTTGACGTCAACACCCACATTTGGGTGAACTCGCCGGTTCTCGACTAAGGCGCGGCAAAACTTCCTTTTCAAAAGCCGATTCCGTTTTCGGGATCGGCTTTTTTTGAAGTTTCGCGAGAGGCGTTTGTCGCGCGATTTTGCGGCTCTTACGCAGTGATATGAACAAAAAAAGAGAAAATCTCCTTTTCAACATTTTGATGAACATCGTCATTCCCGTGCTCGTTCTCGGGAAAGGCACAAAGGTGTTTCCCTCCGTCCCGCCCACAGTTTGCTTCGTCGTCGCGCTCGCGTTTCCCGTGGTGTATTTCGCCATAGATTTTTGGCGGCGGCGCGAAGTCAATTTTATTTCGATTCTCGGATTCGCGGGGACGTTGCTGACCGGCAGCATTGGGCTAATGCAGCTTTCGCCGTTTTGGGTCGCGGTGAAAGACGCGACGATCCCCGCGCTCATCGCCGTTGCGCTCGCCGTTTCCCGCCGCATTGGGAACAAGATTTTGTTCAGCGACAAAATTTTTGATGTCGCCACAATCGAGGCTGCGTGCCGCTCGCGCGGGACAGAGGCCATGCTCGCGCGCACGCTCCGGATCAGCACGTGGATCTTGGTCGCGTCGTTTTCGGTTAGCGCAGTTTTGAATTTTTTTCTCGCGAGGTGGATTGTCGTCACCGAGCCGGCGGAAGACTTTGACGCGTTCAACGCGGAGTTGGCGAAAATGTTCGCATTGTCGTGGCCGGTCATCGTTGTGCCGTGCATGATTTTTTCCTGCGCGGCACTTTTCATTTTGTGGCGCGGGATAAAAAACGCTTCGGGGTTGCCGCCGGAAAGCCTGACACAGGTGAAGTGACGCGGCTTTGTTGCCACCACAATCTGCCCCGAATTTTGCAAACTGCTTGCGTCTCGGCACACTTTTTGCAAGCGTCAAATTGCTATGAATAGTTACACAAATCCATTCACAGTCGCGGCTGCCGCGCCCTATGCTCGGGCGGCTTTTTACCGGCGCACATACGGCTTGGTCGCATTGTCGTGCGTCGCATTCGGCGTTGTTCTCGCCGCGTTGCTCGCGTCGCCGATTGCAGATGTTCTCACGAGCCTTTTCTTCGGGAACGGAATGTTTGGCTGGCTCATCGTCATTGCTGCATTTTGGGGAATTTCGGCTTTCGCAAACCGCCTCGCATTCACCGGAGCCTCTGCCGGGACGCAATTATCGGGGCTCGGGCTCTACGCTGTTCTCGAAGCCGTGATTTTCACGCCGGTTCTGAACGTGTGCCTCAAGATTTTTGGCGCAGAAGTCACGGTGAACGAAATCGTCTTGCCGGCGGCGGCAGCAACATTGTTGCTCGCGTTAGGGTTGACGCTCACGGTCTTTATGACGCGCACCGACTTTTCCTTTTTGCGTGCATTCGTGAACATCGGAATCTTTGTCGCATTGGGCGCAATTGTCGTGTTTTGGCTCGCGGGAATAAATCCCGGCACATGGCTGATCGTCGCGCTCATCGCCTTGATGGCGGCGGCAATTCTTTGGTACACCTGGATTGTGAAAGAAAGGCTGAGACCTGACCAACATGTTGCCGCCGCGCTCCTGATTTTCTCCGGTATCGCGACGATGTTCTGGTATTTCGTCCAACTGTTCATCTCGCGCCGCCAATAACGGCAACGGCGCAGATTTTCTCAAAGCAAAAAGCTCTTCGGCGACAAGGATGCCGGAGAGCGTTGTTTCGGCTTTGTTTGCCAAGATTTGCTGGTGAAATCACAGGATTTTTTTTGCCAAAAAATCGAAAAATTTTTAAGTTGTGAGTTATGACGAGAAGGATTTTTCTCTTCGCTGTTTTGCTCTTCGTTTTCGCCGCTTTGCCGAAGGTGTTTGCTGCCGAGATCAAGGCTTCCGATTTTCAACGTGCGGACATGAGCGTCTTCGAAGATCCGAAGCTTTGTGCGAAGTTGAAAAAAGGGACGACGCCAACCCGTGTCGCCGCGATGAAGAACCCGATTTTGAAAAAAATGGCGGAGGCGATGCTCGCCAAGAAATATGAGACGAAGATTGCGCGCCGCGTCAGGAAATATCGTCCGTATTACCCCGTGGATATGCTCGCCGCCGAGCTGAAAACCTCGCCATACAGCCGCTTTGAGAATCCGACGGGCGTTTATTTTGAATCCGGCGAGACGGTCGTCGTGTTCGTCGGCTCAATCCCGAAAAAGGAAAAAATTTCGCTGAAAATCCATTGCTTCGACAAAGAGGGCTACGGCAACAATCACACGTATGACCTGCAAGAAGGCGTCAACGTCTTCACCGCCGATAACGCGGGCTTGGCGTATTTGAATTATTACTCGGAGGATTTGTCGCAGCCTGCGATTCGGGTGAATGTCGCGACGGGCCACCCGAACGGCGTTTTCACCTCAAAAAGCTACACAAATGCCGATTGGGAAAAGATGCTCGCCGACGCGAAGGGCGATTGTATCGACATAATGGGCGACCGCGTGCAACTCGTTTTCTGCGCAAAGACAATGCAGAAGGTGAACCCGAAAAACGGGCGCGAAATGATAGACACCTACAACGAAATAATTCGCATTCAGCAGGAAGACATCATGGGGCTCACCGCTGCCGGCCGCCGCAGACCAAACCACATGCACGGACGCACGATGTGGACGGGATTCATGCACGCCGACGGCATGGGCGCGGCATTCAACGACAACACGATGGGCGAGATCGCCGATCCCGCAAAAATGCGCGGAAGCTCGTGGGGAATCGCGCACGAGTTCGGTCACGTAAACCAGACGCGCCCAAACCTGAAATGGGTCTGCCTCGCGGAAGTCACGAACAACATTTTCTCTTGCGCGGCGAATTTCAAACTCAACCCGAGCTACATGCGCCTCGAGCACGAAGTCACCGTCAATCGCGACAACGACGGGACTTTTATCGGCGGGAGATTCAATTCCTACCTGAACTCCGCGATAGTTTATGGCGAGCAATGGCTCTGCCAAAAGGGACCTGACAAGATGAGCGGCTACGAAGACGGCGGCGACCACTTCGTGAAAGTCGCGCCACTGTGGCAATTGCAACTTTATTTTTCTGTGGCAGGGCGTGGGCCGGCGGATTTTTACCCGCAGATATTTGAGCGCGCGCGCAAGGCGAGCGTGCCCAAGGCAAAAGACGGTGGCGACGACAATGGCGCGATGCAATGCGAATTTATGAAAAACGTGTGCGAGGTCACGAAGCAAAATCTCATGCCGTTTTTCGAGACCATCGGGATGCTGAAGCCCATTGACAAAGAATTGGACGACTACACGCGCGGCCGGCTGAAAATCACCGAGAGCGATTGCAAAAAATTGAAGGCGTTTGGCGACAAATTTCCCGCACCGGAAAGCCCTGTGATTTACTACATCAGCGCAAACAACTACGAGGTTTACAAAGACAAGCTCCCCATCAAAGGCTCAAAGGGCGCGGGCATAGAAAAGAATGCGGACGGCTCGCTCACCGTCTCGCACAAAAAATGGAAAAACGTCGTCGCGTTCGAGACTTATGCCGACGAAAAACTCGTCCGGATCTCGATGAGCGGGCTCGGGTTTAACGACAATTCTGCGACGCGCGTGTTGTATCCGGCGGGCGCGACGCGCGTTGAGGCCGTCGGCTGGGACGGTAAGCGCGTTCTCGCATACGGCAAGCCCGGGAAGAGCTCGCGCTGACGGGAAGACGATGCTGTCGGGGAGAAAAATTCTGCAAAAACTTGGCGTCCCCGCGCTCGTGCTGGCGTCGATTGCGCTGTTTGTGCTGTCGATGCCGCGATTCAGCTTTTCGGGTTTCGCGTGGTTTTTTTGCGTGCCGCTCGCGGTTTGGTCGCTGAAGCGCCCTGCATGGAAGCGCTGGCTTCCCGCGACTTGGGCATTTTGCTACCTCTCCGGCGTGCTGATTTTGATTTGGCTCAGCCGGCTTTATCCGCCGCTCGGCTGGATTGCCGTTTTCCTTTTGCCGGTGATTTACACTGCGTTCCCGTTCGCGTGGTTTGTCGCGCTTCGCAAAATTTTTCCGCTTTGCACGCGAGAGCGTTCCGTCGGGTTTCGCGTCCTGTGCATGCTCGGGCTGAGCGGGCTCTGGATCGTCCTCGAATGGGTTTTGACCTGGTTTTTAACGGGCTTTCCGTGGATGCCGCTCGGCGCGACGCAGTGGAATTTCCCCGCAGTGCTCTCGCTCTGCAAATTCGCCGGCACGCCTGCCGCGAGCGCGATGGTCGTGTTTTTCAATCTCGCTGTGGCGCGATACATTTGGAAGCAATTTGTCGAAATGCGCCGCCCATGCGCGCGTGCATCTTCCGCCGATCCCATCTCGGTTTGCGCCGCGCCGCTACCGAAATTTTTCCGCTCGTTTTGCCCCGAATTTTACATCGCGCTCGCGCCGATTTTCGTCTCGATCGTGATGTTTGCGTATTCATGTTTTAACTACGAAAACGAGGCTGAGAAAAAATTCTCGTTCGCGGCGGTGCAGACAAATTTCGATCCCATGGAAAAGTGGGACAAGACGCGGTTTTCCGAGAATCTCGACGTCTTGAAAACGCTCACGCTCGCCGCTCCGCTTCTCGGCGACGACAAGCCGCAAATGACATTGTTGCAGGCAAAATCCGCTCTCGCCGAAAACGCATTTTCCCGCGACAAAAATCGTGTCGGCAACAATGCGGAGCGCTCGCGCGAACGCAGCCTCGACTTCATTCTCTGGCCCGAGGCTGCGATGCCGGTTTTGCAGCTCGGCGACAAAGAGAACGGCTACGAGGAATTTCTGGCAGGTTTGTCGCGGGCTGCGAAAACGCCGATTGTTGCAGGCGCGATTTATGCCGCGAAAACGCCGGCAAACCCCGACGGATACTACAATTCCGTGCACGTGATAGATCCAAAATTCGGGCTTGGCGAAAATTTTGCCGCCAAGCGACATCTCGTGCCGTTCGGAGAATACGTGCCGTTGGCAGACATTTTGCCGCTGCGAAAAGTGGTGCCGGTGGCGACAGATTGCCTGCGCGGGACATCGTTTGAGCCGCTCTGCGTGCGCTCGCGCAAAAATTCCGTTTTGAAACTCGGCGTTCTCGTGTGCTACGAGGACGTTTTTCCGGAGTTGGGCAGGGCGGTCGTCAACGCCGGTGCGGACACTATTGCCGTCGTGACAAACGACGCGTGGTACGGCGAAGGATCCGGCGCATATCAGCACATGGCGCACTCCGTCATGCAGGCGGTTTCGCTCGGCGTGCCCGTGATTCGTTGCGGGAATGCGGGCTGGAGCGGCGTGATTTCCCCGATCGGGCAAATCTATGAAATGGCAGACGCGCGCGGCTCCATCTATTTTCGCGGGGTGCGCCGTTTCGACGTTTACGGGAAGCGCGACGCGGAGCCGACTTTTTACGCGCTTCACGGTGACTGGCTCGTCCTCGCGGGCGGCGCGTTTTTCGCCCTTGCGCTCGCGGCAAGTTTGCGCGAATGCAAGCGGGAAAAAATTCGCCCCGCGTCTGGTGTGATGTAGTCAGGAACTACATCTCGGCGCGAAATCGCACGTTGACGATTTGAACTCGAAACTGTAATCTCGCCGCTAAACTTTTTTACTATGGCAACGATTTCGATTATCGGAAGTTTAAATTGGGGGACGATCGGCTGGGTGGCGCTCGCAACCGTGGTATTGGTGGTTTTGGTCGCTGCAATCGGGCGCGGAATTCTCGCTGCGTTTCCGCCAAGGCCGGAGCACATGTCGTCGTTCAAAAAAGCTTCTCCGACGCCCGCGCCTGTCGCCGCGCCGGTTGCTCCCGCAGCTCCCGCCGTCGCGCCGACTTACAAAAATATTCCGATGGAAACGCTCGCCGTGATCTCGGCTGCCGTCGCCGTCGTGTTGCGCGGGAAAAAATACACTTTGCTCGGAGTTCGCCCCGCGCCCGCACCGGCTCCCGAAGTTCCGCAAAATCCTGCCGCCAACGTCGAAAGGCTCATGACAGAGTGGTCCATGGAAGGCCGCCGCCAGGTCTATTCATCTCACGACGTGAGTGCGTTCCGTTGAGCCGTTTGAATCTCCAATCCTTTTGGTTTCCCGATAAATTTTGGAAAACGAACAAACACTATGAAAAATCTTAAAGTCACCGTTGACGGGAAAGTTTACGAGGTTCTCGTCGAAATCGAAGGCGAAGCGTCTGCGCCCGCCGCAACAGCACCCGCGCAGGCGTCAATGCCCGCTCCGGCACCCGTTGCACCGGCTCCGGTCGCTCCCGCGCCCGCGCCTGTTGCGCCTGCGCCCGCGACAAAACCCGCCGCCGCTCCCGCAGCCGGAACACCCGTCCCCGCGCCTCTCGCCGGCAAAATCGTTTCCATCGCCGTCAAAGTCGGCGATTCCGTCAAAGAGGGCGACCAAATTCTCGTCCTCGAAGCTATGAAGATGAACACCTACATCTTTGCAAATTGCACGGGGAAAATTTCGTCAATAGCGGTCGCTGTCGGCGACGGCGTCGAAGAAGGTCAGGTCCTCGCGACGATTTCTTGAGCCGCACGGTCTTCTGCCGCAAACGTTTTGTGCTTGTTTTATGTCCAAAATCTTCCTTGCAGATACGCAGCAAATGCTCGGCGTCGCCATGGATTTCCTTCCGTGGATAATCTTGATTGCGGCGGCGGTGACGCTTCTCATCGCAGTAGTCATCAAATTGATTTATCTCGCGCTCAGCCTCTTCTCCAAGGGAGATCAGCCGGCGAAAAAATAGTGCCGGCAAAAACGTCAAATTTTTAAGAAAATGGGCATCGATATTGTTGATATTGTTCGTCAACTCTTTCAGGGGATTACGACGCTCGTGGATTCCGATTCCACGATTTTTTGGGGTCGAATCGTCCTGATCGTCCTCGGCGCCGCGCTTGTTTTTCTCGGGAAAAAAGGCATTCTGGAACCGCTTCTGATGATCCCGATGGGGATCGGAATGATCGCGGCAAACACCGGCGTGCTCTACCTCGACCCCGGAAACGCCGTCCGCGCCGAACGCCCATATGACGCCCGCTGGATAAACACCGAAGACTACTCCGACGTCCGCTATTTCACAATCAAGGGCGACGCCGATTTCTCCGAACTGACGAGCGATCCGAAATACATTTCCGTGGATTCCGCCGAGAGCCTCAAAAACTACGTCGCGGCAGGCTCTCTCGAAATTCTTCCCGCCGGCAAAGACGCAGCTCCGCTTCACGGCAAAGTCGTCGTCCCGGGCAGTCTGAATGTCGAGCCGCTCATTCAAGAGCCGAACAACGTCGTCGATCTCATGCAGGTCGATTGGATTCAGCCGATTTACAACTACGCATTTTCAAACAACCTGATTGCGTGCTTCATCTTCATGGGAATCGGCGTTTTGCTCGACGTCGGCTTCCTGATGGTGCGCCCGTTCCAAAGCCTTTTCATGGCGTTTTGCGCTGAACTTGGCACGATGGTGACTTTCCCTGTGGCGATTCTCTGCGGTCTCGGGCTCGGCGAAGCGGCGTCTGTCGCGCTCATCGGCGGAGCGGACGGGCCCATGGTGCTCTTCGGCTCGCTGCAACTCGCGAAGCACCTTTTCGTCCCGATAACCGTGGTCGCCTACCTCTACCTCGGGATTACATACGGCGCATATCCGTTCCTGATTCGCTTTCTCGTGCCCGAAACTCTGCGCAAGGTTCGCAACGCGCCGCCGAAAAAATTGCTCAAAGTCACGGCGACGGAAAAAATTGCGTTCGCGGTCGTCGTTTGCGGCACGCTCTGCATTTTGTTCCCCGTCGGCACTCCGCTGTTCTGCTCGCTGTTCGTCGGAATAGCCGTTCGCGAAGCCGGAATCCAGTCGTTCATTCGCCTGATCGATCAGGTGTTCCTCTATGGCGGAACATTCTTCCTCGGGTTGATTCTCGGGCTCCTGTGCTCGGCGTCAACTCTGCTCGACGAGAAGGTTTTGATCCTGCTCGTGCTCGGGGTTTTCGCGCTCACGGTCTCCGCTGTCGGCGGGATTCTCGGCGGATATGTCCTCTACCTGTTCTCGGGCAGGCGCTTCAATCCCGTCTGCGGCATCGCCGGAATTTCCTGCGTGCCAACCTGCGCAAAAATCGCGCAGAAAGAAGTCGCGCGCGTCGCTCCCGACGTCATCGTTCTGCCGGATTCGCTCGGAATCAACATCTCCGGCGTGATAACCACGGCAATCTTCACCGGCGTCTATATCGCGCTCGTGCCTCAACTCGAGAAACTCTTGGCGGCAGCAACCGTCGTCGGCTAATCCCGACGCGGTGCTTTCGCGCAGCCCCGCAACCCCAAATTTTTTAACCGCATGCCGACGAACCTCGGTAAATTTTTTGTCGAACAAAAGCACTGGGCGATCGGCATCGCCGTCGTGATTGTCGGCGTCCTCGTCGCAAAAATCGTCTCAGGATATGCAGGCGACGCACAATTCCTCGTGCTCATAATCGGGCACGTCATCTGCCTACTCGGATTTTTCGCAATAATCCACGGAATCTGCCGCCGCAAAACAAATTCGTCAGATTCCGACGACGAAGACAAAGAATAAAACTTAAACTTCCCCGCAACAATGCCACAGGGGTTTTGTGGCGGCGGGTGGAGTTTGTGGTGAGGTTGTTGCGGAGGGGTTGTTGGTGGGAGATTATTGTGCGTTGGTGGCGGGGATTTGGGTCAGTGGTGGCGGCAGGCTGCCACGATTGTTGTCACACGGATTTGTTCGGGACTAACGTCCCTCACGATTGT
>JAJPZB010000163.1 GCA_021204635.1 Opitutia bacterium | reverse complement strand
ACGGCGCCACAGACGAAGTGCGCTCGAAAATCATGCCCGTGAACAGGAAATATCCGTTGTCGCAACTGATTCCTGCCGCGAAAATCTTTTCGGAAAAACACGGGCGCATGATCACCTTGGAATTTATTTTGATCGAAGGCGTGAACGATTCGCCCGAGCAGGCGTGCCGCCTCGCCGAAATCGCGCGAGAATTGCACGCACACGTGAACCTGATTCCATACAACACGGTGGTGGGTTTGCCGTGGAAACGCCCGTCGGGAAACCGGCAAATGCAATTCCTGAAAATCCTGCAAGAGCGGCGAATCCCCGCAACTCTGAGGCGCGAGAAGGGCGACGGCATCGACGCCGCCTGCGGTCAGTTGCGCCTGAGAAATTTGCAGAAAGAAGGCATTGTCGCCACCAACCCGCCGCAATAAAACCCGCAAAATTCACATGTCGATATTCTCGTTTTTATTTTCAAAAAAGGGCGCAAAGCCCGTAGCGGAGCGCCACAACAAAGGGATTGGTGGTGGCGAAAGGGTTGGTGGTGGCAACAATGAGCTTGACTTTGTTGTCGTGGGGCAGGGGCTCGCGGGAACCTTGCTCGCATTTGAACTCGAGAAGCGCGGAAAAAAAGTGCTTGTCATCGACGACGGCTGGAAAACTGCGGCGTCGATGGTGGCGGCGGGCGTGCTCAATCCCGTGACCGGAATGCGCATAACCAAGACGCTCGGCGTTGACGATTTGTTGCCGGCGGCGAAGCGAATTTACGCCGAGCTCGGGGAAAAATTTGGCGAGACGTTTTTCCACGAAATCCCGTTTTACCGATTCTATTCCTCGGAGCCCGAGCTCGCCACAAAGGCAAAGCGCGCAGCAATGCCGGAATACGCCGGCTGGATTTCCGACGACGTGCCCGCGCGGACGCTCTGTGGTGGTGCGCTGGCGGACGCTCTCGGCGGGTTTTTCGTGAATCGCGCCGGCTGGCTCGACCTCCCGAAGCTCCTCGCCACAATGCGCGCGGACTTTCGCTCGCGCGGCGTTTTGCTCGAAGAAAATTTCGATTGCAACGACCTGAAAATTTCGCGCGCCACAACAACGTGGCGACAACGGGAAATTCGCGGCGGCATCATTTTTTGCACAGGATTTCGCATTCGCGAAAACCCGTGGTTCGGCCATTTGAAATGGCAGCCGGCGAAGGGCGAATTTGTGAAAATCGAGGCGGCGGGGACGGAAAATTTTCAGGCGCAAATTTTGAAAAGCAGGGTTGTCGCGATTCCGCTCGGTGGCGCATTGTGGCGGGTTGGGACAAACTACGACCGCGACAATCTCGATTGCGTGCCCACGCCCGAGACCGGCGAGCGGTTGGTGAAAGCCTTTTGCGCGATTTTTTCCCCGAATCTTGCCCGCGACAAAGTGCGGATTGTCGGGCACGTCGCGGGCGTGCGGCCTGCGGTGGCAGGCGCGTTGCCGAAAGTTGGCGCGCATGAAAATTTCCCCAAGCTTTTTCTTTTCAACGGCTTCGGCTCAAAGGGCGTCACATGGATTCCGCTCCACGCCGAGCGTTTTGCCGAGAAAATTTGCAAGTAAAATCGCCCGCCAGAGACGGGTTGGTGGTGAGATTTTGATATTCTAAATTCTCGCATTGTGGCGGATAATAAAGTGCGCTGGTCGAAGTCGGCCCGCGTCGTGGCACTGAATGCAGAAAAACAAAGACAGACTTTGGAATCGGAATTACCTCAAGTTGTTGGCAACAAACTTCTTGCTGTTCTTTTCGTTCATGTTGTTGGCGCCGCTCCTGCCTCTTTATTTGAGCGAAACATTTAACGCCGACAAAGACGCCATCGGCTTGGTTTTATCCGGCTACACAGTTGTGGCGCTCATCGCAAGGTTGTTCAGCGGATATTTGGTTGACACTTTCCCGCGAAAATTGGTGTTGCTCGTCGCGTTCATGGTTTTTTCGCTGTTTTTTGTCGGATACATCGCGGCGGGCACACTGTTGCTTTTCACAATTGTCCGCACTTTGCACGGCGCGCCATTTGGCGTGACAACTGTTGCGGCAAGCACTGCCGCGATAGACGTCTTGCCACTGTCGCGGCGCGCGGAGGGCATTGGCTACTACGGGCTGAGCAACAATGTCGCAACGGCGATCAGCCCAACCGCCGCACTTTTGATTTACGGTCTGTGGCACAGTTATGATTCGCTTTTTCTCTTGGCGTTTGTCCTGTCGCTCATCGGCTTTTTTGTCATTGTTTCTGTCGATATTCCGAAAAGAACTGCGGCAAAGCATTATATTCCGATTTCCGTAAAAAGATTTATTTTATTGAAAGGGTGGAGCCAAGCCCTGACCATCATTTGCTTCTCATTTGCCTACGGAGTAGTCTCAACCTACATTGCCATTTACGGCAAAGAGGAATTTGGGATTACGCATGGCACGGGGCTGTTTTTCGCGCTCTTCGCGCTCGGGCTCATATTGTCGCGAATCACCGGAGGCAGATCGTTGCGAAAAGGGCGGATTGTCAGGAATGCCACCGAAGGCATGCTCGTGTCGCTTTGTGGGTACATCGTATTCGCCTCGCTGCACAATCTGTGGGGATATTACGGCGCCGCGCTCATCATCGGGCTTGGCAACGGACACATGTACCCCGCATTCCAAAACATGTTCATTAATCTCGCCTCAAACAATCAACGCGGAACTGCCAACTCGACGCTGCTCGTCTCGTGGGATTTGGGCATAGGAATCGGCATACTCGCCGGCGGTTTTCTCTCCCACAACTTTGGCTTCCACCCTGCATTCTGGATCGCCTGCGCAGTAAACGCGCTCGGCGTCGCATTCTACTTCCTCTACTCCCGAGACAACTACCTCCGCAACAAACGCACTCCCACAATGTAGCGCCGGCGCATGGTGGTGGCTTTGTCGTGGCGCGGGGCGGTGGTGGAATTTGGCTTAGTGGTGAGATCTTGGCTTAGTGGTGAGATCTTGGCTTAGTGGTGAGA
>JAJPZB010000160.1 GCA_021204635.1 Opitutia bacterium | reverse complement strand
ACCCGCGCCTACAACTTTGCGGGGCGGTATGAAAATGCGTGGCAGATTGCGGCCGCGGCGGCGTCGGATTCGTCAAAGGGCAGCGCGGCCTCGAGCCCGAGAATTTGCTTTGTCATGCCCGCGACCTGCGACTTTGGCGCGCGCCCGAAGCCGACAACGGCCTGCTTTATCCGCAGCGGCGGATACTCGAAAATCGGCTTGCCGAGAATGTTTGCCGCCGCGATTGCCGCACCGCGCGCCGCACCGAGAATTTGCGCCACCTTGAAATTGTTCACGTAAATTGTCTCTTCGAGAGCGACGTGCGCGATCGGGAAATCGTAGCAACAATCCGTGCATTGCTTGTAAATTTCGCCGAGGCAATCCGCAAACGATATCGCGGGAGGCAACCGCAGCGTGCGCGAAAATCGCAGCGCGGGAGAGTGTTCGCGCGAAAATTCCACGACGGCAAAGCCGCTGCCGCGAAGGCTCGGGTCAATCCCGAGGACAAAGCCGCAAAACGGCGGGCGCAGCGCGGGGAGCGGCAACGCCTTTGCGCGAGCGGAATTTTGCCGGACGCACGAGACCGGAGCGCCGTTCTTCGCGCCGCCGAGGAGCTTTTGCGTCCACAAATTTCGCGCAGTTGCCATTTGCCAAAGCGCAATTTTTTCTTGACAAATCAAAAATGATATGTCGCGCCGATGTGGAACATGTGGTATTGCTGATCCCTGATTTTGAGTTCCGCGCCACCGACGCTCGCCGTGTTGCCGTAGTAGGAATAGCCGCCGACGAGCGACCAATTTTTGTCAATCTCAAAAGTGAAACCGACCTCGCCGGCATAGGCAAAGCAGATGCAGGAATCAGACGAATAGTGGTCCCAACCGTGGCTGCGACCATGGTCGATGGTGTATGTGGCGTCTGCCACGCCGGCTCGGACGCCAACCGAGAGCGCGAATCTTTTCGCAACGTAGAAGTCTCTATGGAGGCCGAGGAGGAAAGCGATGTTCATCGAATCCAAATCGTCGCCGAAATCTATGCTATCGCTGCCACCGAGCATGAGCAGGCTGAGGGAAATTTTGGTGGAGGGATAGTATTCGTAGTTGAAGCGCAGGTCGATTCCGCCCATGTCTATGCCGCCGGCGCCCTCGTTTTTCACGGCGCTCGCGTATGCGATGTCGAGCTCGAGCGAGAACGGGGAACGGTCGTATTCTGGCGCGCGGGCGTAGCCGAAGTATCTGCCGTAGTCTATGTCGTAGCCGCTGTTGTCGGGTGCATCGTCGGTGGTGGCGGTGGTGTCTGTGGCGGGGGCAACGGCGGGATTGTCGTCGGTGGTGGCGGCGTCATTGTCGTCGGCAAGCGCGGGGACGAATGAGAGGGAAAGGCATGTCGCGGCGGCGAGCATTGTGGCCGGCAGAGATTTTTTCATGGTGCGAGGATTTTTGTTGCTCGCCCTTTTTTTTACAAGCGGAGAGTTTGTGGCGGGCGGGTTGGTGGTGAGATTGGGTTGGTGGTGGCGGCAATCTCGCGCGCGCAGTGCGCGATTCTCCCGCTAAGTTAGCGGGAGGGGACCGCGCCAGCGGTGAGGGAGTGTGTTGGTGGAATGTCGCCTGACTTTGTTTCCCACCACCAATCCAACCGTCACCACCAACCCCTCCGAAAAAACCTCACCACTAACCCAATTTTCCACCACAAACCCATGTGCAACAGAGCAACTTTTCTCCCTGCTATTTTTTCACTAAAAGACAAATAAAAAAGTGAATGTTTTTTCGCTTCTTTACTTGCATTCGTGTCGATTTGCCTATTTTCTTACGGGCACAATTAACAACCCCCTATCCTGTATCAACATGAAAAATAAAATAATAACGGTCGCGGCACTCATTGCCGCAGGAACGGCGTTAGCAAGCGCTGAGACATGGACTACACTGTCGCTCACCACAGATTCCGTCGCGAGCGGGACTGCAACCTTGGGAGACCTCGGCGTCACGGACAACTACGATTACAGCCAATACAGCTGGAGCGTGAGTTTCACCCTCGACGTCACGTCCGGCATTGACGGCGGGCAACGATTGTTTGCCACCGACAGCGCCACATATGGAGTTTGCGTGCTCGTCAATCCCAAAAACGCCATTTTCAACCTGTCAACCAACCAGAGTGTACACATCGGAGAGCCGGACGGTTCGTCGCTGAGCACCTATGTTGATGGCGACAACACCTACGCGGATCTCACAATCGCTTGGGACGCCGTGGCAGAAATCATGAGCCTGACAAACGGCAACATTACGACGATTTGCGACCTCTCAGCGGCGACGCAGGCTGAGCAAATTGCAAGCGGTAAAGCGGAAGTCGAAACAAACCGCTACAAGCATCTTCCGCACGCGGGGCTGAGCAGCGACAGCATTTTCAGGACGAGCGACGGGCAAGTCCCGATCTCAAACATCTCGGTCTCAGTGTGCGACATAACGGCAGTCCCCGAGCCATCGATGTTCGGCATTGTTGCAGGGCTCGGAGCCCTCGGGCTCGCAACTGCCTCGCGACGCCGCCGCAACAATCGCAAGGCGTAATCGCCACCACAAACGGACTTGCAACAGAAGAAAGCTCTGCGACAACAACGCCGCAGAGCTTTTTGTTTGTGGTGAGAGTTAGTGGTGGGGATGTTGGTGGAAATTTGGGTTGGTGGTGAGAATTGGGTTGGTGGTGACAACAAACGTGCCACAGAAATTGTCACACGGATTTGTTCGGGACTAACGTCCCTCACGGAAAAGTGCAGGCGGGGTTGGTGGTGGAATGGCTTTGTGGTGAGACCTTGGGTTCGTGGTGAGATCTTGGCTTAGTGGCGAGATCTTGGGTTAGTGGTGAGATCTTGGGTTAGTGGCGGAATTTAAGTCTGTGGTGAGAATGGTCTGTTGCGAGGGTTAGTGGTGGCAACAATCTCGCGCACGCAGTGCGCGATTCTCCCGCTAAGTTAGCGGGAGGGGACCGCGTTAGCGGTGAGGGAGTGTGTCG
>JAJPZB010000121.1 GCA_021204635.1 Opitutia bacterium | reverse complement strand
ACCAACCCAACCGCCACCACCAACCCCTCCGAAAAAAACCTCACCACAAACTCTCACCACCAACCCTACCAGCGCCGGCAAACCCGCCGGAAGACATCGCCCCAAAAACAGCCGATACAACAGAGCCCACACCCCCAGCAACATCTCCAATCACCGCCAACGCCGCCGCAACCTGCTGAATTATCGGCGTAATCGAATCAACAATCGGCTCTGCAAACTTCGCAAACAAAATTTCCACCTGAGCGACAAGCGTCCTAACACTTCCACCCGCAGTCTCGCTCATTCGCTGAGCAGCGCCGGCAAACTGCCCCGTGCCGGAAGTCAAAGAGACAAGAGCCGCCTCAATCTGCGAAAAAGACAATTGACCGGCAGAGGCAAGCTTGCGCAGCTCTTCTTCTGCCATTCCCGTCTGCTCCGCGATCGGAGCGTAAATATTCACACCCTTCGCCGAAAGCGTATCCAAAAAGCCGGCACCAAAATACCCGCTCGCCTTCGCCTTCACGAATTGCGCAACCACGCGATCCATATCCGCACCCGTCCCCGCCGCCAAATCATGAAAGCGTTTCGTCCAATTCTCCACGCTCCGCGAATCAGAAAACACCGACGAAAGCCGCGTCGCAACACTTGTCAAATCCGCGAAACTCGACGTGCCGTTCGCCGCCGAATCCCGCAACGCGTCGCAGAGCCGGCGCGATTCCTCTAACCCCCCGACCAACGGCGCAAGCCTGACAGATGCATCCTGAAATTCCGTGACAGCATTCCATGCAACACTCACCGCGCTCGCAACTTTGCGAACCGCGCCAAGAGCCTGATTAACGGTAACTCCAAGATTGGAAATTTGATCTGCCACCCCGGAAACCGAGCTCTTTATCGCCGAAAAATTCTTCACGGCAGAGCTCTTCATCTCTGCCACGCTCGCGCCCACCTGCTGAATCGCGGCAGTAAAATCCTGCGAATTTGCCGCAATAGAAATATTTACATCTGCCATTATATTGACCTTTGTTCGATTTTTATTAGAAATGAGAAGAAATGTTTCTTCTCGGTCCCGTCATTTTTCTCCTACTTATAATCGCCGGCGGATATTTGTATATAATGCGGAAAAACCCCGCATTTTGGATCGGTCTCGGATTCGTATCCGGATTCGCCATATACATAATCATCACATTTTCCTTCGCACTGACCGGCCATAACTTCATCGCGTCAATTCTCGCTCTGTTCTATCCGGTCGCATTCTTTGAACCATTTACACGAATTTATAAGTGGGTAATGTCGATGCCTACCCCTGAACAACACCCACCCACGTCGCCGCCTGAGACCGACGCACGCCATCTGAAGTAGCAGCAACCGTGCTATCCCACCGGCAAAGCGGAAAAAAAACGCCATATTCACCGCCCTCGGCAACCGAGTTGAGGTTCGCCGGCGTCATCACTTCATCGAGAATTTCCGAGAGCGAATCAAACGCCGCTTCCGTCTTTTCCGTGGTCCAGTCTTCCGCCAGCCGCTTCTGATAAAACACCGTGAGATCGGAAATATCTCCCTTGTCAGCCGCAGCCTTCGCCGCGAGATACTGGCGCGCAAGGTCTGCCCAGTCCATCGTCGCAAGCGCGTTCCAGTGGAAGCCGGCAATATGCGACGCAGCCGGATTCGCAAAAACAAACCGACCGCTCGCGTTCAGCTCGCGCCGCGTTTCGACGCCGTTCGGAAAGTCGCGCCCGCACTTCCGGCAGACCAGCCGCACGCGCGTCGGAGATCCGTCCGGCGCGCGGTCCCATTCCAAGTGCTTCCATTCAAACGGCTGAACCTCGCCGCAGCTCGGGCACGCGAAACTCCACTCACCCTGCGACGATTGTTTAAATTTCTTGTCGGTATCGTCTCCCTCGAAAGACCCCTGCGACATAAATACGCACTTGCCGTGACGAAACGCCGTCGTGCGAGCCTCCGCCTCCGCCATTCGCCCGGGCTCCCATAACCACGTTTCATCGCCAAACACATATCGCAAGCTTCGACGCTGGAGGTTTTTCTTATTATTTTGCCCCGCCACCCACAACGTCATCCCATTCGAGAAAATCATCGTCGAGTTGCGCATTTTGTTGCGATCCGGATTAAACAGAGCCTTCACCGGCTCGCAATTTTCAAACAGAGGACGCAACCGACCTTCCGCCTGATCCTTCGCGCTCGCGTCGGTAAGATCCAACCACATCGCCGCCCCCGGCTCATTCGCCACCAAAAACGCAAGCGCAATCTCCGGAGCGAGCGTTTTCCCGCTCTGCACACACGCCACCACGATCACAGTCCGGATTCGCCGCGACGCGATCGCCCCCATCACTGCTGACAGCATCGGAGAGTTCTTCACACGGAACCGCCCCTGAATTGGAGAATAAGGAATATCCGCAACCCATTTTTCCGCCCACTCCACAATCGGCAGATTTTCGCGCGGCCGCGTAATCTCCACCAGAACCTCGCGCAGCTTCCGCCCACCCTCCACAATTTCACCAAAATGCGAATTGCACACATTAACGCCTGCTGTCATATTCTCGATAACCATGGGATGTATAAATGCCATTGCCGTCTTTTTCGCCTTTCTCGCTCTCGGATACGTGTGTTTTCAACTTGTCGATATTGTGCAAGAGCTCCTACCACCAAACCTCGATAAACACGTGGAAGGAATGATCGGAGCACTCATAGTTATGGGCACGTGTGTAATCATGCTGTTCCAACTCACAATGTATGAAAAACGCATAAAGAAAATAGATAAAGATCTCGGAATAACCCCCACTAAGGAATTTAAAATCTCCCCAAGAATAGCAAGAGCGCCAAAACACGCCCAGCAAGTCGAGTTCCAAGCCGCGGAAATACACTCCAACCAAAAAACAAACTTCACAATCTCCATCGACGAAAACACAACCGGATCGCAGCGAACGATATCCGGCTCATACACCATAAATGAACAAAAAGTAAACTGGACTATTATCCAGGACGGATAAACAAACCCCGCCCCACCTACCAC
>JAJPZB010000027.1 GCA_021204635.1 Opitutia bacterium | reverse complement strand
CAAACAGCCCATGCCCAACGACAGCGAGAAGAACGACTGCCCGAGCGCGGACGCAAAAACATCTGCCGAAAAATTTTCCGGCTTCGGCAGGAAGAGAAACGCTATGCCGTCGCCAGCGCCGGGGAGCGTCAACGCGCGGACGCCCATGACGAGCAGAATCAGCAGCAAAAGCGGCATCATGATCTTGCTCGCGAGCTCTATGCCCCGCTTCACGCCGCACGCGACAATCGTGCCCGTGAACGCGACGGAGATGACGAGCCAGAAAATTTGCCGCCACGGCGAGTTTGACAAATCGGCGAAGAGCCCGTGGAAATCTTTCGTCGCCCCGAGCGTGCCCTCTATCGAGAGTTTGAGATATTCAAAGGTCCAGCCCGCGACGACCATGTAAAACCCGAGGATCAGCGCCGCCGCCGTGACCGCGCAAACGCCGAAGAGGTGAAACGGTTTCCCGGGCGCGAGATTGCGATATGTTCGCGCAGGATTTGCCCTGCCGGCGCGGCCGAGGACGAATTCCGCGAGCACGAGCGGCAGCCCAAAAAACACGACGCACGCGATATACACGATGATGAAAAGCGCGCCGCCGTGACCCGCCGTCTCGCTCGGGAAGCGCCAGACATTGCCGAGACCGACCGCCGAGCCCGCCGTCGCCGCGATGATGCCAAGCTTGGAACCAAACGTCGCTCTCGTTTCTTCCTGCATTATTTGCCCCGACAAAATTGGTTCATTTGCTGCCGCTCGAGCCAAATCCGCCGCCGCCGCGCTCCGACGACGAGAGCTCCGCGACTTCCACGACTTCGACCTGCGGATAGGGCATGATTATCAGCTGCGCGCAACGCATGCCCGCCGCGTAAATTTTCTCGGCATTGCCGCCGCCGACGCCGTCGCACGCCTCCGTCAAGTCAAAAATCGCCATGACGTTGCCGCGATAGCCGCTGTCTATGACGCCGACGCTGTTTGAGAGCCGGCAAAACGTTTTATGCACGGAGCTCCGCGGGAACAAGAGCCCAACATAGCCCTGCGGAATTTCGATTTGAATCCCAAAATCGACCTTGACTTTTTTCGGATTCTCAAACTTCGCGCTCACCGCAGTGAGGTCCATTCCCGCGTCTCCGGGCTTGGCATATGATGGAATGACGGCGTCGGGGTGAACTTTTTTTATCCGCAGGGTTAGCTTGTCCATATCGGCAGGCGATATTAGAAAAATTGGTGGCAGAATGACAGGAAAAAGGTAGCATTCGCGCATGCACAAACGTCTCATTCTCACGCTCTGCCTCGCCGCGACCGCCGCCATTTTCCCCGCCTCGTGCGCGCACGAAACGCGCGTACCCGAACAGAACGCGGGCGCGCAGGAAGGCGCGGAAATTTCGGACGCGGAAAACGGCGACACCGAGGCGCGCGAGATCGACGAAGCCAAACTCCGCGAATTTCGCGAAAAGGAAAACAAGCTGCTCGCCGACGCGCGCTACGCCGACGCGCTCGACCTTTGCTTGGAAAACGAAATGCCCGACGAGGCAAACTACATCGCCGAGTGCGTCATGGAAACGCAGGAACTCGAAGACTATGTGCGGACGCGCTTGGCGGGTGACGAGGATTCGGGCGCACTCCGCCACGTGGAGAACGACGAGGTGCGTTACGCGCTCGCGCGCAGGCTCGTGCGCGACAACCGCCCCGCCCGCGCCAGAGAATTTTTTCCGGCGGAGCTTTTGCCGGTTTTCGACGAATACGCGGCAGCAATTCGCGACGGCTACAACTTTGATTTGAGCGACGAAGAACGTGCGAAACAATTTTGGAATGCGGCGATGATCGTGCGCGAAAACGGCGACGCGCTGTTTGCGAATTTTTCTTCGCCCGACGAAATTGCGCGCCGAGAATTTGTCACAGACGACGAGCAAGCCCGCGTGGAATCGCGCGACATTCGCGAATCCGTGATCACGACGCGCCGCCGCGCCGCCACTCTCGCGCAATACGCTGCGAGCTTGTTGCCGAACAACGACGAGCGCACGGCGAGAATCTTGGTCTGCGCCGGAATGTGGCTCAAAGCGCGCGACGCCGTGTTCGCGGACACGTTTTACAAATTGCTCGCAATCCGTTGCCCCAAGACGAAAAACGGGCAGCGCTGCATAGAGCTGAGGTGGTTCCCGCCCGAGACGGAATGGACGCGCGAGCAAGTCTGGGACGGCGTTCCCGAGGAGGAAAATCCGGCGGGCGACAACGCCGACACCACCGACCCTGCCACCACCAACCCGGCGACCGCCACCGACCCCACTGCCACCAACGAGGAAAGCCCCGAAGAGTCCGACGCTGCGGAGTGAAACCGTGTTCGACGCACACGCTCATTTGCCGGTAGCAACAGTGGCGGTGGCAGGCTTTCCCGCCGGCTACAAGGCTGTCGTCTGCGCTACGCGCGAAAGCGAGTTTCCGAGCCTTGTCGCGCTCGCGAAAGCATTTCCGGACAACATAATTCCGGCGTTCGGGCTTCACCCGTGGTTCCTGCGGGAGCGCACAACAGACTGGGAGAAAAACCTGCGCGCGGCGCTCGCGGAAACGCCTGGCGCGCACGTCGGCGAGATTGGCCTTGACAAACCCATGTTCGCAACAATCCCCGCCACCGAGCAGATCGAAATATTTGAAATCCAACTCGCCTTGGCAGAAGAATTTTCGACGCAGGTAGAAATACACTGCGTGCGCGCGTGGGGCGATATGATGAAAATCCTGCGGCGACACCGCGCCACCACCAACCCAAAAGCCGCCACAATGCGGATGCATTTTCACGACTTCTCGGGCTCGGCGGAAATCGCGCGCGAACTCGCAAAGATGGGCGCAACATTCTCGTTCCCACCAAGAAAATTGGAGCACCCAACAACAAAAATCGCCTCCGTGCTGAGCACAATTCCGCGCGAGAAAATTTTCCACGAAAGCGACGCCCCCGCCACCACGATTTGATTCCGGGATGGTGGTGGGATTTGGGTTGGTGGTGGGATTGGGTTGGTGGTGAGACTTGGGTTGGTGGCGAAAGTTGGGTCTGTGGTGAGA
>JAJPZB010000097.1 GCA_021204635.1 Opitutia bacterium | reverse complement strand
GACAACAATGCCGAGAACTCCGGCGACGACAACGGTGGCGACAACAATGCCACCGAGCCCGAACAAGAAAATTCGTAATTATTCCATGGATATAAAATCCGTCCTTTCAGAATACCTGCGCTTCCCCGGAATTTCCGCAGACCCGAGCGCCAAACAAGCAATCGCCGACACGGCGAAGTTTCTCGCGGGTCTGTTGTCGCGCGCCGGCGCGACGCCGCAAATCGTGGAAACCGCCGGCAACCCCATTGTTGTGGGGCGATTCAACGCGGAGCGCAGCGACCTGCCCCACGTCATCATCTACGGCCACTACGACGTCCAGCCCGTCGATCCCGTCGAGCTCTGGGAAACGCCGCCGTTTGAGCCCACATTTCGCGACGGCAAAATCTTCGCGCGCGGCTCGGCGGACAATCGCGGCCCGCACGCCGTCGCCATCGTCGCGTTCGCGAATTTGCTGGCGCGGCGCCCCGATTTGCCCATTCGCGCGACGTTCGTGATCGAGGGCGAGGAAGAAATCGGGAGCGGCTCGTTCCCGCAGTTTTTGCGCGACAACAAAGCCGAACTCTCCACGGGCGATTTCGTCATGCTCTCCGACACCGAGAGCCCCGCGCGCGACTTGATTGCGATTACAATCGGCTTGCGAGGCGTGGTCGGCTTGGAGGTCGAGTTCGAAGGGCCCAACTGCGACCTGCATTCCGGCATCTTCGGCGGCGCGATTTACAACCCGCTGCAGGCGCTCGCCGAAATCTGCGCCTCGCTCCACAAACCCGACGGCACGGTGAACGTCCCCGGATTTTACGACGACATGACGCCGCCCGCAGGCTGGGAGCGCAACGAGCTCGCGCGCCTGCCGCAGACGGACGAATCGCTCAAAAAATTCTGCGGCACAGACGCCCTGCACTGCCTCCCCGGCTACTCGGGCACGGAGGCGACGCGATTCGCGCCAACCCTTGAATTTAACGGGATTGGCGGCGGCTACCAAGGCGCGGGCTCGAAGACGATTGTCCCCGCAAAAGCCTTTGCGAAAATCACCTGCCGGCTCGTGCCCGCGATGTCGCCCGACGATATTTTCCAAAAAGTTTCCGCCGCGATTTTGGCGCGCGTGCCCGCCGGAATACGCGCAAAAATCACGCGCATGCAGGAGTGCCCACCCTATTACATTTGCCCGCCGAACCACGCCGACGCCGCGACGATGCCCAACCGCGCGCTCGCCGCAGCATTTTCCGCCGCGCACGAAATTATCGCCGCGCAATTCGGAAACCCGCCCGTTTACACGCGCGATGGCGGCTCGATCGGCATAGTCGAGGAATTTAGAAAAGTCTGCGGGCTGAACTCGCTCATGCTCGGATTTTTCTTGCCCGAATCGAAAATCCATTCACCAAACGAAAATATCGATGTCGCCTTCTTGGAAAAAGGCGTGAAGACCTATGAAGCCGTTTTCGAGAAAATCGCAGACGCCGGAAAAGCCTGATTTTTTTGCTTTACAAAAATGAAAAAGACCACCGAAAAGAAAAAAAATGAGCAGCGTGACATTCTCCTGTTTGCCTCGCCATATGCCTCTGCCGACATGCGCTGGTTTGCGCATTTTGCCTGCGGCGACCCCTTTCTCGCGTTCACGGCGCGGGGAAAACGCATTGCCGCGATAACGGCGCTGGAAATTGTCCGCTGCCGCAAAGAATCGAACTTCGACGAGGTGCTCGACATGGGCGCGGAGCTCGCAAAAATGCGGGAAAAATCGCCCGAGGCGGGCATCCCCGAAGTCATCGTAGAATTGGTCAGCCGCTACAAGGTCGATTCCTTCCTCGTCCCGCCCGATTTCCCCGCAGGAATCTTCGTGATGCTCACAAAACTCGGGCTGAAACTCGACGTCGGCGGGACGCCGTTTTTCCCGCAGCGCGTAATAAAAACCGAGGAAGAACTCAACTTTATTCGCCAAGGAAATCGCGCGTCGTGCGCAGGATTTAAGGCTGTCGAGGCAATTCTCAAAGAATCCGTCATCGACAAAAAGGGATTCGTCAACTGGCGCGGAAAAACCTTGACTTCCGAAATTTTGCGCGTCGCCATCGAGCACGCCTGCTTGGACGCCGGCGGAATCAATGTCGAAGGCCTCATCGCGGCTTCCGGCGACCAAGGCGCCGATTGCCACTGCTCCGGCTTCGGGCCGATTCGCGCAAACTCGCTCATCGTGTGCGACATTTTCCCCCGAATTTCCGCAACCGGATACTACGGCGACATGACGCGAACTTACCTCAAAGGCAAGGCCTCGCCCGAGCAGCGCAAGCTCGTCGCAGACGTGAAAAAGGCGCACGACGAGGCGATCGCGAAGATCAAAGCCGGCGAGCGCGGCGTCGAAATTTATCGCGGCACCGTCGAATTTTTCAAAAAACTCGGCTACGAAACGGGCTTCAAAAACGGCGTGCCGATCGGGTTTTTCCATGGCCTCGGCCACGGCGTCGGGCTCGACATTCACGAGGCGCCAAACCTTGGCGGGCGCTCTTTCGCCGCAGAGGCGCTGCGCGAAAACATGGTCGTCACCGTCGAGCCCGGATTGTATTACCCGGGAATCGGTGGCTGCCGGATTGAGGACGTCGTCGTCGTGAAAAAAGACGGCTGCGAACTCCTTTCCAAGCACCCATACAAGTGGGAAATCGCGTAGCGCGGCAACGGTGGCAGCGGCGCGGCAACGGGACGGTGGCGACAAACACGGTGGCGCGAGGCGAAAATGGCGCGGGCAGGAACGCACTCATCGGTGATCGAGGCGGCACAAAGCCTTGTCGAGCGCTTGGACAAGGTCGCCCGCGTCTCGCGCGGAATCATCAAGGCAAACGCGCGGTCGCACTCGCGCACGATTAAGGTCCTGCGCCTCGGTGGCGGCTGGCGCCTCACCATCGTTGCAAAAAACGCCAAGCAGGAATTCCACCTCTTCGACATCTCCCTCGCCGAAATCGAAGAAATCCTCAGCGACCGCGAATTTGCCTCCTTCGAGAAAATCTTCCCACAAGAATGATGGGGCGGGTTGGTGGTGAAGGGGTTGGTGGTAAGCGGGATGGTGGTGAAGATGTAAAGG
>JAJPZB010000010.1 GCA_021204635.1 Opitutia bacterium | reverse complement strand
CTCCACAACAATGCCCCAACAAATGCCCGACTCCCCCTCCGCCACCACCACAAAGCGCACGATGACAGACGCCGAACAAAAACATGCGGCAAAAAACTTCGCAGAGCGCTGGGCAGGACACGGCTACGAAAAGGGCGAGAGCCAGGCCTTTTGGCTCGAACTCCTCCAAAGTGTCTATGGCGTGGAAAATCCCGCGCACTACATCATTTTTGAAGAGCAGGTGCACCTCGACCACACGAGCTTCATCGACGGCCGAATCCCCGCAACGCGCGTAATGATCGAGCAAAAGGGCATAGGCAAAGATTTGCGGCGGGCAATCCGCCAGTCCGACGGCTCGCTCCTTACGCCGTTTCAGCAGGCAAAGCGCTACATCACAGAACTGCCGCTCTCGCAACACCCGCGCTGGGTCATCACATGCAATTTTGAAGAATTCCTCGTCTATGACATGGAGCGCCCGAGCGGCGAGCCCGAGAAAATCTTGCTGAAAGACCTGCCAAAAGAATACTACCGGCTGCAGTTTTTGGTTGACACCGGCAACGAACACCTGCGGCGCGAAATGGAAGTCTCGATCGCCGCCGGCGAAATCGTCGGGCTCCTCTACGACGCCTTCGCAAAGCAATACGCCGATCCCAACTCCGCGCAGGCGCTCCACAGCCTCAACGTCCTCTGCGTCCGCCTCGTCTTTTGCCTCTACGCCGAAAACGCCGGAATTTTCGGCCACTACGGCATGTTCCGCGACTACATGGCGGCAACCGAGACGCGCCACATGCGGAAGGCGCTCATCGAGCTTTTCAAAATTTTGGACACCAAGCCCGAAGAGCGAGACCCCTATTTGGCGCAGGACGACCCGCAACTCGCCGCGTTCCCCTATGTCAACGGCGGCCTCTTCTCCCAAGAAAACATCGAAATCCCGCCTTTCACCGACGAAATCCGCGACCTCCTCTTGGAAAAGGCGAGCTCGGGCTTCAACTGGTCCGAAATCAGCCCCACGATTTTCGGCGCAGTTTTTGAATCGACGCTCAACCCCGAAACGCGCCGCTCCGGCGGCATGCATTACACGGGGATTGAAAATATCCACAAGGTCATCGACCCGCTTTTCCTCAACGATTTGAAAAAAGAATTGGAGGAAATTCGCGCAATCGCCGTCGAAAAAACGCGCCGCAAGCGCCTCATCGAATTTCAGCAAAAAATCGGCAGCCTGACCTTTCTCGACCCCGCCTGCGGGAGCGGAAATTTCTTGACAGAATCATATTTGTCGCTCCGGCGAATGGAAAACTCGATCCTGCGCGAACTCTCGCGCGAAATGCAGTTCGGGACTGCGGATTTCAGCCCAATCAAGGTCACGCTCGACCAATTTTACGGCATCGAAATCAACGACTTCGCCGTCACCGTCGCAAAAACCGCGCTCTGGATCGCAGAAAGCCAAATGCTCGCCGAAACCGAAGACGTCGTCGGGCGCACAATCAGCTTTCTGCCGCTCAAATCCTACGCAAACATCGTCGAAGGCAACGCGCTGCGAATGGATTGGTCGCGCCTCGAAGAAAATGTCGAACACGATTTGTTCCATTTCGCGCGAAGCAGTAACGCAGAATCTGATTACCCCCCCCTGTATCTTCGGGAAAATCGCCGCGTAGCTACGATTATATAATGGGAAATCCGCCATTTGTGGGTGCGCGAATGATGAACCCAACACAGAAAAGTGATCTTAACTGCGTATTCCCAAATTGGAAAAATGCCGGCAACCTCGACTACGTCTGTTGCTGGTATAAAAAAGCAGCAGATCTTATGCATGGAACGCAGACACGGGCGGCATTGGTTTCCACAAATTCTGTTTCGCAGGGAGAAAGCGTTGCAAATCTTTGGAAGCCACTAATGGCTACCGGTGTTCACATTGATTTCGCGCATCGCACTTTTCGCTGGGACAGCGAGGCAAGTTTGAAGGCTCATGTTCATTGTGTTGTCATCGGGTTCAGTTCTGCCCCCAACGCGAAGCCAAAAATTATCTACACCGACAATCGGCCACAGCTCGCGCAAAACATAAACGGTTATCTTATCGATGCTGACGATGTATTTGTTGAAAGTAGAACAAAGCATCTGTGCAACGTTCCGGAAATGGGGATCGGCAACAAACCGATCGACGACGGGAATTATTTGTTCTCAGCTGAAGAGCGAGACGAATTTATCAAAAAAGAGCCGGCTGCAGCATCATATTTCAAGCCGTGGTATGGCTCTTATGAATTTATAAATCGCAAACCTAGGTATTGCTTGTGGCTCGGAGATTGTACGCCTGCCGAATTGCGACGAATGCCGGAATGTTTGAAGCGCGCAGATGCCGTGCGAAAATTCCGCCTCGCAAGCAAAAGTGCAGGAACCGTAAAACTCGCAGACAGGCCGACGCACTTCCATGTCGAGAACATG
Source organism: Opitutia bacterium (assembly GCA_021204635.1). GTDB lineage: Bacteria > Verrucomicrobiota > Verrucomicrobiia > Opitutales > UBA953 > Spyradosoma. The sequence continues at coordinate 673 of JAJPZB010000010.1, read as the reverse complement.
CCGAAAAGCGAGTATATCGTTATTCCTAAAGTTTCTTCTGAAAAGAGGCGTTATATGCCAATAGGTTTTATGACGCCCGATATACTTTGTGGCGATGCGAACTTTATCATCCCTTCCGCGACTTTGTATCATTTTGGGGTTTTGACATCGAATGTGCACATGGCGTGGATGCGGGCAGTTTGCGGGCGGCTGAAAAGCGATTATCGCTACTCTAAAGACGTTGTTTACAACAATTTCCCGTGGCCGGAGGCGACGGAGGAGCAACGGGCGAGGATTGAGGCTACGGCGCAGGGCATTCTCGACGCGCGGGCAAAGTATCCCGACAGCAGCCTCGCCGACCTCTACGACGAAGTTGCCATGCCGCCGGAGCTCCGGCGTGCACATCAGGAAAACGACCGCGCCGTTATGGAGGCGTATGGTTTCTCAGTAAAAGACATGACGGAATCCGCCTGCGTCGCCGAACTCATGAAGCGCTATCAGGCTCTCACCCACAACTCTCGTAGCAAATAACGGGTTGGTGGTGGCAGGTTGGTGGTAGGGGCAATGGGTTGGTGGCGGGATTTGGGTTGGTGGAGGGATTTGGGTTGGTGGTGAGACTTGGGTTGGTGGAGGGATTTAGGTTGGTGGTGAGACTTGGCTTTGTGGCGGAAGCTTAGCAAACACGTAATTCTCC
>JAJPZB010000134.1 GCA_021204635.1 Opitutia bacterium | reverse complement strand
GTCAAGACAAAAGTTAAAATTTTTTCAAAAACTTTTCTGCCACGGATTTGCATTTTTTGCTTGCATTTTTTGTAAACAATATGCCTGCCGCCACCACTAAGCCAATTGTTGTGGCTCGGGTTGATGGTAGGTTGGTGGTGAGATTTGGGTTAGTGGTGACCACCAACCTGCCACGAAGAGTTACCCGCGCGTTTCTCGCGCGAAAAGTAGCCACACACCCTCACCACTAACGTGGTTCCCTCCCGCTAACTTAGCGGGAGAATCGCGCACTGCGTGCGCGAATAGATATCCACCACCAACCCACTCTCCACCGACCCACGTCCCCACCACCAACCCGCCGCAATAAACGCATATTTACAACAGGGCGGAACTCTTGTAACCTCGCACGCTCTGCATGCTTTTTAACTCGTTCGCATTCGCGCTGTTCCTGCCGGTGGTTTTCCTGCTCTACTGGTTTGTTTTCAACCGTAGCGTGAAATTGCAAAACCTGTTTGTGGTGGCGGCGAGCTACATTTTCTATGGGTGGTGGGACTGGCGATTCCTGCTCCTGATTGCCTTCACGAGTTTTTGTTCGTGGGGAAGCGGCTTGCTAATAGAGCGCGCCCGCATAGAGCGTGCCCGTAACGAAAATCCGCTACCCCCCCCTATTCTCAAAATCGCTTTAATTGGAGCAAGTTTTTCTGCGGGGCAAACATCGTTGTAAACCTCGCGATACTCGGGGTTTTTAAATACTACGACTTTTTTGTCAGGGAATTTGTCGGGCTCGTCTTCGGCGGCAACGTAGAAAGTTGGTTGATAAACGTAATTCTGCCGGTCGGAATTTCGTTTTACACATTTCAGGCGCTGAGTTACTCGATCGACGTTTACAGAAAAAACACGACGGCGACACGCGACATCGTGCAGTTCTTCGCATATGTCAGCTTTTTCCCGCAACTTGTGGCGGGACCAATTGAGCGCTCGACAAACTTGTTGCCACAGTTCGCAAAAGAACGGCATTTCGATTACGCGCAGGCGGCGGACGGCATGCGACAAATGTTGTGGGGATTTTTCAAAAAGATGGTGATCGCCGACAACTGCGCGCAAACCGTTGACGCTGTGTGGGACAATTATTCAACGCTAAACGGATCCTGCCTCGTCGTTGCTGCACTTCTTTTCACTTTTCAAATTTACGGGGATTTCTCGGGGTACTCTGACATTGCGATTGGTTGCTCGCGACTGTTCGGAATTTCGCTCAAAAAGAATTTCAACTTCCCGTATTTTTCTCGCGACATCGCGGAATTTTGGCGTCGGTGGCACATTTCGCTAAACACATGGTTCCGCGACTATTTGTATATTCCGCTCGGAGGCTCGCGGGTGAGCACGCCAAAAGTTATTCGCAACACACTCATTATATTTCTTGTATGCGGATTTTGGCACGGCGCAAATTGGACATTTATCGCCTGGGGTGCATTCAACGCATTGCTTTTTATCCCGCTTTTGCTCAGAAAAACAAATCGCAAAAATCTCGACGTTGTCGCGGCAAATGCGAAGTTTTTCCCGAGCTGTCGCGAATTTTTCCAAGTTGCGGTGACATTCGCGCTTGTGGTGTGCGGCTGGGTGATTTTCCGCGCGCCGACGATTGGCGACGTCGGGGCGTTCTTCAATCAAATGCTCTTCTCAGGGACGCTATTGACAAACCCGCACGAGCAACTTCGCAACTTACACACTATCCATTCATTATATATAGCACTTATCGCGCTTCTAATTTTTGCCGAGTGGCTCGCAAGGAAGCGCGAGCATGCACTTTCACTTCTTCCCAAAACAGGAATTTTGCGCTGGGGAATTTATTTGATAATCGTCTATATAATTATCCGCTACCGCACGAGCTCGGCGCAATTCATATACTTCCAATTCTGAGGGCATAAGGGCTATGAAAAAATTCCTTTTAAAATCGCTTTTGGCTTTCGCCATTATTTTCGTCATAGTTGTTTTGCCGAATTTACTTTACAGCATAATAGCTCCGAGGCGGGTAGCGCAATTTGAATTGCCACGAGACAAAACTATTATCTTTATCGGAGATTCGCATGTGGAACGGGGAGTAGATGACAAATTTATCCCGGGAGGATTCAATTTCTCGAAGTCGTGGGAATCTTATTTAAACATATATCCTCGGCTGAAAAAACTACTTGATAAAAACCCGCAGATTACCACCGTTTTTATAGGCGTAACTCCTCACAGCATTAGAGAAAATGCCGATATCCGGCTTTATAATAACGACACGATGTATCTGCTTTGCAGGAATTTGGGCATTTATTCAATGGAAGAATTGAAACACATCGAAATTGACACATATTTTGGATATCTTTTTACAGAAAAAGGCTTTAAAGACGGTCTTGATCTATTTTGGGGGCTCATCACGAAAAATTCGCAAGAAATTCTCAAAGAAATGGGTTGTTTCGATGCAGTGGAAGGCAGGAATTTGCAAAAAGATTTAGTCCCGGAAGTTGTGCACAGGAGACTTTATAGCGAGGGCGACGGAGAGGGGCATCCACCTTACGGAAACGAAGTGCAAAAGAAATATCTGAGAAAAATTGTAGATATGGCACGGGCGCACGGAGCCCGCGTAATATTTTTAAATCCCCCAATCTACCACGTAGAGGAATTTTTTGATGTGCCTTATTTTGAAAATCTGCTGAAAACGGAGTTCGCGGATGTCGAATTTTGGGATTATGTGAACTTCTCTGTTCCCGAAGATTGCTGGCAGAATGAGAATCATATCAACAGGTGGGGTGCGGAAATTTTGTCAAAGGAACTCGCGCGCCGCATGCAGGAAGAAGGCATTGTTGCCACCACCAACCCTGGTTCCACCACCGAACCAAGTCAAAATTGAGTTTTGAGTTTGTGGTAGGTGTTGGATTGGTGGCGACAATAGACTCGGCGTTAAGACAAACGTGCCGCAATTGTTGTCACACGGATTTGTTCGGGACTAACGTCCCTCACGGGTTTGTGGTGAGGATTTTTTTCGGAGGGGTTGGTGGTGGAGGTTGGGTTGGTGGGGAGAAGCAAAGTCAGGCGACGTTCTACGAACACACTCCCTCACCGCTATCGCGGTCCCC
>JAJPZB010000173.1 GCA_021204635.1 Opitutia bacterium | reverse complement strand
CGATGCCGGAGCACCAACGTAATTCTCCCGCTAAGTTAGCGGGAGGGGACCGCGTCAGTGGTGAGGGAGTGTGTCCGTTGAACGTCGCCTGACGCTAATCTCGCCACCAACCCAAATCCACACCACCAACCCCTCCGGAAAAAAATTCTCACCACAAACTCCACTCGCCACCAACCCAAACCTCCACCACCAACCCGGTCTCAATCCACGGACAGCGATTTGTTTATCTGCCTGTCGCTCTCGGAAAAGAGCTTCACCCCGTCCTTGCCTTTGAGCATCTCGGAAACGATGTCGTAATATTTCTCTGCCTCGGGCAGGAACATCATCCTGTCGCTCGCGAGAAAGCGTTTCGCGCGCTCGAGCAAGCCGCGCGGCGGGCGGCGCGAATCGACCAATCGCGGCAAATATCTCATCAGCGCATCGACGTCGCGTTTTTTCAGCGCGTAATCCACGAGCGCGACGAGCACCATGTTGTTGTAGTTCTCGATGTGGAACGCGGTTTCATACGCGGAAAGCGCTTCATCGGGGCGCCCGATTTCCGCGAGCCTCTTGCCCACGATCACGAGTTGCGCCGCCGAAATCGAGCGATTGCTCAGCGTCCTTTCCAAGTGGAGTTTGCCGAGAGTTTCGTCGCCCGCCTTGAAATACGCAATGGTCTTCAGCCCGTCCAATCCTGCGGAATTTGCCTCGACCCACGCCATGTTTTCCTGCCCGAGTTTGTCCATCATCAGCAGCGCCTCTTTCGGCTTTCCGGAGACGATCAGCGCTTCGAGGTAGTGCATTTCAAAGCGCGGCAGTTCGACGAAAATTTTCTCGTTCGCGATGTTGTAAATCCGCGTCAAAAGCTCCATGTCGTTTTGCTCCGTTGCATATTGGCTGAGAAGCAAAAGCGCCTTCGCGTTGTCGCCATAGCGGCGGATGTAGTCTTCGATCATCTCGCGACGCATAGCGGCATTTCCGCTTTCTTCACCGAGTGCGGAAATCAGCCTGATGCGAATCTCGGGCGAGTTGTTGCGAACCGCTGCGAGCGTAAGACCGTAGCGAGCCTGCGACGTGCGCCCCATAGCAGAAAGATACAGCGCGCGCAACAACACGATTTGCGGATCTCCGCGGCTTTCGTCAACTGCGCGATCGAGGTACGTAATCGCATCCTCGCGCGAGCCGTTTTCCCACAAAATCTGCGCCGCCAAAACCTTGCCCGGGACATATTTTTCCAAGCCGTATTGATCCAAAAGCTCTTTCGCCTGCGCAAAATATCCGCGCAAAATCGAAGCCTGCACCGCGCCCACTGCGAGCACCAAGCGATTGCTTTCGAGAATTTGCAGCCGCGCCTTCAAGTCCTTTTTCGCGTCATCGGAAAGCGATTCGTCTTTGAGCTCTTCGTTGACCTGCGCAATCATTTCTTCGAGCTTCGGCATGCATTCTTTGACGCTCTCAACGAGCTTCAAATCCTCCGTGACAGACAGGCAACGGCGCACGAAATATGTCGGATACTCCTTGTGGTCGAGCGCGACGGGAAGCCCTTCCGCGAGAAAGTCGATGGCGTCTTTCACCATGCGCTGGTAAAAAATCAGATACGAAAACGAGATGCGCGCGTCGGGATTTGTCTCGTCGTAGCCGAGCGCGGTGCGGACGTATGCCACGACCTCGCCGGGCGTTTTGGATTCCCGCGCCTTCGCCATGTAAAATTCGCCGAGCGCCTTGTTGCGCTCATCGCGCGCCTCCTCGCTGAACGGCAAGACAAAGCTCGTCGCAAACGATGCTCCGTCCCACTCCCTCTTGTATTTGTCAATCATGTAGCGCAGCGTCGCAAACGCACAATATCCGATGATGACGAGCACCACCAAAATCGCGATCACGCGCCGCCAATTCAGCATAAATTTCCAATCGCCGTCGTCGGTTTTCATGTATGTCGCGAAACCGAAGTACGAATCGTTGGTGAAAACGGGCTTCTGCTTGCGCGGTTTTTCCGCGCCCGCGACGTTAGTTGTGTTGGTTTCCTTTGACTCCGACATGTAATGAATCGTCGGAAAATAGCGCCCGCAAATCAATTCCAAATTCAAAAAACAAGCAAAATCGATGCTCGCGGAAAACCGACGCCCGCGCGAAAATTTCCGCAACAAACCCCTGATGAACTCGGATAAAATCGTAATAAAAAAAATCCGTGCATTCGGATTCCACGGCGTTTTGCCCGAAGAAAGAGCCTCGGGGCAACCCTTCCTCGTCTCGCTCGAAGCAGAATTGGACCTCGCCCCCGCCGGCACAACCGACGACCTCGCCAAGACCGCCGACTACGCAAAAATCGCCGAGCTCACAAAAAAAATCGTGGAGCAAAAACCTCCGTTCAAACTAATCGAGGCGCTCGCAGAAAAAATCGCTACGGAAATTCTTCGCAACTTCCCGCAGATAAAAAAAATCACCGTCGAAGTCCACAAACCCTGCGCCCCAATCCCCGCCGAGTTCGACGACCTCTACGTCGCAATCACGCGCCACCGCTAAGCGCCGCGCAGGGTTGGTGGTGGAAGCGGTGGGAATTTGGTTGGTGGTGAGAATTGGGTTGGTGGTGGCGGCAAAGTGCCACGATTATTGTCACACGGATTTGTTCGGGACTAACGTCCCTCACGATTGTGGGTTGGTGGTAGCGGGATGGTGGTGGAACTCGGGTTAGTGGTGGGTTTGTTGTGGGATTGTGGCGGCAGGCATTAGCTTGGTGGCGAAATTTGAGTTTGTGGTGAAGGCTTGGGTTGGTGGTGAGATCTTAGATGTTTGGGTTGGTGGTGAGAATGGTTTGTTGCGAGGGTTGGTGGTGGCAACAATCTCGCGCAACCATGCGCGATTCTCCCGCTAAGTTAGCGGGAGGGGACCGCGATAGCGGTGAGGGAGTGTGTTCGTGGTGCGTTGCCTGACTTTGCTCCCCACCACCAACCCTATCTCACCACCAACCCCTCCGAAAAATCCTCACCACAAACCCAACACCACCAACCCAAATCCCCACCACCAACCCAAGTTCCACCACAGACCCAAGTCTCACCACAAACCTCCCACCACAAACCCTTACCACAAATTGCCGTGAGGGACGTTAGTCCCGAACAAATCCGTGTGACATCCCCCTGCGGCACTTTG
>JAJPZB010000062.1 GCA_021204635.1 Opitutia bacterium | reverse complement strand
TTTTCTCCGTGACAAGGATGCCGATTGAGGCCCCCACCACACCGATTGGTGCCACGACAATATGCCGCCACAGACTCTCGCCACCAACCCGCCACCACCAACCCGCCACCACCAACCCGGCGGCGATTCCCACCACCAACCCGGCGACAACAATGGCGACGATGCCGCCGCCACCACCATGCCGCGCGAAGCCCTTGCAATCCGCCTCCGTGGCGTCCGCGAGCACAATTTGAAAAACGTTTCCATAGACATTCCGCTCAACGAATTTGCCGTCGTGACGGGGCTCTCGGGCTCGGGAAAATCTTCGCTCGCCTTCGACGTCGTTTTCGCCGAGGGGCAACGCCGCTTCATGGAATGCATGAGCGCATACGCGCGGCAATTCGTCGAGCAACTCCCGCGCCCCGACGCCGACGAAATCGACGGCATCCCGCCAACTGTCGCCATCGAGCAGCGCATAACTCGCGGGAGCGCAAAATCCACGGTCGCCACAATCACCGAGGTCGCGCAATACCTGCGGCTGTTGTTCTCGAAAATCGGCGTGATGCACAATCCGCGCACGGGCACGGCGCTCGTGTCGGGCAGCGCCGAGACGGTGGCGGGGCAAATTTCCGAGATGCTGAAATCCCGCGGCGACAATGGGAAATTTCTCCTCGCCGCCCCGCTCATCCGCAGCCGCAAAGGCCACCACAAACCCATCGCGGAATGGGCGGAAAAGCACGGTTTTCAAAAGGTGCGGGCAGACGGCAGGCTCGTCGAGACGCGGAATTTCGCGCCCTTGGATCGCTACAAAGAGCACAACATCGAGGTCATCGTCTGCGAGCTTTCGCGAAAAATCGCCGAGAGCGAAAGTGGCGACCGCAACATTTTCAACGCCACAAACCGCGCGCTCGAACTCGGGAAAGGCGCCTGCGCGATTCTCGATTCTCGCGGGAAAACGGTGCGCTGGTTCTCGCGCGAACGCATTGACCCGAAGACCGGCGAATCGTTCCCCGAGTTGGAGCCGAAGGATTTTTCGTGGAGCTCGCCGCGCGGCTGGTGCCCCGAATGCCACGGCCACGGGCGCGTCGTGGAAACATGGGGCGCGCAAGAAGGCGCGTTGAACGAAGACGCGCTCGCGGACGTCGTGTCGCGGAAAATCTGCCCCGCATGCGGCGGCGCGCGGCTGAATCCGTTGGCGCGCGCCGTGACAATTTCCGCGAAAATTCCGGCGAAAAAATCTGCCGCGACAAGCGTGCGCGAATTTTCTCTCCCGCAACTGCTTGCGCTCCCGCCGGCGGATTTGCTCGCGGTCTTGGGCACCTTGGAACTCGGCACGCGCGAACGCGCCATTGCCGCGCGCGTGATTCCCGAAATCCGCTCGCGCCTGCAATTCCTCGGCGACGTCGGCCTCAGCTATCTCGCGCTCGACCGCGCCTCGGACACGCTCTCCGGCGGCGAAGCCCAACGCATACGCCTCGCCGCGCAACTCGGCTCAAATCTCTCCGGCGCGCTCTACGTCTTGGACGAACCGAGCATCGGCCTGCACCCGAGCGACAACGAAAGGCTCATCGGCGCGCTGAAAAATCTACGCGAGCGGGGCAACAGCCTGCTCGTCGTCGAACACGACGAAGACACGATGCGCGCCGCAGATCGCGTCATCGACCTCGGACCCGGCGCAGGAACGCAGGGCGGCGAAGTGCTTTTCAACGGAAAAATTTCCGAGGCAGAGGCGACGACGAAGACGCTGCAATTTCTCGCAAACGGAATCCCGCACCCGCTGAACGGGAAATACCGGCAGACGCGCGGCTGCGGCTTCATCGAGTTGCGCGGCGCGGCGTTGCGAAACTTGAAAGGCGGCACCGCGAAGTTTCCCATCGGGCGGCTCAGCGTCGTCTGCGGCGTTTCGGGCGCAGGAAAATCCACGCTCGTCAGCGATTTGCTCGCGCCCGCCCTCTCGTTTGCCGCAACAAAGAGGCTCAAAAAACTCTCCGGCGCTCTCGCATCCAAAGAAAAAATAATCGAGGACGACACCGGCAAACCCGTTTTCAAAGAGCTGCTCGGCGGAGACAATTTCCGGAAAGTCGTCGTCGTTTCGCAAGACCCCATCGGGAAAACTTCGCGCTCGACGCCCGCGACATACATCGGAGCGTTCGACCTCATCAGGCAGATTTTCGCCGAGCTCCCCGAGGCAAAAATCCGCGGCTACACCGCGAGCACATTCTCGTTCAACACAAAGGGCGGGCGCTGCGAAACTTGCGCCGGCGCGGGGCGAATCAAACTCGAAATGAATTTCATGCCAGACGCGAGCGTCGTCTGCGAAACATGCGCCGGCACGCGTTATTCCACCGAGCTTTCCGAAATCCGCTGGAACGGGAAAAACATCGCGGAAGTGCTCGAAATGACGTTCTCCGAGGCCGTCGAATTTTTCGCATTTCACAAAAAATTGCAGGAAATTTGCGCGCTCATGGCGGAATGCGGCCTCGGCTATCTCACGCTCGGGCAAAGCTCGCCAATGCTCTCCGGCGGCGAATCGCAGCGCCTGAAACTCGTCAGCGAACTCGTCGGCGCACTGCCGTCGTGGAAAGAACGCGTCGGGAAAACGCGGGCAGGCACGCCGACAAAAAATTGCTACATCTTGGAAGAGCCCACAATCGGCCTCCATCAGGCAGACTGCGTCAAACTGCTCGCCCTGCTCCACAGACTCGTCGATGAAGGCCACACCGTCATTGTGGTGGAGCACCACCTCGACATCATCGCCGAAGCTGATTGGACCGTGGAAATCGGACCCGTCGGCGGCAACGCAGGCGGCGAAATAATCTGCCAGGGCCCCGTCGCAAACCTCCTCGCATGCAAAAACTCCCCAACCGCTCCCTTCCTCAAAAAAGTCATGCCATAACGGTGGCAGGAAATGGCTTGGCGGCGGGGAGACGGTGGCAGAATGGGTTGGTGGTGAGATCTTGGGTTAGTGGTGGTGGGATGGTGGTGAGACTTGGGTCGGTGGTGAGATCCGGGTTTGTTCGCGGGTTGGTGGTGGCAACAATTCGCGCACGCAGTGCGCGATTCTCCCGCTAAGTTAGCGGGAGGGGACCACGATAGTGGTGAGGGAGTGTGTTCGTTGAACGTCGCCTGACTTTGCTTCCCACCACCAACCCAACCGCCACCACCAACCCCTCCGAAAAAACT
>JAJPZB010000054.1 GCA_021204635.1 Opitutia bacterium | reverse complement strand
CCTCACCGCTAACGCGGTTCCCTCCCGCTAACTTAGCGGGAGAATCGCGCACTGCGTGCGCGAGATTGTTGCCGCCACCACCAAGCCAAATACTCGCCACCAACCTGCCTCCACCACCAACCCATTCCCACCACTAACCCGCGAAAAAAGCGCCCCTGTCGCATTGTTGCGGGCGGGAGCGCTTTGTTGCCGGAGAAAAATTTCTCTGCGGAATTACTTCACTTTGACTTCGTGTTTCGCGGCGTCGTTTTTGTAATAGCCGGCGTGAGCGGCATACGTGTAGCCTGCGGAATACGTGTAGTGGTGAGCGATGTGGCGCGTGATTTGGTTGAGCACAGCGCCGAGGACCGGCACCTTTGCCTCTTCCAAGCGGCGCAGGTTGGCACGCACGAGGAGGCGGTGCGAGGTGTTCCACTTGATTACGTAGATGACGCCATCGCAGAGCGGCAGGACGCCGAGGACGTCGCTAACGGCGGCGACAGGCGGCGTGTCGATTACGATTTTGTCATAGCGTTTGCGAAGTTCTTCCAAGAGGGTCTCAAACTTTTTGCTGTTGATGACCTCGGTCGGATTGCGAATGCCTTTCACGACGGGCAAGATGTCGAGCCCGCGGTGATAATCTTTGAGAATGACGTCGTCGATGGATTTGTCGCCGCTGATGTATTTCAGCAGGTCGTGATCTTCGCCGGTCACTTCCAAAGATTTTGCGATGTTCGGAAGGCGCAAGTCGCCGTCGATGAGTAGCGTTTTTTCTCCGTGGTTGGCGAATGTCTGCGCGAGGTTTGTCGAGATGAACGTTTTTCCTTCGGAAGGAATAGTCGATGTCAGCGCGATGACCTTTGCATTTTTTGAGATTTCGCCGATTTTGAGAGATGAATAGAGCCCGATGAAGGCTTCGATCACGGAGCGATTTTTGCCGTCTCTAACAATCGTTGCCTTGTGTGTCAAGCCTTTTCCGCGCAGGCGCACCACTGAGGAGAGGAGCGGGATTCCAAGCGAGGTTTCCACGTCTTTCGCCGACTTGATTTTGTCGTCGAAGAACGAGAGCAGAACGACGATTCCGGAGCCGAGGACGAGACCGCCGATGAGCCCGAAGAGCGCGTTGAGCAGGAAGTTTTTGTTCGACGGCATGTTGGGCACGTTTGCGGTATCGAGCACTTGGACGATTGACGTCGATGTCGTCGTGAGCATCAAGTTTTGGTCTTCGAGGTTAATCTTCAAGCGTTGCAGGAGTTCTGCATCGTTGCGGATTTGCTCGTCCATCGTCTCGAGTTGCGTGCTTGCTTCGCGCAGGCGGGAGAGTTGTGCGTTCTTTTCCACAGCGCGCTGTTGTGCGGATTCATATCTGCGTTTCGATGCGACGAAGTTTGCCTGAAATTCGGCGTCTGCCTTCGCGATTGCGACGTCCAATTCCTTTTCTGCTGCGGCGAGTTGCTCAGCCGCCTGAATCAGTTGCGGGTGTTTGTCGCCGTATTTTTCGCGCATGGAGCTGACGGAAATTCGGAGGTCTGCGACGCGCGGGAGCAATGTCGCGACGAGCGAATTTTGCGCGATTGCCGGTTGTTCGACGAGTTTGCCGCCGGATTTTTTCACCTGATCGAGTTCGTTGCGAATTGCAAGAAGATCCTCGTAGTTCTTGCGCTCGCTGTCGCGCGCGGAATTTATCGAGGAGAGTTCCTGCGCAGCAGTTCCCATATCGATGTTGAGCAAATCCTCGCGTTTGACGAGTTCTGCGCGCTCGCGGCGTTCGTCGTCGAGCTGCTGTTGCAAGTGCTCAATTTTTATGCGGGTGGAATCGATGATCGGCGAGACGCGAACCTGGCGCATTTCCATGTTCGCCTTGCAAATTTCATCGATGAAGTAGTCCGTCATTTTTCGGGCGATTTCCTTCGTTCTGTGCGTGTATGCGACAGTGACGATGAAGGTGGATTTGCGCGGCTGAACGGTGCGGTGCGCGGCGATAACTTCCATCGGGGTGAGCGGGCCGGTGAAGATGTTTCCTGCGCGATACGGATCGACGACTTCGGAGAGCTCTTCCTGAGTGAGACGCGCCTGAACGCGCTCGATGATTTTTTCGCTCATCATGATTTCGACCTGCGTCATGAAGTCGTCTTGCCCCGTCACGAGGTCTGACGAATTTCTGCCGCTGATGCCGCCGCTCAAATTGAACGCCTGACGCAAAACCTGAACGCGACCCGAAGCCGTAAATTCGGGAACGATGTTGTAGGTGTAAACCAGAACACCTGTGATGATGATAAAGACCGTGAGGATCAGATACCAAATGCGTTCGCGGAAAATCGTCACGTAGTCACCGAGCGTGCGGTTCTGCATCGTTTCGCTGATGCTTCCGGCAACGTCTGCAATGCCGCTTCCGTAGCCGCTTCCGTAACCGCCGCTGCCGTAGCTGCCATAGCTTCCGTAGCGATAACCGTTTCCGTAGTAGCCATAATATCCGCGAGCCCGAGTTTCGGTTTCGGGCGCGACGGCGTCGGGCGCGTTTTTCGGATCTTGACGGTCCTGCGCGCCAGCGGGCGCGGCGGAATCACCCTTTTCTTCCGGAGTCATTTTTGTCTTCCTTTAAATTTTACTGTCTTGGACGTAGATGGTGTCACCTTCCTGCAAAGGCACGTCGGGCATGTTGCCTTCCTGAATTTTGCTGAAATCGATGACCCAAGTTTTCAATTCGTCGCCAACTTTGCGAGTGAGCAAAACGTTTGTGCGCGAGGCGCGGGGTTGCAATCCGCGCGCCGCCGTGATGGCGCGGAGAAGCGTCAGGCTCTCTTCCATCGGGATGAGAACCGGGCCCGGCGCGCCGACGTAACCGTCAACGTAAATTCTGCGCTCTGCGTATTGGACGATCTGCAAAGAGATTTGCGGATCTTTGTAGTAGCCGGCATCGCGATATGCGGCTTCGAGCTTCGCCTTCGCCTCGCTGAGCGTGAGCCCCGAGACCTTGACCTGATCGAGCAGGTAGAGGCTCAGATTCCCGTCGCCGGAAACTCGGAGTTCGCCGCGAATTTCGGGCTCGCGGAACATTTCAACGCGCAGGAGATCCATCGGGCGAATGCGGTAATCCCGAGTTTCGTCGAGCGACGCGGAAACGTCTCTGTTAAGCTCGCTGTCGGGCGCTCTGTTATTGAGGCAACCTGCCGCTGCGAGAGCAAAAAAAAGAGCGCCGCAAAACGCGGCGGCTCTTTTGAGAGGAATAAAATTCATCGTCTTATTGAATGAGAAACTTTGCCACGCTCATTCCCCCGCCGCTATTAATAGCGGAAACTGATTGCGAGAGAGATGATGTTGTCCGTGTAATCCCAGTAGCTGCCGTTGGAGTTATTCCACTGGAAGCTGTATAAGGCAGACGCCGACAAGTAATCGTTGATGTTGTAGTGCGCACCAACGGAGACAGTGTAAACGTCATCGCAACGGTTGCTGTAATCGTAATCGTCTTGGCGATACGCGATGCTCACGTTGCCCATCCACTTTGAGGAGAAGACGTGCGCGACGCCAAGTTGTATGCCCGTGGAAGTGATGCTGCTTGCATCGCCGGCAATTTCAAAGTCGCGGGAAACGCGCAGGTCGGCGGTGGTCTTTTCCGTCACCTTGTAGTTGGCGTTCAGCATGAGGCTGAGCGTGCTGTGCGAGGTATTGCCGCTACCAGTCGTGCGACGGTTGTAATCCCTCGTGGAGCAACCAATGCGACCATCGAGCGTGAGAGCGTCGGTGAAATCACCGGTTGCCGTCAAGCCGATGAAGTGGACTTGCTCGTAGCCGGGATTCTTCCCGTTGTCTTTCCCTGCTCCTGCGAGGTCGGTGTAGCGATATTCGTAGGAAATACCGGCCTTGATTTTTTCCGTCAAAATCGAGTGGTAGAGATTCACGGGAATCGCGTATGTCTCGCGGTCGTTGTAGTAGTAGCGCTGGCTGTCATAGCGACGACCATCCCACTTGAAGCCCGACATGATCGAAACCTTCTCGGTGATGTCGTACGTGCCGAGGGCGCGCGCGTAATACGTCTGATAGCGAATGAGGTGACCGCGCGTCGAACGGTCGCGGTTGGACGTGTTCACCTGCTGGTCGTATCCGGCTGCGACCGTAGCTTTGAACTTGGAGCCCGTGTAGTTATACGAAATCGCCAAGTGCGAATCCTGCGAGTTGTTCTTCGAATTGGAGGTGTAGAGAATCAGGTCCTCGATATAGGAAATGCGGAACTTGGATTCGGATTCGCTCCCGCCCAATTCCAGTTCGAGCCCGGGAGAGAACGTCCAGATGACGTCGCCGTTTTTGCTCGACGATTCGAGGTAAATATTGTCGTTGTATCTCGCCTCGACAGAGCAAAGCAGACTGAGTGCCCCCACGTCTCCGAAGTTGTAGAGTGCGCCATCAAGCGGTCCATCGGCAAATGCGGGAACAGAAACGCCCGCGACGAGAGAAGCCAGCGCGATCTTGTTCAGTAGTTTTCTAATAAGCATAACTTTGTTTTGCAGGGTTAATTTTCTGTATTTTCGATTAAATTTTTTCTAAATGCAAGAAATTTTTATTGCATTTTTGCAATTCTCACTCTTGCGGCGTTTTCGGCGCAACTTCGCCGCCGAAAGTTGAAAGTTTCATGTTGCGATACGCCGGCAGACCCGTTCCGGAAGGAATGAGATGACCCATGATGACGTTCTCTTTGAAACCTTTGAGATAGTCGCGCTTGGAAAGCGTCGCAGCGTCGGTGAGGACGCGCGGGGTTTCCTGGAAGGACGCGGCAGAAATGAACGATTCCGTCTCGAGAGACGCCTTCGTTATACCGAGGAGAACCGGCGTGAACGTTGCAGGCGCACCGCCCTGCTCTTCGATTTTCCGGTTTTCTTCCGCGATCATCGAGCGGTCAACTTTTTCGTCCCAGAGATATTTCGTGTCGCCAGGGTCGGAAACTTTTACCTTGCGGAGCATTCTCGCGACAATGATTTCGATGTGCTTGTCGTTAATCGTGACGCCCTGCATTCGGTACACCCGCTGAATTTCGTCAATCAGGTGATTTTGAATGGCTTCGAGACCGAGAACTTCGAGGATTTCGTGCGGATCCGGCGAACCCTCGGTAATTAGTTGACCTTTGTGCACGTAGTCGCCTTCTTGCACGACGATGTGTTTCCCGTGCGGGATAAGGTGTTCTGACGGAGCTCCGGAAACCGGCGTAATGATGAGCCGCTTTTTGCCTCGGAGCGTGCTACCGAAAGAAACGATGCCATCGGCTTTCGCCATTTCTGCGGTTTCCTTCGGGCGACGCGCCTCAAACAATTCCGCGACGCGCGGAAGACCACCGGTAATATCCTGCGTCTTTGTTGCAGAGCGCGGAGTTTTCGCGAGCATTGAGCCGGGGAGAATTTCGTCGCCGTCGTAAACAACAACTTGCGCGCCCGTCGGGATCGCGTGCGTCGCGACACATTTTTTGCCGACGACGATTTCAACAGACGGGTTCAAGTCGTCGCTGTGTTCGATGACAACAGTTTGAATTTGCCCCGTTGCCTCGTTCATTTCGGCGTTGACAGTGACGCCCGGGATCATATCGCGGAAGCGTACGACACCGGCTTTTTCCGAGAGAATCGGAATGTTGTGCGGATCCCACTGCGCGAGTTTTTCGCCGGACTTGATTTCCCCGCCGTCGAGGACGGTGAGGACGGTTCCGATGACGATCTCGTGCTCGTCGATAACCTTCGTCGGATCGTTGACATCGAGAATTTCAACCGTTCCTGTTTTGTTCAAAACGACGACATTGTTGCTGCCGATTTCGACGTAGCGAATGTTGTTGTAGCGAACGATTCCGCCGACCGGAACGATGATTTCCGGATTCTTCAAAATCTGATTCGCGATTCCGCCGACGTGGAACGTGCGCATCGTCAACTGCGTGCCAGGCTCGCCGATTGATTGCGCCGCGATAATGCCAACAGAGGCGCCGCGTTTGACGAGCTTGCCCGTCGAAGGATCCAAGCCATACGCAAGAGCCGGAATGCTGTTGACCTTCATGTGCGTGAGTGGCGACATGACCTTCACGCGTTCGATGCCGAGAGCTTCAATTTGCTTCGCGAGCTTTTCCGAAATCATTTCGCCGGAGTGGACGATGATTTCGTCGGGGTTCTGCGGATTGCGAATGTCTTCGCTCGAGCAGCGCCCGACGATGCGCTCCCAAAGCTTCACGATTTCGTCCTCGCCGTCGCGGAGTGCGCGCTTCCAAATTCCATCGCGGTTGCCGTCGTCGTCAACAGTGACGATAACGTCCATCGCGACGTCGCAAAGTTTGCGCGTCATGTATCCTGCGTCAGCAGTTTTGAGCGCGGTGTCAGCCAAACCTTTGCGCGCACCGTGCGTGGAAATGAAGTATTCGCCAATCGTCAGACCGTCGCGGAAAGAGGAGAGAATCGGGCGTTCGATGACGTCTCCGTTCGGCTTTGCCATGAGCCCGCGGGCGCCGCAAAGCTGGCGAACCTGCTGTTTGTTACCTCGCGCACCGGAATCCATCATGACGTAAACCGGATTGAGAATCCAACGACCTTTGTTGCGCGGATCTGCATCCGCAGCCTTGCCCTTTTGAGCGGCGGCGGGAACAGCAGAATTTGCGAGCGTTTTAAACACCGCGTCCGCAATCTCGTTTGTCGCCTCCGTCCAAATGTTGACGGTTTTGTTATAGCGTTCGCCTGCGGTGATGATGCCTTTTTTGTATTGCGCATCAACTTCGTCGCGTTTCGCCGTGGAATTTTTGACGATTGCCGCCTTTTCTTTCGGGAAAATCATGTCTCCGATTCCAATCGAAATACCGGCGCGCGTCGCCATGCGGAAACCGAGAGATTTCAGCGAATCGACCACCCTTGGCACGCCCTCTTTTCCGGCGAGTTTGTAGGAGTTCAAAATCAATTCGCCAATCTGACCTTTCTTCACGGGGAAGTTGACAAAGCCCATTCCGTCTGCGGGAACACCAACTGCGTCTTCGCCCACAACCGTGCGCTTTTTCGGCCAAATCTGATTGAACACGATCCGCCCGACAGTCGTGCGAATAATCTTCTTGTCGGAGACGCCGAAGAAGGTCTGCTTGCCATAGTCGGGGTTGACGAAATCGACCCAACTGTGGAAGTGCAAAGCGCCGTCCATTTCAGCCATCAAGGCTTCTTCAATTGTCCCGATCAAAGGCACGTGCTCGCCCTTTGCAGGGGCGGCGGGCGGCTCAAACGTCAAGTAGTAAGAGCCGAGAATAATGTCCTGAGAAGGCGTGATAATCGGCTTGCCGCTCGACGGAGAGAAAATGTTGTTCGTCGAAAGCATTATGAGTTTGCACTCCATGATTGCTTCCGTGGAAAGCGGGACGTGGACAGCCATCTGGTCGCCGTCGAAGTCCGCGTTGTAAGCAGTGCAGGTCAGCGGATGGAGGCGCATTGCGTCGCCTTCGATGAGCACCGGCTCAAACGCCTGAATCGAAAGGCGGTGGAGCGTCGGAGCGCGATTGAGCATGACAGGATGCCCCTTCGTGACCTCTTCCAAAATATCCCAAACTTCCGGCGGGCGCTTTTCTATCATCTTGCGCGCACCGCGGACTGTGTGGACGAAGCCAAGCTCTTTCAAGCGGCGGATTATGAACGGCTCGAAAAGGACGAGCGCCATCTTCTTCGGAAGACCGCACTGATTCAGCTTCAGATCCGGACCGATGACGATGACGGAACGACCGGAGTAGTCAACGCGCTTGCCGAGCAGATTTTGGCGGAAACGCCCCTGCTTGCCTTTGAGCATGTCGCTAAGCGATTTCAGCGGGCGATTGCCAGCGCCTGTGACGGCGCGACCGTGGCGACCATTGTCGAAGAGCGCGTCAACAGATTCCTGCAACATGCGCTTTTCGTTGTTGATAATCACGTCCGGCGTTTTGAGCTGGAGAAGATTGCGAAGGCGGTTGTTGCGGTTGATAACGCGGCGATAAAGGTCGTTCAAGTCCGACGTCGCGAAACGACCACCGTCGAGCGGGACGAGCGGGCGAAGATCCGGCGGAATGACGGGAAGAACTTCGAGAATCATCCACTCGGGGCGATTGCCGGATTCTTTGCAGCCCTGAATAACTTTCAGCCGGCGGGCGAGTTTGATTTTCGCCTGCTTGGAACGCGTGTTCGACATCTGCTCCTGCAACTCCTGAATCGTCTGGTCGAGATCAAGTCTTGCGAGAACGTCGCGAAGAGCTTCCGCGCCCATTTTTGCCACAAACTTGTCGTCGCCATATTCTTCGAGTGCAGTGTTGTACTCGTCTTCGGAGAGGAGCTGCTTGGTCTCAAAAGGTGTGTTGCCGGGATCGACGACCAAGTATTTTTCGTAGTAGATGACTGATTCGAGTTCGCGCGCAGTCATGTCGAGCAAAAGCCCGAGGCGGCTCGGCATACTCTTCAAGAACCAGATATGCGCGACGGGGACTGCGAGTTCGATATGCCCCATGCGGCGGCGACGCTCGCGGGAAACCGTGACCTCAACACCGCAACGATCGCAAATCACGCCCTTGTACTTGATGCGCTTGTATTTCCCGCAAGCGCACTCGTAGTCGCGGACAGGCCCGAAGATTCGCTGGCAGAAAAGCCCGCCCGGTTCCGGCTTGAACGTGCGATAGTTAATCGTCTCGGGGTTTTTGACTTCGCCTTTGGACCAATGCCGAATTGTGTCCGGAGAAGCAATCGAGATCGAAACGAAGTCGAAAGGCTGTTCGCGATCGGTTTCCTGTGTTTTGTTTTCTACCTGACTCATCGAAAATTCCCTTTAAGTTTGTTTGTTGTATGGACGCAGGCGCAATCAGAGCGTGCCCGAATCCCCCATGCGGACGTCGAGCCCGAGAGCCTGCATTTCCTTGACGAGAACGTTGAACGACTGCGGAGTACCGGCCGCGAGGCTGTTGTCGCCCTTGACAAGGTTTTCGTACATCTTGGTCCTGCCGACGACATCGTCGGACTTGACCGTGAGGAACTCCTGCAAGGTGTATGCGGCGCCATAGCCTTCCATTGCCCAGACCTCCATTTCGCCGAGACGTTGCCCGCCGTATTGCGCCTTTCCGCCGAGAGGCTGTTGCGTAATAAGGCTGTACGGCCCGACTGCACGGGCGTGGATTTTGTCCGCAACCAAGTGGTTGAGCTTCATCATGTAGATGATGCCAACGACGACGTCCTGGTCGAAGGGCTCGCCTGTGCGACCGTCGAAAAGGATTGTCTTTCCGGAGTGTGGCAACCCTGCCTCGTCCAAGTATCCGCGGATTCTTTCTTCCGGAATACCGTCGAAAATCGGTGTCGCGACCTTGATTCCGAGCTTTTGGCAAGCCCAGCCCAAGTGCGTTTCGAGAACCTGCCCGACGTTCATTCGGGAGGGCACGCCGAGAGGATTCAGGCAAATGTCAACCGGTGTGCCGTCCGGCAGGAACGGCATGTCTTCGACAGGGACGATGCGCGCGACAACGCCCTTGTTTCCGTGGCGTCCTGCCATCTTGTCACCAACCTGAATTTTGCGCTTTGCGGCGATATAAACCTTGACGTTTTTGATGACGCCGGAATCGTCCTCGCCAGCCTCGATTGCGGCAACTTTGCGATCGCGTTCTTTCTCCAACTCGTCGAAACGTTTTTGAGTCTCTTCAACAATGCGCATGATTTTTATGCGCACCGGCGACTGCGGCATTTCGATGTAGCGGGAAACTGACGCGAGTTTGCGCAGTAGCGTCTTCGTTATCTTGCGACCGGCGGGAATAACGACCTCGCCGTTGTTGCTGTTGATGACGTCGAGCGGGATTTTCTCGCCGAGCAGAATATTGGAAAGCGCTTCCGTGAGTTCGTCGCGAAGCTTTTCAGCCTCTGAGCGGAACGATTCGTTCACGCTCTTTATCTGGCGGCGAATGTCGGAAACAGACTGAACTTTTTCCGCTTCCTTGTCCGTGCGGCTCGAAACCTTCACGTCCATGATTATGCCGTAGGTTCCCGACGGAACTTTCAGCGAAGAATCCTTAACGTCGGCAGCCTTTTCGCCGAAAATCGCGCGAAGAAGTTTTTCCTCGGGAGCGAGCTCCGTCTCCGACTTCGGCGTAATTTTGCCAACGAGAATGTCACCGGGGCGAACTTCTGCGCCGACGCGAATCACGCCTGCGCGGTCGAGGTTCTTCAATGCGTCCTCGCCGACATTCGGGATATCGCGCGTTATTTCTTCGGGTCCGAGCTTTGTGTCGCGAGCCGTGACCTCGAATTCTTCGATGTGAATCGAGGTGAAAACGTCGTCCTTCAAAACGCGCTCGCTGAGCAAAATAGCGTCTTCGAAGTTGTATCCGTTCCAAGGCATGAACGCCACGAGAACGTTGCGACCAAGGGCGAGTTCGCCATCTTCCGTCGCGGCACCATCTGCGATGCACTGCCCCTTCTTGACCTTTTGCCCTTTCTTGACCACCGGCCGCTGATTAAAGCACGTCGTCGCGTTGGAGCGCAGGAACTTGCGAAGTTCATAGACTTTCGCGTCCTTGGAATTTTCCTTGCCGTCTTTCGAGATGACAATTCGACGGGCATCGACAGACGCCACGATGCCGTCTGCCTCAGCGACGGAAATCGTCTTGGAATCTTCCGCAACGCGCTGTTCCAAGCCGGTTCCGACGAGCGGAGCCTCGGGGCAAAGGAGCGGCACACCTTGCCGCTGCATGTTCGATCCCATGAGCGCGCGATTCGCGTCGTCGTGTTCGAGGAACGGAATCAAGCCTGCGGCGACGGAAACGACCTGCTTCGGGGAAACGTCGATGTAATCGACTTCCTCAGGGTCGAGCGAGAGAACGTCGTCGCGATAGCGCGCCGTGACCTTGCCGATAAGGTCGCCCTTTTCGTCTGTCTCGGAATTCGCCTGCGCAACCTTGTATTGCTCTTCGTCGTCGGCAGTCATGTATTCGACCTTGTTCGTCACGTGTCCTTTTTCGACCTTGCGATAAGGCGCTTCGATGAAGCCGTATTCGTTTACGCGCGCATAAGTCGCGAGCGAATTTATAAGACCGATGTTCGGACCTTCCGGCGTCTCGATCGGGCAAATTCTGCCGTAGTGCGAGGGGTGCACGTCGCGGACTTCAAAGCCCGCGCGGTCGCGATTCAAACCGCCCGGCCCGAGAGCGGAGAGACGCCGCTTGTGCGTCAACTCGGAGAGCGGATTGATCTGGTCCATGAACTGGGAAAGCTGGCTGCGCGCGAAGAAATCGCGGACGACAGTGCTCAGCGCCTTCGGGTTGATGAGGCGCCCGGGCGTCACGGATTCCACGCTGGGATCAAACATCGCCATGCGGTCGCGGACATGCCGCTCCGTGCGCGCGAGACCGACGCGGCACTGGTTTGCCAAAAGCTCGCCGACGTTGCGAATGCGGCGCGCTCCGAGGTGGTCGATATCATCGACAACGCCGTCGCCCCGCTTCAAATTGCAGAGGTACTTGGTCGCCTGCACGATATCCTCGATCTGAATCGTGCGCGTCTCAATCGGAGTCTTGAGTTTGAGCTTCTGATTGATTTTATAGCGCCCGACAGCACCGAGGTCATAGCGTTTCGGATCTTGGAAAAGGCGTTTGAGCAACGTGCGGGCATTCGCTGGCGTCGGCGGTTCGCCGGGGCGAATGACCTTGTAAATTTCTTTGAGAGCCTCTTCCTCGTTGCGGGTGAGGTCCTTTTTGAGCGCGCGAATAATCGCGCCGTCGTCGGCGGAAGTGTCGATGACGCGAATCGCGGGAATGCCGATTTTATCGACCTCGCGCAAAATTGTGCGCGTCACCGGCTCAAAAGCGCGGGCGAGAATCTTGCCCTTTTCCGAATCGATGATGTCTTCTACGAGAACGTATTTTGAAACGGAATCGAGTTCGACCGCCGACTTCACCTTGAGCATGTCGAACTTGTAAAAGAGTTCCATGATCTCCGCGTCCGTGGAATACCCGAACGCGCGCAGAAGCGTCGTTATCAGGAATTTGCGACGACGGCGACGGCGGTCGAGATAGACGTAGAGCAAGTCGTTTTGGTCGAACTGCACCTCTAACCACGTGCCGCGGTCAGGAATGATACGGAACGCGAACAGCACCTTGCCGCTGGAGTGGTCCGCCTGCTCGAAGCAGAGACCCGGGGAACGGTGCAACTGGCTGACGATAACGCGCTCGGCGCCGTTGACGATGAACGAACCACGCTCGGTGATGAGCGGGATTTCGCCCATGAAAATGTCTTCTTCCTTGATGCGATCCCCTTCCTCGGAAAGCCTGAGCTTGAGGAAGAGACGGACGGCATAAGTCGTCCCCTCGCGTATGCATTCCAACTCGGAGCACTTCGGGTTCTCCAAGCTGTAGCTGACGTATTCCAAGCGGCAGCGGTTATCGTGGCTCTCAATGGGGAAAATTTCCTTGAAAACGCCCTCGAGCCCGACCGGTTTCCGGTTCGCAGGATCGACATCGCGCTGCAGGAACTCCTTGTAGGAGTTTATTTGATTTTCAATGAGATTCGGAGGCGGGATCACTTCGCGGAGCGTCCCAAAATTTTTGCGCGTTGACATAAGAATCGTCGTTGTTTGGAGATGTGAAAATTTGTGGGAAAAACGAGCGCGGGCAATTTAACAAACCGCTCTCGGGACTTTTTGCGTCGTCAAACCGGAAATGCGGACAGCAGTGCGCTGCCCGCAAACCGAATTTGAATGAAGACGGAAATTCAAGTAGATTACTTGACTTCGACTGTCGCGCCGGCTGCTTTGAGCTTGGCCTCGATCTGCTTGGCCTCGTCCTTGGTGCAACCTTCCTTGACGGCCTTTGGCGCGCTCTCGACGAGGTCTTTCGCCTCTTTGAGCCCGAGCCCCGTGATCGCACGCACCTCTTTGATGACGTTGATCGCGCTCGCGCCCTTGTTCACGAGGATGACGTCGAACTCGGTCTTTTCTTCGACCGGTGCAGCGGCGGCAGCAGCGCCTGCAACTGCGACCGGAGCGGCAGAAACGCCCCAGAGTTCTTCGAGTTCTTTGACCAAAGCGACCATTTCCTTGACGGGTCTGGCGCTCAGCCATTCGATGACTTGTTCTTTTGTGATGTCTGACATGATTGTTGTTCCTTGAATGATTAGCGTCTGCGGAATTGCAGACATTTAAGGGGTTGTCGCCCCTAACCGATTTCTTTGGATTGTTTTTTCGCCTCGCGCCATTCCCCGAGCGGGAACAAACGCAAAACAAAAGTCTTTTTCGTCGCCTTATGCCTCCGATGTTGATGGTTCTCCGCCTTCTTTGTCGTTCTTCGCGACGAGAACGCGAACAAACGAACCTGCCGGCGTGGAGAGGAGCGACAGGAAAAGCGCACGGATTTCCGCAAGCGAGGGGAGTTTCGAGAGTTCCTCGAGAGCCGCCTTGTCGAGCAATGCGCCTTCGACTACGCCGCCTTTAATTTCGAGGCGCGTAGTGTCTGAGAAAAATTTGAACAGTG
>JAJPZB010000074.1 GCA_021204635.1 Opitutia bacterium | reverse complement strand
GGAGAATTGCGTGTTTTATAGGCTTCCGCAACAAACCCAAGCCCTCTCCACAAACCCAAGTCCTACCACCAACCTCGCAACAAACCATTCTCACCACCAACCCGCCACCAACCCACAAAGCCGTGAGGGACGTTAGTCCCGAACAAATCCGTGTGACAATCCCCGTGGCACTTTGCCGCCACCACGAACCCAAGCTCTCGCCACCATCCCAAGCCGCCACCACCACCACCAACCGCCACCACAAACTCCAAAAAATATCGACATTACCCCAATTCTCGTTTTCAAACATCAGGAAAATGCGAAAGCAAAATTTGCGAGCCGCTCATGCCGGCAACCTACCCGGTGCGCTACGATTGCCGTTTGTCGTGGCGACAACAATGCTCGCGGCACTCTTTTTCTCCGCCACCGTTGCCGCCACAGCCGCGCCCGATTCTCCGGAAAATCCCGCCACCACCAACCTGCCGGATAACGACGATGTCCCGACAAAATCCGCGCAGGCGCCCGCCACCGAGCGCGTTCTCGGCCGCCCGAAAAACCATTTTGTCACCGCAGATTTCCCCGTGCTCCTGCGCATTGCCCCGAGCCACGATTTGCCCACGCTCAGGCTCGAGCCCGCCGCGCACCACAAACTCAATCCAATCCGCGAAGATTCAGGTCTCGCGCCTTGCTCCACGTTTCAAGGCGCCTTCTGGACGATTAACGATTCCGGCAGCGACGCGCGAATTTTTGCCATCAAGCCGGACGGCACGCCAGTGCGCCGCGAAACAAACGACAGCAAAAAGCAGCCGCGATATCGCGGTGTCCTCGTCGCCGGCCGCCGCAACATCGACTGGGAAGCAATCGCGAGCGACGGCGCCGGAAACCTGATTATTGGCGACATCGGCAACAATCGCTCAAACCGCCGCAACCTCTGTTTTTACATCGTCGCCGAGCCGAGCCCGTACGCCGAAACCACAGGCCCCGCGCGCAAAATTTCCTTCTATTACCCAACGCAAAATTCTTTCCCCGACCCCTCGATGAATTACGACGCCGAGGCGTGTTTTGTGCTTGACGGATTCATATATTTCTTCACGAAGCACTGGACGAACACGGAGACAATTCTCTGGCGCGTCGATCCGACCACAGACGCGTATCAGGCGGCTGTGCCCGTCGCGCGCTTCGACGCCCGCGGGCTCGTGACCGACGCCGCCGTTTCCGCAGACAGATCGCGCCTCGCAGTCCTCACCTACCATTCCATATGGCTCTTCGATTTGCCGCAGGAAAGAGACGAAGCCCGCCCCGCGCCCGCGCTTTTTGGCGACTTGCCGATAACGCGCCACTTCGAGGAAAAATTTTTCACGACGGGGACGCCACGCTATCGTAAAATCGCCTCGGCGCCGCGCGATTGGCAGCGCGAGGGAATAGAATTTTTGGACGACGAAAATCTCATCGTTTCCTCCGAGAGCGGCGCGCTTTTTGTCATTCCGATTGCCGAGATAAAATGACCTCGCTCGCGGCAACAAACGCAGGAAGAAAGGCATCGCGATGACAAAAAAACAACGCGCAGAATTTGTCGCAAAAACGCTCGAGCGGCTCTATCCGGAGACGCCAATTCCGCTTAAACACAGCGACGCATTCACGTTGCTTGTCGCCGTTGTGCTGTCTGCACAATGTACAGACAAGCGTGTGAACGAGGTCACGCCCGCGCTTTTCGCACTCGCAAAAACTCCGCAGGAAATGGCGAAAATCTCGCGCGAACGCATAGAGGAAATCATTCGTCCCTGCGGCCTCGCGCCGAGAAAATCTGCCGCGCTCGTGAATCTTTCGCGCGCGATTGTGGAGAAGCACGGCGGGCGCGTTCCCGCAGATTTTGCCGCACTCGAAGAACTGGACGGCGTCGGCCACAAAACCGCGTCTGTCGTGATGTCGCAGGCGTTCGGCGTTCCCGCATTCCCCGTGGATACGCACATTCATCGCCTCGCCGCGAGATGGAGGTTGTCGTCGGGGAAAAATGTCGAGCAAACCGAGAAAGATTTGAAGGCGCTTTTCCCGCGCGAACGCTGGAATAAACTTCACCTGCAAATAATTTTCTACGGGCGCGAACATTGCACCGCGCGCGGTTGCGACGGTCACACCTGCGAGATCTGCCGCGCACTCAACGGCCCCGCAAAAGCAAAGTAGGTTGGTGGTGGCGGGTTGGTGGAGGAGTTTGTGGCGAGGATTTTTCGGAGGGGTTGGTGGTAGGGTTGGTGGCGGGAAGCAAAGTCTGGCGACGCACAACCAACACACTCCCTCACCACTATCGTGGTCCCCTCCCGCTAACTTAGCGGGAGAATCGCGTATTGCATACGCGAGATTGTTGCCACCATAAACCCGCCGCGATAATCCCACCACCAACCCAAGTCTCACCACAACCCGTGAGGGGCGTTAGTCCCGAACAAATCCGTGTGACAACAATCGTGGTACTTTGCCGTCACCACTAACCCAAATCCCCACCACAAACTCCCACAACAAACCCGAAAAAAATTCTCTTGGCACCCCCCCCGTTTCCCAATCGCGAGAGTCCACTCTGTTGTGGCTTTGTTGTGCGGAATTTTGCCCATCCCCCATAGCCGCAAAAACATGAATAAAACTTTGATTTTTATGCAAAAACTTATTGCGTGGCAGGCGCTAAATCCGCTACGATAGCCCGAACTGGAAATGGCTGCTCTATCCCACAATTTTGACAAAAATTTTGCGCTCGTGGTGGGCGCGGGCATTTCCGGCGCCACAATCGCAGAGCGGCTTGCTTCCGCAGGTCGGCGGGTTCTCGTCGTCGATTCCAAACCTCACATCGGTGGCAATTGCCACGATTATCGCGACAACAACGGGATATGCGTCCACAGCTACGGAACGCACATTTTCCACACGAACGACAAAGCTGTTTGGGACTACCTTTCTGCCTTTACAAAATGGCACCCCTACATGCACAAAGTGCTCGCGAATATCGATGGAGCAGAGGTTCCAATTCCATTCAATTTAAATTCGCTCAATCAATTGTTTCCTCGCTCGCTCGCGTCGAGAATTGAAAAACGGCTTTTGGGGAAATTTGGTTTTGGGGTTCGGACAACAATCCTCGAATTGCGCGAAAGCGATGACAATTTGTTGAAGCAGCTTGGCGAGTTTGTGTATGAAAAGGTTTTTCTCCACTACACTTTAAAACAGTGGGGAATGAAGCCCGAGGAACTCGACCCCGCAGTGACTGCCCGCGTGCCGATTTTTGTCTCCCGCGACAATCGTTATTTTCGCGACAAATATCAGGCAATTCCGCGCGCGGGATATTCCGCGATGATCGGGAAAATGCTCGGCCACGAAAACATTGAAGTGCGCCTCAACACCCCTTTTTCCGCCATCCGCAACGACATTCCGGCAGAGACGCCGATTTTCTTCTCCGGCTCGATCGACGAATTTTTCGACTATGAACTCGGTGAATTGCCCTACCGTAGCGTGAGTTTCGAGTTCGCAGAATACGACCGCGAGTTTTTCCAGAGCGTCGCCTGCGTGAACTATCCGTGCAACTACGATTTTACGCGCATCGGCGAATACAAACATTTTCTCGGCGACAAATCGCCAAAAACCGTCGTTTCGTTCGAGTTCCCCTCCGCGTTTGAGCGCGGGAAAAATGAACGTTGCTACCCGATTTCAAGCCCCGAAAACGCGACTCTCTATGCGCGCTATCTCGCAAAGGCGGAGCAGGACACCCCAAATGTCCACTTTCACGGCCGCCTCGGCGATTATCGCTACTACGACATGGACAAGGCAGTGGGGCGCGCCCTCGCGCTTGCCGACGAATTCCTTTCGCAAAAATGAGCGGCGTTTCCGTCATAATTCCCGTTTTCAACGCTGAGCTCTTTTTGCGCGAATGCTTGGACAGTCTGCGCGCGCAAAGTTTTTCAGATTGGGAGGCGCTTTGCATTGACGATGGTTCGACAGACGCCTCGGGCGAAATCTTGCGCGAGTATGCAAAAAATGACCCCCGATTTGTCGTCACAACAAAGGAAAATTCGGGATATGGGGCGACGGTAAATCTTGGCATCCGGCGCTCGCAGGCAAAGTATGTCGCAATCCTCGAACCCGACGACAAACTCGTCCCCGACGCCTATGACAAACTCTTTCGCGCAGCAGAGGAAAATGCCGCTGATGTTGTGAAGGGGGATTACAACTTTTTTTGGAGCGACGGTCGGCGCGAACGCGCCTGCGCGCTGAGGAGTTGCCCGTGTGGCAGCGTGATTTGCGCGGAAAAAGAGCGCGGGCTGTTCTCGGTGCCGCTCTCGGTGTGGTCTGCGTTTTACAGGCGAGAATTTTTGCTCGATAGAGATGTTTTCTTCAACGAAACCCCGGGAGCCTCATTTCAAGACAATGCATTTTCATTCAAACTTTTTGCGGCGGCACAAAGGGTGTTTCTCGTGGATTTCCCCGTCGTCGATTACCGGCAGGACAACCCCGGCTCTTCAATAAAATCGAAAGAAAAGACGTTTTGCATGGCAGACGAGATCCACGAGATTGAGCGCTGGCTCGCCGCGCGCCCCGAACTCGCCCGCAAATTTCGATACGATTTTTTCCTGTTTAAATATAAGGCGTATTTCGGGAATCTGCTCCGAACCCCGCGCGAGCGTCAGGGCGATTTTCTCGCGCTGTTTTCGCGCGAATTTCGCGAGGCGCGAGATCGCAAAGAACTTCCCGAAGAACTCTTTTCGCGCCTGAAAAAACGCCTTCCGCTTCTTTTGGACGCCCCCGAGAAATTCCTTCGCTACGCACGCCTCCAATCCTCTTTCGACGCCTTCAAGCGCGCCAAACGAAACATCTTCTCGTTCCGCCGCTCCCGCGCCGGCTGGAAAATAACCCTCTGCGGAAAAACTTTTTAATACCCCAAAAATGGAAGATAATCTCGATAGTTTATCCCCTGAAATTCCCAAGATTTCTGTTGTCGTTCCGGTGTTTAACATGGAGCGATATTTGGCGAAGTCACTCGATTCCGTTATTTTCCAATCCTTGCGCGAGATTGAAATTATTTGTATAGATGATGGTTCTACGGATTCAACTCCGCAGATTCTCGCAGAATACGCAGCCCGCGATTCACGCATTCGCGTGATTACGCAAGAAAACAAAGGCGTGGGCGCAGCTCGGAATGTCGGTATCCGTGTCGCTCGTGGGGAATTTATCGCATTTCTTGATCCTGATGATTTTTTGCCGGACGAGGGCACTTATGCCGAACTCTACAGCTTAGCAAAAAAGAATAACGTGAGAGTTTGTGGTGGCTCTATTTACACTTTCAACGTTGCCAAAAACAAAATTTGTGTTCCTGGGAAGTCCGGGTATCTTGCGGATCAGGCTTTCCGCAAAGATGGTTTGTTAAGTTTTTCCGAGTGGCAATTTGACTACGGTTTTTATCGCTACATTTTTGACAGGGAAATGCTCGTGGGAAATGAGATTTTTTTCCCAGAATATGTGAGATTTCAAGATCCTCCTTTTTGCGCGCGAGCTCTCGAAACAGCGGGGACGTTCTACGCAATGCAGTGCCCGACATACATTTATAGGTGGGGTCACAGTTCGCCTAACTTTACAGATCCCAGACGGATAGTTGATTTGCTGCGTGGCATACGGGATCAGCTGAAATTTTCCCGCGAGCGAAATTACGCTAAGTTGCATTGGATTCAAATCCATCACCTGTTTGAAGAGTTCAACTCTCGAGTTTGCGTCGCTTTAAACGCATTTCCTGAACTTGTGGAGAGTCATGGAGTCCGCGCTTTGCCGGATTCCACAACTCCGATCGTAAAGGAATTTTTTGACATTCTCAAAGAAATAGATGGATTAGTGGATATTTCGCTTGCGCGAAAATATAAATCTGACACTCCTTATTTTTCGGTTTATGGGAACATTTTTGAGTCGGAAATTAAGGTCTCCGTTATAATTCCGGTTTACAATGTGGAGAAATATCTGAGGGAGTGCTTAGCTTCCGTTGTTAACCAGAAATTGAAAGAAATAGAAATAATTTGTGTTGACGACGGATCTAAAGATTCGTCTCCGGAAATTTTAAAAGAATATGCGGAGCGGGATTCGCGAGTTAAGATCATTTCTAAACCAAATTCGGGCTACGGACACACGATGAACGTTGGTTTGGCGGCTGCCTCTGGTGAATACATAGGTATAGTTGAATCTGATGATTATGTTGTTCCCGAGATGTATGAGAATTTGTTTAAGACGGCGCATAAACTTCATTTAGATATCATAAAAGGGGATTATTGTCGTTTTTTGGGAGATGGTCAGGAGCGCAAGTTTTCCAGATCTCGTATAACAGGCGTGAAGAATTGTGGGATTGTTTTTAATATGCAGGAAACAGTTCTGCCGTTTACGTTTAACATGGTGACATGGGCTGGAATTTACAACAGAAAATATTTGGTAGAAAATAATATAAGATGGAACGAAACCCCTGGTGCGGCATTTCAAGATAACGGATTTTGGTTCTTAAGTTTTTGCTATGCAGGGAAAGTTTATTTTGTCGACAAACCCTACTACATGTTGCGCCGTGATAATTCGGGATCTTCTGTTTTTGCAAAAGACAAAGTTTTTTCTCGCGACGAAGAGTTCCGCTACATAAGACGCAGGATTGAGCAAGATCAGGAGTTGTGGAATCGACTTAAAGAAACCTGGGCTCATTTGTATTGCAGAGTTGACAGTCTCGAATGGACATTTGGCCGGATTGGAGAGGAATTTGAGAAAGAATTTGTATATGAAAAATCGAGAATAACGGCAAAACTTCTAATGGAAGGGCTACTACGGGAAAAGGATTTTTCTGATAAAAATTGGAAGAAAATAAAGCTTTTAGTGAGAAAACCGGACGCATTTCTCAAAGACCTGGCGAATAGAAAACAAAATTTGTCCAAGATGTCAGAAGGTGCACCCTCCCGAGTTGCATTTCGTGGAGACAGTCTCCTAAAGCGCCTTGTCGTGAGGATCGCGGCAATGTTTATATTAAATAAATCTGCTCGCAAACGTTGGCGTGCCCGACACATTGATTTGACGCCGAGAGACGGAATCGATATCAGGAAAACACCTGCTGACACGAATGGTTCTTGCAAGGGTTCAAAAATCAATTCTAAAAGGAACTTGCAATCGTAAGATTTCGGAAATCCGCAAAAGTGAAGTTTTTCTCTTGTTTTTTTTGATAGGTGTTCTGCCAAAATCATCTAACATTTTTCTAATAACTAATATGGCTGATAACACGGCACTCACAAACACACAAATTCCCTGCATTTCGGTAGAAAATAATATAAGATGGAACGAAACCCCTGGTGCGGCATTTCAAGATAACGGATTTTGGTTCTTAAGTTTTTGCTATGCAGGGAAAGTTTATTTTGTCGACAAACCCTACTACATGTTGCGCCGTGATAATTCGGGATCTTCTGTTTTTGCAAAAGACAAAGTTTTTTCTCGCGACGAAGAGTTCCGCTACATAAGACGCAGGATTGAGCAAGATCAGGAGTTGTGGAATCGACTTAAAGAAACCTGGGCTCATTTGTATTGCAGAGTTGACAGTCTCGAATGGACATTTGGCCGGATTGGAGAGGAATTTGAGAAAGAATTTGTATATGAAAAATCGAGAATAACGGCAAAACTTCTAATGGAAGGGCTACTACGGGAAAAGGATTTTTCTGATAAAAATTGGAAGAAAATAAAGCTTTTAGTGAGAAAACCGGACGCATTTCTCAAAGACCTGGCGAATAGAAAACAAAATTTGTCCAAGATGTCAGAAGGTGCACCCTCCCGAGTTGCATTTCGTGGAGACAGTCTCCTAAAGCGCCTTGTCGTGAGGATCGCGGCAATGTTTATATTAAATAAATCTGCTCGCAAACGTTGGCGTGCCCGACACATTGATTTGACGCCGAGAGACGGAATCGATATCAGGAAAACACCTGCTGACACGAATGGTTCTTGCAAGGGTTCAAAAATCAATTCTAAAAGGAACTTGCAATCGTAAGATTTCGGAAATCCGCAAAAGTGAAGTTTTTCTCTTGTTTTTTTTGATAGGTGTTCTGCCAAAATCATCTAACATTTTTCTAATAACTAATATGGCTGATAACACGGCACTCACAAACACACAAATTCCCTGCATTTCGGTAATTATTCCCGTATTTAACGTGGAGAAATACTTGGCGCAGGCTCTTGATTCTGTTTTATGTCAGACACTGAGAAACATAGAGATGATTTGCATAGATGACGGTTCTACGGATTCAACTCCTCAGATTCTTGCAGAGTATGCAACTCGCGATTCGCGCATTCATGTAATCACGCAGGAAAACAGGGGAGTCGGTGCGGCTCGCAACGTCGGAATCCGCGCTGCCAAGGGCGAATTTGTCGCATTTCTTGATCCCGACGACTTTTTGCCCGACGGAAGAACTTATGCTGAACTTTACAGTGCGGCAAAAGAAAACCATGTTAAAGTTTGCGGCGGATCTGTTCACACTTTCAATATCCTTAAAAATAAAATCTCGCCGCCTTGCAGGTCGGGATACATTGCAGATCATGCCTTTGTAAAGGACGGGATCCTGAGTTTTTCCGAATGGCAATATGACTATGGTTTTTATCGCTACATTTTCGACAGGGAAATGCTTGTCGAAGACGAGATCTTTTACCCGGAATACATAAGGTTTCAAGACCCTCCTTTTTGTGCTCGCGCCCTTGAAGCGGCAGGAAAGTTTTGTGCATTGCAGCGACCGACATACATTTACCGATGGGGGCATAATCAGCATGATTTTACAGATCCTCGTCGGATATTTGACCTGCTATGCGGAATACGCGATCAATTGGAATTTTCTCGTGAGCGTGGCTATGCAAAATTGCATTGGCTTCAAATTCATCGTCTCTTCGAAGAGTTCAAACCGAGAATCTGCGCTGTTATAAATTCTTTTCCGGAATTAGTGGTAAGCTACGGATCGCAACCTTTGCCGGATTCTGCAACCCCAATCGCTAAAAAAATTTTTCACATCCTTTGCGACATAGACGGGTTGGTGGATATTGCACTTGCGCGGAAATACAAACCAGATACTTCCTATTTTTCGGTTTACGGAGATATTTTTGAACCGAGAATCAAAGTCTCTGTAGTAGTCCCTGTTTACAACGTAGAGGAGTATTTGGCAGAGTGTTTGGATTCTATCGTCAACCAAACATTAAAGGAAATCGAGATTGTTTGCGTTGATGACGGATCTACGGATTCGTCGCCAAAGATTTTACAGGAGTATGCCAAACGCGATTCGCGGATAAAGATAGTTAGGAAGGAGAATAACGGTTTAGGAGCAGCAAGAAATACGGGGATTGAAAATTCTAAGGGTAAATACATTTATTTCGTGGATTCTGATGATATTTTGCGATTGTATGCGCTACAAGAAATGTTTGAAGAGGCGGGTAACCTGAATTTGGATGTTCTGTTTTTTGGAGCGGAGCCATTTTTTGAGACAGTTGAATTAGAGAAAAAACATAAGGGGTACAAAGAATTTTATATAAGGCGGGGAAATTATCCGTCTGTAATGGCAGGGAAAGATCTGTCGGTACTTATGCAGAAAAATAGGGCAGATTTCATGTCTGCGTATTGTTTCATATCTCGGGCAAAATTTCTTGAAGATAATAATATCAGATTCCCAGAAAAGTGCCTTTATGAGGATCATCTTTTCTTCTTTTTGCTTTTGCGTTTTGCGAAACGAGCTTTTGTCGTTCATGATTCATATTATTTGAGGAGAGTTCGTGAGGGCTCCATAATGACGCGAGAAAGGGATATTGGTAATTTTGATAGCTATTTTAGGGTTGTTAATGACATAGAAAAGGTTCGTAAGAAGGAAGTGGGGACAGAGTTTGCGAAGGTACTGTATGGACATTGCCTTAGGATCGTGCCGATTCTTTATGGCATTTATAAGGAGCTTTCGGTAGAAGAAAAAGTGGTCGCTCGAAACGAGCTGTTGGAAAAGAGATTTAATGATTCTGAATTGGTAATTCAACTACGTAAGAAAATAGAAGAACTGGATCTACCGAAAAAGATTCAAGAATCTCAAATGCAGTGTGCAAGAGGCGAAAGTTCTTTCAGAAATAGTAATTTACGGATGAGGGGAGGGGCTTCTCCCTCTAGCGATTCGCCCAAGGGTAATTCACGAGCCCAAGGTTCTGGTCCTATATTGAAAGGTCGCAATACTGCAGATACTCTCCTTAAACAAGATAAGGATGGGGTTTTCAAGCGCGTTCTCGTCCGGGTTGTAGCGCTATTAATCTTTTCAAAAAAAAACCGCATCGCGTTTCGGGCGAAACATCTGAATTTAAGGCCAAAAGATGGTATAGATATAAATAAATTATCTCCGAGCGAACTTGCGATTTTGCGCGAGCGTGGAAGGAGCAAGAGCGTGTTTTGGCGTGTTTTTGACGCGGTTGTGCCCGCAACCCGTGGGAAAATGGTCCACATAGAGCGCCATCTCCGCGAAAATTTAGAAGTGCAGACGAGAAATTTGTGCAGGATGCTTGGCGAGCAAATGCAAGGTTTTATTGCAGAACTCCGGGGATTGCGATGTGCGCAGGATGTTGAGATCCGTAAGTCGCGAGATGCGTTGAATGCTGAGGTTCGTAAATTGCGTGACGAGACAAACAAGAAACTTGACGAGGTGAAACGGCAGATTGTTCAAGAGCATAGCAATCGCATAGGGTGGATTCGGGAAAGAATTTCCTTGCGGGTGTTGGCGGCGTCACAGGCGCAGAAGGAACTTGTGGAGAACGCGCAAGCCGAAATGGTGCAGGAAATGGATGCGATTCGTCAAGATGTTGCAGTTTTGAAACAATTTGTTGCCCAATCGGCAACGGAGGGTAAGGAATACACCGCAAATGTACTTTTGCCAGAGTTCGCGAAAGTCGCGCAAAATTTACAGGACATTTCTTCGTCAGTCGCGACCCTGAAACAATCTGCGGAACAAGCGTCGGCAGGTGGCGATACCGTCAAAAGACTTCTCGACGATATAATACATGCAACGGCGTTTATGAAATCTGCGCTGAGTGAATTGGAGTGGGGGCAGGTATTTAACAACGCCATCGCAAATTCAGATTGGCTTGCGAATAAGTCGTTTTTCCCTGGGCGTTGGGCTGTTGGCTATCCGTTCTTATACGTTTTGTATCGAGTTTTAACAGACGCAAAACCACGTTGCATACTTGAACTCGGGTTGGGGCAGACCACCCGGATGATCTCTCAGTATGCCGCGGGCAACCCGAAGATAGTTCACACGGTTGTAGAGCACGATCTGCTGTGGAAAGAAAATTTCTCCAAGTCGTTTGATCTTCCCAAAAGTACGGAAGTAAAAATGCTCGAGTTGGCAAAAGTCGCATATG
Organism: Opitutia bacterium; assembly: GCA_021204635.1. Taxonomy (GTDB): domain Bacteria; phylum Verrucomicrobiota; class Verrucomicrobiia; order Opitutales; family UBA953; genus Spyradosoma. Next base: position 2,095 of record JAJPZB010000074.1, on the reverse strand, counting down.
GCGATGCTCCCGAAGTTGTCGTATACAAAGATTTCGCAAAGACGTTTTCGGGCAAGAAATTTGATTTTATTTGCATAGATGGACCATTCGGTGGCATGGCAAAGAAGTATGCGCGGGTGGATATCCTCCCGCTTTTGCCCGAGTGTCTTAATTCTTCATTCGTCATAATGCTTGATGATTACAATCGCGCGGGCGAAAAGGCAACAGCCGCCGAGATTCGGCGGATTTTGAAAGAAGCAAATATAGAGTTTTTTGAAAAAATCTATTATGGTGAAAAGCAATTTTGGATTGCGACATCCTCGGATTTGAAATTCTTGTGCTCGTGCTGAATTCGTTTTAAAACAGAGTAAAATAAAAATATAACGGAGGATAAAAAATGAAGATAACGGTTGCGGGAACGGGTTATGTCGGGTTGGTGACGGGCGTTTGCTTGGCGGAGCGCGGGCACGACGTTGTTTGCACCGACGTAGATGAGGGCAAGATTGGCTTGCTGAAATCGGGGAAGTCTCCGATTTACGAGGCGGGCTTGGACGAACTTTTAGCGAAAAACCGGTCGCGGCTGACGTTTACGACGGACGCTGCGACGGCATACCGCGACGCCGAGGTGATAATCATCGGGGTCGGGACGCCGGAGAAGATGGACGGCTCGGCAAACCTGTCATACCTCTACGCAGCAGTTGACAACATTGCGGCGCATCTCGGGCGCGACAGCGTCGTCATTGTGAAATCGACGGTGCCGATTGGCACGAACGACAAGGTGGAATCCCGCTTGCGCAAAGGGCTTGCGGGCAGGGTGAAGATCGACGTGGTCTCCAATCCGGAATTTCTTGCGCAGGGCACGGCGGTGCGCGACACGCTTTTCCCGAGCCGCATTGTTATCGGCGCCGAAAATCCCGAAGCCGCCGAAAAAATCCGGCGCATGTACGCGGGCTTCGACGCGCCCGTCCTCGTGATGAACCGCCGCAGCGCGGAGATGGTGAAATACGCGTCGAACGACTTTCTCGCACTGAAAATTTCTTACATCAACGAAATCGCAAACGTGTGCGAGAGCGTCGGCGCGGACATCGATTCCGTCACCGCCGGCATGGGCTACGACCCGCGAATCGGCAACAAGTTTTTGCGCGCGGGCATCGGCTATGGGGGCTCGTGCTTCCCGAAGGACACTAAGGCGCTTCACTGGTTGGCAAACTTCCACGACCGCGAGATCAAGACGGTCAAGGCGGCGATAGAGGTGAACGACAACCAAAAGTTGAAGCTGTTCAAAAGGTCGCGGCAATTTTACGAGAGTTTGGCGGGCAAGCGTGTCGCGGTGCTCGGGCTCGCGTTTAAGCCCGGGACAGACGATTTGCGCGACGGGCCGGCGCTGACAAATGTGCCGCTGCTCTTGGAAGACGGCGCCATTGTGGCGGCGTGGGATCCGATTGCGGAAAAGAATTTCAGGAAGCTCTACCCGAGGGAAATCGAGTATTGCCCGCGCGTGGAAGACGCGCTCTCGGGTGCGGATATCTGCTTTATTTTTACGGAATGGGAAACGGTTCGCGCCATTGCGCCCGCGACTTTCCCGAAGCTCATGCGCCGGCCTCTCGTGCTCGATGGCAGGAACTGCTTCCCCGTTGCCGCCATGCGCGACGCCGGAGTGGAGTATGTTTCAATTGGCAGGTAGTGGTGGCGGGTTGGTGGCGAGATGAGTTTGTGGGGAGGTTTTTCCGGAGGGTTGGTGGTGAAATTTGGGTTGGTGGTGGCGGCAACCTGCCACGATTGTTGTCACACGGATTTGTTCGGGACTAACGTCCCTCACGGCAGTTTGTGGTAAGGGTTTGTGGCGGAATTGGGTTGGTGGCGGGATTTGGGTCTGTTGCGAGAGCTTAGTAAACACGCAATTCTCCCTCTAAGTTAGAGGGAGGGGACCGCCGACGCAGTCGGTGGTGAGAGCGTGTGTTGCGAATTTTTATCGCGCGAGAAACGCGCGTCGTAACTTCGATCCGCGTGGTGCAGGGTTGGTGGTGGGGAGCAAAGTCAGGTGACGCACAACCAACACACTCCCTCACCACTATCGTGGTCCCCTCCCGCTAACTTAGCGGGAGAATTACGTGTG
>JAJPZB010000140.1 GCA_021204635.1 Opitutia bacterium | reverse complement strand
CCACCACCATCTCGCCGCCACCAACTGTCTCGGTTGTCGTCCCGGTTTATAAAGTCGAAAAATATTTGCAGGCATGCATAAACAGCATTCTCGCGCAGACATTTCGCGACCTTGAACTAATTCTCATAGACGACGGCTCGCCCGACAACTGTGGCGAAATCTGCGACAAATGTGCGGCAACCGACAACCGCGTCCGCGTCTTCCACGAACAAAACGGTGGCGTCACCTCCGCGCGGAAAAAAGGTGTGTTGCAGGCTCGCGGCGAGTGGATTTTCTTTGTCGATTCCGACGATCTCGTCCCGCGAAACGCCTTAGAAATTTTGCTCTCCGCGAAGGAAAAATTCGGCGGCGACGTCGATTTGGTCGAGGGAGAGGTTTATCGCACAAAAAAGGACGCGCAGACCGGAAAACTCTTCGTGTTCGAACGCAACAAAGTTCGCAAAACAATTATCGCCGATGGTTGCGGATACGCGCGCGAAGTGGAGCGCGAGACATGCACCTCGGGACCATATGCCAAAATAATCCGAAGAACATTGTTCTCCGCCACAAATGCGTTGGACGTGCCGGCAAAATTGACCTACGGCGAGGACGCAATTATGTGCTTCCGCCTGTCAAGAAAATCCGCAAAGCCGTGCGAATCACCGCACCGGTCTATTTCTATCTGATGCGCGACGACAGCGCCTGCTCCGACAAAGAAAGCCGAAAAATGCGGCATTATTCGCCCGAATTCCAGCTCATGGGCTGGACTGCGGCTCGGGACGCCTTTCAGGGAATGGGCGAAGAATGGCAAGCCATCTGGAAATCCGCGATCTCGCGACACCCGCCGGTGGTCACCAAAAAGCGCGAAAACTTGCGCTTCGCCGCAGAATTTCGCCCTTTCCTGCTCGCCGCACGCAGGAAAAGCCTTTCGACAAGATTTTTTCTCGCGCGGGGAAAATTCCCATTGTCGCGGTTGTCGGATTCCGCTTTCTGGCGGCTACTCTCGGTTGTCAGATTTCCGGAGCGCATTGTTGCCGAACTTAGAAGATGCCTCCGAAAGCAAAAAGAGCGCCTGCTAACGCGAAAACGCGAGCTACAACTCGGGTAATCCGCCGGGGTTGGTGGTGGGATTTGGGTTAGTGGTGACAACAAGCGTGCCGCGATTGTTGTCTCACGGATTTGTTCGGGACTAACGTCCCTCACGAAAGAGTGCAGGCGGGTCTGTGGCGGGATTGTTGTGGCTTAGGTCTGTGGTGAAAGTTGGGTTGGTGGTAAGTGCTTAGATGTTTGGGTTGGTGGTGGGATTTGGGTCTATGGTGGAGGGTTGGTGGTAGCAACAATCTCGCGCGCGCAGTGCGCGATTCTCCCGCTAAGTTAGCGGGAGGGGACCACGTTAGTGGTGAGGGAGTGTGTTCGTTGTGCGTCGCCTGACTTTGCTCCTCGCCACCAACCCAAACCTCCACCACCAACCCCTCCGAAAAAAATCTCACCACAAACCCACCTCGCGCATAAATGCGCAAGGTCGAGTTGGTGGTGGCAACAAACTGTCACTGTTGCGTGGGGAAAAGTGCGCCACATTGGTAAACTTTTGAATAAAAAATTCTTGACGAGGTTTAGGGGGGGGTGGCAAGAATTTCGTTACTGCTTCCGAGAATTATGGTTTTACGCGGGAGGGTTTCCTGCGGATTCCCGAGAAAGCAGTAACGAAACCAAAAAACGTTAATCATATGAGTAAAGTAATAACCATCACGGCTCTCGTAGCCGCAAGCGCTGCTCTCGCAAGTGCTGCCGACTGGCAAACAGTGGAATACACGCTGAGCCACAGCTCAGGTTCAGGGGACGACTCTGTTACTGCCGGCAATGCATCGTTCGCATCGTTCACAATCGGTGGCGATACGTACACAACAATCGACGCCAGTTCTTACAACTGGTCGCTATCGTTCAATGTGGCAATAAGTACGCTGTCTGGTTCTGAAAACCTCTTCTTGCTAAGCAGAAGTGACACAGGAGCAGACGGCTACGGAGTGCTCGTGACAAATAACAGTTCCACGTACGAGTACGCAATTACTGCGGACGCCAGAAATAAAACCGTTAGCTCCAGCATCGTGAGCACATCAGACACCAGTGTGTCGGTAGTGTTCAGTTGGGACGCCTTAAACACAACGCTATCGCTCACAGTAGGCTCGGATACAGTAACGCTCTCGGGTGTATCCGCCGAAAGTGCAACCATAGTCGCAGGCGGCACTGACGGCAGCGACTATGATTCGCGCTTCTGGTCCAATGGTGGGAATGAATCAATCACCGGCATCTCGTTGCAGGTTCAACAAGTTCCTGAACCGTCGATGTTTGGCGTTCTCGCAGGACTTGGCGCACTCGGGTTTGTCGCGGCGCGTCGTCGTCGCAACCGCAAAGCATAAGCTTCTGCGCAACACATTCTCTCAGACAAAGGTTCTTCGGCGGCAATGCCGAAGAGCCTTTTTCATAGTCGCCACCACCAAGCCAAGTCCCACCACTAACCCAAGTCCCACCACTAACCCAAGTCCCACCACCAAGCAAAATCCCCACCACAGACCCCTCCGAAAAAACCTCACCACAAACTCAACCTCGCGCATGCAGTGCGCGATTCTCCCGCTAAGTTAGCGGGAGGAGACCACGTTAGTGGTGAGGGAGTGTGTTCGTTGTGCGTCGCCTGACTTTGCTCCCACCACCAACCCAAACCTCTAACACCAACCCCTCCGAAAAAATTCTCACCACAAACTCCCGCCGCCACCAACCCAATTCTCACCACCAACCCATCTCACCACCAACCCATCTCACCACCAACCCATCTCGCCACCAAGGCGCAGGGTTGGTGGTGGCGGCAACCGTGGCACGCGCGAATGGTGCCCTGCTCAGTCGCGATATTTGTATGTCCGCGAGGCGATGGCGAATATCGCGGCGACGGCGAACATCAGGGCGGAGTAGAAGAAAAATCGTTGTGTTTGCGAGAATCCCGAGCCGAGGGAAACGACCGCCACAACAATGAAGTTGCCGATGACGATGGTGAAATTCCAGAAGCTCGTGATTGTGCTGCGCATGGACACCGGCGCCTGCGAGAATGCGAACTCGAGGCCTGTCGTAGAAAACAAAACTTCGCCCGACGACAACACTGCGTATGGCAAAATCATCCACCAAATCGAGACAGCCGCGCCCACAGAAACCGCGTTTTGCAAAACGCCGCAAATGACAAACGAGCACGCGGCGAGCACCATCCCCACCGTCATTCTGCGCAGCGGCGTCGCCCGCAACAATCGCGTCCGGTTCAGCAGCGGGTAAAGCGCAAACGTGAAGAGTGGCACGAAGAGCATTACGCAGATTGAGTTCGCGGATTGCACGGTCTCGGCGTTGAGCGGGTATGCCCACGACAACAATGAAATTTCCGACGCCGCCATCTGATTGCTCAACACGACCCAGGTCGAATTCATCTGATCAAACAAAGCCCAGAAAACCGGGACAATTGCGAAGATGAGCAAAATCCCCTTTATCGCGCGGAATTTCTCTCCGAATGTCATCGGCGCCTCGGGCGGGTTGGTGGCGGGAATTGGGTTAGTGGTGGGAGCCGGGTTGGTGGTGGCGGGGCATTGTTGTCGCGCCGCGAGCAACTTCCTTGCCACGCGCTCGGGCGGCACGTGTTTATACATTCCCGAGCCGCACACGAAGAGCAATGTCGCCAAGCCCATGAAAATCCCGGGAATCCCGAATGCCCACGCGTAGCCCAAATCCTCTTTGACGAGCGGGATTATCGCGAACGAGAAGAACGACCCGAAGTTTATCGCCCAGTAAAACATTCCAAACGCCTTGGGCAAAAACTGCTTTTGCGCCTCAGAAAATTGGTCGCCCATAAACGCCGACACGCAGGGCTTTATCCCGCCGGAGCCAATCGCGATCATCGCGAGGCCCGCCACCAAGCCCCATTCGTTGCCGACGGTGAACGCAAGAACGCCGTTCCCGAGGCAGTAAAACAACGACATCACGACAATCGTCCGGAACTTTCCCCAGAATTTGTCCGCAATCCACGCGCCCAACAGCGGCATGAAATAGACGCCCATCGTGAACAAATGCACGATTCGCACCGCCCTGTCGTTTGCCGCCTCCAATCCCTCCGGTCCCGAGCCCGCGAGGTCGCCGTAGAGTTTATAGACGATGTAGAGCGTCAAAATGCTCCGCATTCCGTAGAAGCTGAACCGCTCGCAAGCCTCGTTCCCGACAATGAAAAACACCGATTTCGGGAATCTCGCGCCCTTCGTGTCTCCGCGACTTTCCGGCGTCGGCGCTTGCGCGGAAGCGGCATTGTGGTCGCCGAGATTTTTGCTTTGGCTCATTCTTCTTTAAGGGCTTGGGGCGAGTTGAAATAAAAATTCGCGAGTTCGTAAAATCACGCTCCGGCGCGGGGCGGCGTTGGTGTGGCGACTGCGGGATTGTTGCGGCGCCGAGGGCGATGTCCCCGCCGATATCCGCCGCGAGGGCGCTTGCCCGCCGAGGCGCGATCTTTTTCGCCCGCCACAATGTCGTTTCCGCGCTTGTCGCCGGCGCGGGCAAAATTTTTGCGGGGCGCCTTTTCCCCTGCCTCGCGCGATTTTTCGGCGGATTTTTCCGAATCCTTTTCCGGCGCGAAAAGCGTTTTTTGCGAAATTTTCTTCGGCGCAATTCCGCGCTCTTGCAACTTCAAGAAAAGCAGGCGGCTCGTCCACGCGTCTGTCGCGGCATAGACGATTTGCTGCTCCGTGAGTTTGCGCGCCGCCCAATTTGAGACTTGCGCGGCTTTGGAAATGCGCCCGCCGAGAAAATATGCGCAGAGCGCGCGGAGTCCAGTGTTCTCGATTTTTACCTTGCGCGTGTAGTTGCTCGCGTCAACAAAGCCGGCGTCGTCAAACGGCGCACGCATTTTGAGGTGCCTGACATCTTCTTTCACCGCGACGCCGACCTTCAAAATCCGCCGATTTTCAAATATCGGGAAAAGCACCGGAACGCCGCCGCAAAAATCGAGGCGGAAAAGATACGCGCAATTTTCCCCGCACAGTTGCACGAGCGAAGTCAAATAGGCATTGCCGCGCGTGAACGACGGCCGCGTCTCCGTGTCGAAGCCCAAAATTTTTTCCGAGAGAAGTTTTTTCACAGCCTCCCGCGCCGTTTCCTCGTCCTCGATTAAGACAATTTTCCCCCTGTATTGGAGGAGCGGGAGCGTGGCGATGAAGTCTTTGTCTATGTGCAACAATCCGCTCTGCTTCGGCGCGCCGTCCTGCGCCGGCTGCGCAGCGAGAACGGTCTTCTCTGAGTTTTCCATATTGCGGGAAAACTTATCGTTACCGCCGATTTAAGGCAATTCCCGAAACGCCGCCGGCAACGCGCCCAAAGCTTTTTCCCGCCCGCGCCGGAAACCTTTTCGCGCCGCCACCTGCGAAAAAATTTGACCGCCCACGCGAAAAATCTTTCCCTTGTCGCTTCGCTTTTTGCGCAAAACAATACCGAGAGGCGACTTTTCAAAAACTCTGTTTTCAACCAATGGAAATCAAAATCGAAGACGTAAGTTCGACCCGCAAAACCGCGACGGTCACCGTTCCCGCGAGCAAAATTTCAGAGCTCCGCAACAAAATAATTTCGCAATACGCCGCGCAGGCGCGCGTCCCCGGCTTCCGCCCCGGCAAGACGCCCGCCGCGATAATCCGCCAACGCTATGGCAAGGAAATCGAGAAAGAGCTTTTGCAAAGCGTCGTGCAGGAGGCATACGCCGGAGCGCGCGAGGAAAAATCCATCGAGATTTACTCGCTCGTCGATGTCGGCGAACCAAAGATTGAAGACGGGCGCGACGCAGAAATCCGCCTCGAAATTGACATTGTGCCCGCGTTCACGCTTCCCGAATACAAAGGAATCGAAGTGCCGGCGGCGGACACGAGTGTCTCAGACGCAGACATTGCCGCCGCTGTCGAAGGGCTTCGCAAACAGCGCGCGGAATTTAAGAAAATTGACGACGCTGCGAGCGCCGGCGACTACGTAAAGCTTTCATACGAAGGCAAAATCGACGGCGAGGCATTCCCCGAAATCGCGAGTGTTTATGGCAAACAAACGGGGACATGGGAAGAGGCCGGCGCGGAAGACGCCTTGGGCGCTTCGGTGAAGGAAATCGCCGCCGCACTCGTCGGGATGAAAGCCGGAGACAAAAAGGAAATCACGGTGACGTTCGCCGCCGATTTCGTGAACGAGGCTCTGCGCGGGAAAACGGCGATTTACACGCTCGACGTCGCGGAAGTCCGCCAGCGCGTGTTGCCCGAGTTGGACGAGAAATTTTTCAAAAGTCTCCAAGTCGCCGACGAATCCGAGATGAAAAAGCAGGTTCGCGATGGGCTCGAGGCGAACAAGAAAAACGCCGCTCGCTCAAAAACACGCGAGACCATCATCGCCAAACTCAACGAAATGGTTGATTTTGACCTGCCGCAAAGCGCGATCGACCGCGAAAGCCAAAACATTTTCTACGAATTTGCAAACTCGCAACTGCGCCAGGGCGTAAAACTCGAGGAAATCGAGGCAAAGCGCGATGAACTCTTGGACGACACCAAAGACGCCGCAAAAACGCGCGTCAAAACCCAACTCATTTTGAACGCAATCGCAAAAGCCGAGGGCGTTAAAGTCGAGGACGCGGACATCACAAACCGCATCCGCCAAGAAGCCTACATCAGCGGAATGGAGCCCGACAAATTCGCAAAGGAACTCACCAAAAACCGCTCGCGAATAATCGAAATGCAGGCAAACATCCGCTACAACAAAGCCCTCGACATAGTCGTCGCAGCCGCGAAAGAAGTGGCGACAAAATAGTTCCGACATCGCAAAACAATTCGCAAAAATCCGCAACTCGTCCATGGGTTGCGGATTTTTTTGCCGGCAACCGCATATTGCCGCAACTCCGCACAAAAGGTGGAAAAATTTCCCCTTGCGTTTTGGTTTAAATTTTGGCGTCTTGCCGAGGTATGAAAAAGTTGCTTGTTGCTGTGTTTTGGGGGTTGGCGTTTATGCAATTTTTGGGCGGCGCAGCGGCGTCAGCCGAGGCGAAAACTTCGTCGTCAAACAGTTTCTCCTCCACTTCCTCCAAGTCAGATGAAAAGGAAAAGAAGGCGGTAGCGGCAAAAAAGTCCGCCTCCGTGCCCAATCCGGGCACGAAAAAACTTCCCGAGCAAAAATCCGCTTCGCCCGCGCTCAAAAAGGTCTCCACGCCCTCCGTCAAAAAGTCGCCTGCGCCGAGTTCCACCGCTACCCCAAAAAGCAGCTCGCCTGCGCCGGCGGCAAGCACGCCCAAGTCCAACCCGCTCAAAGTTATTCCCGCGCAAAAAAGCAAAAGTTCCGGATTCGGTAGTTTCTCCACCCCGAAAAGCAAGAGCTCGAGCAAGAGTTCCGGCAAAAGTTCCGGATTCGGTAGTTTTTCTACACCGAAAAGCAAATCCCCAGCCATAAAGCCAGGGTTTGGCGCGAAACCCGCAGCAAAGAGCCCGGCGACGAGCGCCACCAAAGCCAAAGAGCCCGACAAAAAGCCCGACGGCATTCGCAACCATGGAACGCCCGAGGAAATCGCGCAAAAATTGCACGGGCGAATCAAAATTGTCGGACCCAACGATTTTTGGGATTACGTCGTGCGCTTCGATTACGGGGCTCCCGATTTGCGGGTGCACATTGTCAACATAGCCACCCCGGGGGTTGTCGGCGAGTGGCAAATCGTTAAGCCCGACGACAACAACTATGATTTCCGCGTGCATATCGCCAAGCAAAACGGATTGATCGAGGATCTCACCGTTTGGCCCGTGTGGAATTAATAAGCCAACCGCCACCGACGACGCTCCCTCCGTGGTGGCGAGGGTTGGTGGCGGCAGCGGGTTGGTGGTGAGATCCGGGTTGGTGGTGAGATCCGGGTTGGTGGTGAGATCCGGCTTGGTGGTCAGCCAAGTTTGTGGTCAACGAGTTCGCGCGCGATGTTGGCGATTGTGGTGGACGGGATTGTCGCCACAATCTCCTCTGCGAACCCGCGCACCAAGAGCGCCCGCGCAGCCTCCATGGGCAAGCCGCGTTGCTGCAAGTAGAACAGTTGGCTCGGGTCTATGGCGCCGTTTGTTGCGCCGTGCGAGCAATGGACGTCGTTTGCGTCGATTTCCAAGCCAGGGAGGGAATGCGCCGTGGCGTCGGGCGACAATATCAGGTTTTTGTTTGACTGGACGGCGTTCGACTTTTGCGCGTTCTCCGCGACAACAATGTTCCCGCCAAAAATCGTCCGCGCCTTGTCGAAAAGCGCATTTTTGAAAAGCAGGCGCGAGACGGAGTTGGTGGCGGCGTGGCGCTGAATTGTCCGTTGGTCAAATTCCTGCGCGTTGGTGGCGACAGACAGCGAGTAGAGTTCCGCGTCGGCATTGTCGCCGGCGAGGCGTAGCTCAGTTGTCGTCCGCGCGCGCTTGCCACCGAGGTTTATCGCGGTCGCGCGCACGTCTGCGTTTGTGGCGACAATCGTTTGCTCGCTGCGGTAAAACTGCGTTTTCGCGTTCAGGTTTTGGATCAATTCGTGGGAAATGCACGCCCCGCGCTCGGCAAGAATCGCAAGCCGCGAGACGACGAGGGCATTGTTGTCGCCACTATCGGAAAAATAAAATTCCGCGAATTTCGCGGCGGAATTTTCCTCCGCAACAACAATGAGGAACGGGAATGCCGCGCCATTGTCGGCAACAGACCGGTTGTGGATCGCGAACGGCTTTTCAATGCGCACGCCGGCGGGAATGTACAACAAACACGCGGTGGGTAGCGCGTAGGCTCGGTGGAGGCCTGCAATCTTGTCGCGGGCTTCGCACTCGGTTGTCGCCACCACCAACCCGCAGACCTTCTCGCGAAGCTCGGGCGGAATTTCCGCCATTGTTGCGACAACAATGCCGGCGCTTTTCGCCTCGTCCGAGAGCGTTTTCGCCACCACCAACCCGTCCGCCACAACAATCGTCCCCGCGAACTCATCGTTGTCGCCAATCCCCGCCACAATCCCCGCAGCGACATTCTCGTCCACGCCGCCCGCGAGCGAAAATCCACCAAGCCTCATGCCCGAGATTGTGGCAAAGCGCCAATCTTCCATTTCCCTTGCCGGCATCGGTAGCGCGCAAAAATCTTCCCACGACAGTGGTGACGACATGCCCGCCACGATGCCGGGTTTGTTGCGGGCCTCTTGCGCCGCCACAAACGTGCTTTCCTCCAAAATCATGCGATTGTTGTCGCTCACGCCACGCTCCCTTCCATTTCCATCTCGATGAGGCGTTTCAGCTCGACGGAATACTCCATCGGGAACTCCCTGACCAAGTCGTTCACGAAGCCGTTGACGGCGAGGCTCATCGCCTCGGCCTCCGTCAGCCCGCGTTGCTGCATGTAAAAAATTTGCTCGGCGGAAATCTTCGAGACGCTCGCCTCGTGCTGCGTCTGCGCCGCGTTTCCGTGCACGGTTATCGCGGGGTGAGTCTCTGTCGCGGAGCGCGGATTTATCAGCAATGTGTGGCACTCGCTGTTGTTTTTGCAGGCTTTCAAATTTTTGCCAACGTGGACGAGCCCGCGATAATTCGCGCGCCCCGTGCCAGTGGAAACGGATTTTGAAATGATGTTCGACGCCGTTTCGTCTGCGAGGTGGATCATCTTTGCGCCCGTGTCCTGAATTTGCCCCGTGTGCGCGAGCGCGATGGAAAGCACTTCGCCGCGAGAACGCGCGCCTTTCAAAATCACGCACGGATATTTCATCGTCATGCGCGAGCCGATGTTGCAATCGATCCAGCGAATCTCGGCATCTTCCATCGCCATGCCGCGCTGCGTGACGAGGTTGAAAATGTTCGACGACCAATTTTGCACGGTGACGTATTGAATTTTCGCGCCGTTGAGCGCAACGAGTTCGACGACGCCCGAGTGCAGCGTCGCAGTGTCGAAGCGCGGCGCGGTGCATCCCTCCATGTAAACGAGTTCCGCACCCTCGTCTGCGATGATGAGCGTCCGCTCAAATTGCCCGAAATTTTCGGCGTTGATGCGGAAATACGCCTGCAGCGGCTGCTTCACCTTCACGCCCTTTGGCACATACACAAACGAGCCGCCGGAAAAACACGCGCCGTTGAGCGCGGAATATTTACTGTCCGTCGTGGGAATGACTTTCCCGAACCACGGCCTGAAAATTTCGGCATATTTCGTGAGCCCTTCGAGCGGCCCGACGAAAATCACGCCCTGCTTTTCCAACTCCGTTTTCATGCGCGAATACGCGGATTCGGAGTCGAATTGGGCGTCGATTCCCGCCAAAAATTTGCGCTCGTGCTCGGGCACTCCGAGGCGCTCAAACGTCTGCTTCACGTCGTCGGGAACGTCGTCCCAATCTTTCGCCGCCGCCTTTGTCCGCGCGAGGTAGTAGCGGATTTTGTCGAAATCGACCTCGGCGATTTGCGCCGGCGCCCAGTGCGTCGGAATCGGTTTTTTGTAAAAAATTTGGAGAGATTTTTTTCTAAATTGGCGAATCCAATCCGGTTCTCCCTTCGCGTCTGAAATGTAATCGATGACTTTCTCGCTCAGCCCGAGACCGGCGTCGAGTTCGTGTTCTTCGCGCACGCTGAAACTGTCCGCGTCGCGCGCAATGTCCCACGCCTCGGGGCTCGGCGTTTTTCCCTTTTCTGTATTCATTGCAGAAATAAAAACTTCGGAGAAAGCTACTGCCCGCGCCCTGCCTTTGCAACGCGCAAACGCCCGCCGGCTCTGTTTTGCCGCAGCGAAAACAAAAGGCGCGCCCACTGCGAAATTGCTGCGTGAACGCGCCTTCGATTGCGCGAAATTTCTTTCAAAAAATTCGCGTCAGCTGCGGAAATCTTTGCCCGCGTTTGGCGCTTCGACGATGCCGAGCGGACTCGTTTTCCGCCACAGCCCGCGCGTGAAATCCGGAATCGCGACAGGCATTGAGCCCATCTCGACAGACCGCGCGGAAAGCTCGATGATCGAGCTCCACGCCGCCGTGTCATAAACCGTCATGTCGGGCGTAATTCCGCTTCTGATGCAGTCGAGCAGGCGATAGCTCATGATGTAATCCATGCCGCCGTGACCGGAATCTTTCGCGTAGTCGCCAATTTGCTTCCAAAGCGGGTGCATGAACTTTTTGTTCATTTTCTCGAAATCGTCTTTCTTGAGCCAGCTGTGGCTGCCCTTTGCTTTCAGCCCGTATTTTTTTGGCTGATCAACGGCGAGGCGCGGCGGGTAGTCGAAAAACGTCGCGCCCGTCCCCGTGAGCGCGTTGATGCGGGAATACGGGCGCGGGGAAACGACGTCGTGCTGCACCATGATCGTGCGGCCGAGCGCGGTTTTGATGAGGGTCGTGTTCACGTCGCCGCAAATATATTTTTCATTCGCGTGCTTGCCGTCGTTCGGGTCTTCGCGATCGCGATAGGCGCTGAGATTTTTTTCGAGCGAACTCATCGAAACGAGGTGCGTCATCAAATCGCCGCGATTGACGCCGAGATATTGGCAAACCGGTCCGAGACCGTGCGTCGGGTAGAGATTTCCGTCGAGCACTTTGTGATACTCGCGGCGCCAATCGCCCTCCGTGCCTTCCCAGAAAAGCATCGAGCGCAAATCGTGGATGTACGCGCATTCGGCGTGCGTCAACTCTCCGAAAACGCCTTGCCGAGCCATGTTCAGGACGAGCAACTCCGTGTCGCCGTAGCAGCAATTTTCCAAGATGACGCAATGCTTCTGCGTGAGCTCCGAGGTATCGACCAAGTCCCAGCACTCGTCAACCGTGACAGCCGCCGCGACTTCGATGAACGCGTGCTTCCCGCATTTCATCGATTTCAGCGCCATCGGGACGTGCCATTCCCAGGGCGTGCAAATATAAACGACGTCGATGTCGTCCTGCTCCGAAAGCTTTTCCCACGCGCTCTCCGAGCCGCTGTAGGACTTGGGCTCGGGGTCGTCGGGGCGCTTCCAAAGGCAGGTCTTGACAGCCTTTGCCGCGCGCAGCGGATCGAGGTCGCAAACCGCCGTGACGCGCGTGAACGGCGTGTTCAAAATGTCGCCGAGCACTCCCCAATAATCCAACTTCTCGGGCGCAATGTCTTTGTTGTCGGGATAATAGCCGAGACCGCGCTGCCCGAGCCCGATAATCGCGACGCGGACTTTCTCCATCGGCGACGTCGTCAAATCGTGAACCGGCTTCGCTCCGGCGACGCGCGGGCGGGTCTCCGTTATCGAATTTTTGGAACGCACTTTCCCAAATTCGGAAGGCGCGTGATTTTCCAAGATGGACGCACGCAAAAGCGCCGGCGCGAGAGCCATTCCGGCGCCCGCGAGAGCCGCTTTTTTGATGAAGTCTCGACGAGAATTTTTGCCAATTTGCATAATTTCTTTCGTTCAGGTTTCTGGTAAAAAGCTGTCTGTGATTTTCACTTTTCCCGCGTCGCCGTTGCGAGATTTTTTTTGGGCAAAAAATTGCGCGCGGGAAAAATTCCGCCACGCCGAAAGCGTATTGACAATAGCAACACTTTGTCAGACGATTCGCAAACATCAACAAACACAACAAAACCATGGCAAAAACAGCAATTCTCAGCATTCGTATTGAGCCTCGCACAAAATCTCAGGCGGAAAAAATCTTCAAGAAACTCGGAATCACAATGACCGAAGCCGTCAACATGCTCTTCCGCCAAACAATCAACGACAACGCCCTGCCCTTCCGCCCGCACATCGGCGAAATCCCAAACGCAGAAACAATCGCGGCAATGAAAGAAGTTGACGCGCGCATCGCAAAGGGAAAACCCGCGCGCTACAAGTCGCCGCAAGAAATGTTCACTGCTCTCGGTATTTGAGAAATGCTTCGCGTAGATCCATCAACAAAATTTGGACGCGACCTCAAAATCGCAAAAAAGCGAGGTTGGGACATAGAACTCATAAAGCAGGTGATAATCTTGCTCGCTGCAGAATCTATGCTTCCCGAAAACTTTCACGATCATGCTCTTTCCGGGAATTGGAGCGGATTTAGAGAATGCCACATCCGCCCCGATTGGCTTCTGATTTACAAAGTCAACAAAGATAAACTCCACCTTGTCCGCACAGGAACGCACAGCGATTTGTTTTGAAAATCGTATCGTTGGTACAAAACCGCAGAATCTGCGAGCGACAAAGTGGTAACACAATGGTGCTTCCGCCACCACCAACCCAAACTCGCTTGCTGTGCATGGGTTAGTGGTGAGACTTGGGTTGGTGGTGGCGGCAAAGTGCCACGGAGGGATGTCACACGGATTTGTTCACGCCTAACGGCGTTCACGGTTGGTGGTGAGAATTGGGTTGGTGGTGGCAGGGATGGTGGTGAAGGCGAAGGTTTGTGGCGAGATCGTGGGTTGGTGGTGAGAATTTGTGGCGGCGGATTGGAATTGTAATTACCTCGCGCACGCAATGCGCGATTCTCCCGCTAAGTTAGCGGGAGGGGACCGCGATAGCGGTGAGGGAGTGTGTTCGTTGAACGTCGCCTGACTTTGCTCCCCGCCACCA
>JAJPZB010000094.1 GCA_021204635.1 Opitutia bacterium | reverse complement strand
ACCCAAGTCTCACCACCAACCCGCCGCAACAATCTCGCCACCACCGACCCATAGCAACAGCGGGAAAAAATCAGCTATTTTTCGCGATTTTCGCGATGATGCGGGAAATTTCTTGGAAAATCTGAGCAAAAATTTGCATTTTTGGCGAAAAATCAAAAATTTTGCTGCGATTTTCCACAATTTTTCAAAAAACCGCTTGACGAGGATGCCGAGGCGCATTTATCGTCCGCCACAGTTTAACGCACGTCGGGGCTTTTACCGATTGAGTTTGAGTTTCGCGTGCGACAAACGAACCAAATTCCAACAATGTCAAACATACGATTCCACGCAGTCGAAACAGCCTCCAATCGCGAGGTTTCAACAGCAACTCCGCCGGCGGCAAAAACTTCCGAATATTTCGGGTGCAAAGTTTTTAACCGCAAGGCAATGGCACAATATCTCTCGAAAGAAACTTTTCGGGCGATAACGAGTGCCATAGATTCCGGCGAGCCCGTGTCGCTCGCTCTCGCCGCCCACATCGCGCCTTCGATGAGAATGTGGGCAATGGCAAACGGCGCAACGCACTACACGCACTGGTTCCACCCGCTGACGGACGGAACGGCTGAAAAGCACGACGCGTTTGTCGAGCTCGACGGCAAAGGCGGCATGATCGAGGAATTCAGCGGCAAGATTCTCGCGCAGCAAGAGCCCGACGCCTCGTCGTTCCCGAGCGGCGGCTTGCGCTCCACGTTCGAGGCTCGCGGCTATTCGGCGTGGGACCCGTCATCGCCCGCGTTCATCATGGGCGACACGCTTTGCATTCCGACGATTTTCGTTTCCTACACGGGCGAGGCGCTCGACCACAAAGCCCCGCTTTTGAAATCGATAAGCGCCGTGAGCAAAGCCGCTGTCGGCGTCTGCAAATATTTCAATTCCGACGTCAGCCGCGTAAATTCTTCGCTCGGCTGGGAACAGGAATATTTTTTGATTGACGAAGAGCTTTTCAACGCCCGCCCCGACCTCGTTTTGACAGGTCGCACTCTGATGGGGCACGAATCGGCGAAAAATCAGCAGTTGGAAGACCACTACTTTGCCGCGATTCCGCGTCGCGTCGTCGCATTCATGCAAGAGCTCGAATACGAGGCTTGGAGGTTGGGCATTCCGGCGAAGACGCGCCACAACGAGGTTGCGCCGAACCAGTTTGAGGTCGCGCCGATTTTTGAGGAATGCAATTTGGCGGTTGACCACAATTTGCTGATGATGGCGCTGATGCGCGATGTCGCCCGCCGCCACAAATTTCGCGTCCTGCTCCACGAAAAGCCGTTCAAAGGCGTCAACGGCTCGGGCAAGCACTGCAATTGGTCTCTCGGCACAGACACGGGCATCAACCTGTTTTCGCCCGGCAAAAACACGATGGAAAACCTGCGTTTCATCACGTTTATCGTGAACACGCTCGTCGCGCTCTATCGCAACAACAGCCTGCTCAAAGCCTCGATCGCGTCTGCAACAAACGCGCACCGGCTCGGGGCAAACGAGGCGCCGCCGGCGATCATCTCCTCGTTCCTCGGCAAGCAGGTTTCCGACATTCTCGACGCCTTCGAAAAATCGTCCGTCGATGACGCGATCAAGGTTGACAGCAAAAAGCAGGTCAAACTCGGCGTCGGGCAAATTCCGGAGATTTTGATTGACAACACGGATCGCAACCGCACTTCGCCTTTCGCGTTTACGGGCAACCGTTTCGAGTTCCGCGCCGTCGGCTCTTCCGCCAATTGCGCGCCCGCGATGACGGCTCTGAACGCCGCTGTCGCCTACCAGCTTTCCGAGTTCAAGCAGGAAGTCGATAAGCTGATTTCCGGCGGTGCGTCGAAAAAGGAAGCGCTTTACACGGTTCTCAAAAAATACATCAAGGAATCGAAGCCAATCCGCTTTGACGGCAACGGCTATTCGGAAGAATGGAAAAAGGAAGCGGCAAAGCGCGGCCTCGATTGCGAAACGAGCGTGCCGCTCATCTACGATGCCTACACGAGCCCGCAGTCGTTGAAAGTTTTTGCAACCGGAAACGTTCATACGAAAAAAGAGCTCGAAACCCGCAACGAGGTGAAGTGGGAAATGTACACGAAGAAGATTCAGATCGAGGCTCGCGTCCTCGGCGATTTGGCTCACAACCACATCATTCCTGTCGCGATCCGCTATCAGTCTTCGCTGCTCGACAACGTCGCCAAGCTCAAAAACGTTTTCTCTGACGCGAAATTCAAAGTTCTCGCGAAAGAGCAAATTCGCCTCATCGAAGCGATAAACGAGCACATCACCGCAGTGACGGAGACTGTCGATAAGATGGTCGATTGCCGCAAAGCCGCGAACAAACTCAGCGACGAGCGCAAAAAAGCAATCGCCTACCACGACACCGTGTTGCCGAATTTCGACACAATCCGCTACCACATCGACAAACTCGAGTTGCTGGTGGATAACGAAATGTGGCCGCTCCCGAAATATCGCGAGCTCCTGTTCGTGCGATAATCGCAGGCAATTTCTGCCCAAACGGCGTTCTCGAAATTCTCGGGAACGCCGCTTTTGTTGTGTGGTGGGGAGCCGGGTTGGTGGCGGGGATTTGGGTTGGTGGTGAAGCTTGGGTTAGTGGTGGCGGGTTTGTTGTGGGCAGGGTTGGTGGTGAGAACTTGAGTCTTTGGTGGTGGGTTGGTGGTGGAAAATAATATCGCGCACGTAGTGCGCGATTCTCCCGCTAAGTTAGCGGGAGGGGACCACGATAGTGGTGAGGGAGTGTGTTCGTTGAACGTCGCCTGACTTTGCTTCTCACCACTAACCCAAGTTCCACCACCAACCCCCATCCCCACAACAAACTCACTCACCACCAACCCGCCACAACAATCGTGGCACTTGGTTTTCGCCGCCAACCCAAATCTCACCACCAACCCAAATCCCACCACCGACCCAATTTCACCACCGACCGGCTTGTGGCGGCGGGGATCAGCCTTCCCACTTGTCGCGCAGGATTTCTCGCGGCTTGCTCGCGCCGAGCGATTCGCCTACGTAGCCGCGTTCTTCGAGTTCGTCCATGATCCTCGCGGCCTTTCCGTATCCAATTTTTAATTTCAATTGCAGATACGAGATCGAGGCGCGTTTTGACGCCTGAATCAGTTCAAAAGAGCGTCTGAGGAGAGATTCCTCATCGTTGTCGTCGGCAGGTGCGTCGTCGCTGTCGCCATCGTCGTCATCAGCCGCAGCATAGCTGTCGATCTTGGAATTGACATCCTCTGCGTATTTCGGTTTGCCGTTTTTCTCGGCGAGGAATTGGACGATTTTTTCGATTTCTTCTTCGGAGACCCACACGCCTTGCGCGCGTTGCGGGAAGGGCGAGCCGGGGCCGAGAATGAGCATGTCGCCTTTGCCGATGAGGGTTTCCGCGCCGACTTCGTCGAGAATGATTCGCGAGTTTGTGCCCGAGGTCACGCGCAGGGCGATGCGCGTTCCGAGGTTTGCTTTGATGAGCCCCGTGACGGTTTTGGCGTCCGGGCGTTGCGTCGCGAGGATCAGGTGGATTCCTGCTGCGCGGGCCTTTGCCGTCAGTCGTGCGACGCCGGTTTCTATTTCTGCGGCGTTCTGCGCCATGATGTCCGCGAACTCGTCGATTATGCAGACGATGTATGACATTTTTCTCTTGCCGCGAATTTCGTCGAGAACGCCTTCGTCGCGCGGCACCGAGATTTGTTGCGGGGCAGGGGTGGGCGCGGTGCCGGCTTCTCCCTGCACGCCCGCGAAGGCATTTCCGTTGTCGGAGTTGGCGGCGAGTTCTGCGAGGCGCGCGGCTTCTTCTCGGTCGCGCTCGATTTTCGCGTTGAAGCCGACGATGTTGCGCACACCGGCTTCTTCCAAGAGCAAGTAGCGGCGCTCCATCTCGTCGATGAGCCATTTCAAGGCGCCCGGCGCGCGTTTCATGTCTGTGATTACCGGAATGAGCATGTGCGGCGCGTCGTTGTAAACTCGCAGTTCCACGACCTTCGGATCGACCATCACGAGCCGCACTTCTTCCGGCGAAGCGTGGTAGAGAATCGACGTGATAATTCCGTTCAGGCAGACGGATTTTCCGGACCCTGACGAACCGGCGATGAGCCCGTGCGGCATTTTCGCGAGGTCGATGAGCACCGGCTTTCCCGTGACGTCTTTTCCGAGAACGGCGGGAATTTCCATCTTGTTTTCGTGCCACGCCTTTGATTCGAGGACTTCGCGAATCGGCACGGATTGCATTTTGCGATTCGGAACTTCGATGCCGATCGTGCCGTTTTCGGGGACGGGCGCGAGGCGGGCCGAAGTCGCCCGTAGCGCCATCGCGACGTTGTTTTGCAAATTCAAAATGCGCTCTGCCTTCACGCCGGCGCCGGGCTTGATTTCGTAGCGCGTAATTGTCGGCCCGACCTGCGCGGAAGACATTTCTGCGGGGCAGCGAAATTCCGCGAGCGCGCGAATGATTTCTTGGCCGCGAGCCTCGTAGTCTTCCGCCTGATCTTCGGCGGGCGCCGGCTCGGCGAGAAGGTCTATCGGCGGGAAAACGTAGCTTCCGCGCGCCGCCGGAATGTCTGCCTCGTTGGCGCGTTCGAGCATTTCTGCGGAGACGACTTTGAGCGGCGTTGCTGCGGGCGCAGGATTTTCCTCCGGCGCCGGCGCTGTTGCGGCGGCAGGTTCGGCAGGCGGTTCCGGTGCTTTCTCCGGCTCTTTTGCCTCGACATTTTCCGGTGTCGCCTCGGTGATGGCAGGCGGCTCGGGCTCGTCGTCAGAAAGCGGTTTGAGCACGCCTATTGTGTTTTCGATATCGGCTTTTGGATCCCAATCTTTGTCGGGATTTTCGTTCTCGTTTTCAGTCATGACAGCAACGGAATTTTCTTCGGCATCGAGGTCTTTGAGCACCGGCGCGTCATACAGCGCCACGGCGTCTTTATCGACTTTGACCTCGGCGAATGGGTCGGGGTTTTCCTCCTGAGAATCTTCGCCGGTGTCGCTGTGAGGCGGATCGACAAGCGCGACCGGCGCGTCTTTGTTCATGAAAACGCCGCTCGCCGATTCGTTGCGTTCCGCCTGCAAAACTTCGATCGCCTCGATTCTGCGACGCTCGCGCTCTTTTTCGCTTTGAAGTTTTTCGAGTTGCTTTGCCTCACTTCGCTCACGCAGCGAGCGATCGACTTTGGAAAAAAATCCGCGAATCGTTTGAAGCGGCGACGACACGAGCAGTGCGAAAACCGAGGCAAAATAGACGATGATTGCGAGCGTTGCTGTGCCGGCGACACCAAAGGCGATGCCGATCAGATTGCTTAGAAATTTGCCGAGCATTCCGCCCGGGCCGCGCGGAATTGAGCTGAGCGCCGAAACGCCGTCGGGCGCGAGGCTGCCGTAAAATCCGTCGGGCAGGGCGCACAACAAAATCGTGCCCGAGCACAGCGCGAGAAAGCACAAAACCGTTTTCCAAAGAAGCGAGATGTTTTTTGTTGCCGCGCGGAGCATGTAATACGCGAACAAAAAGAAGAACACCGGCAGCAAATATGCCGCAAAGCCGAGAAAATTGAACGCGATTGTTGCGAAGGTCGCGCCTACCGCGCCGCAGGAATTTTGCTCCGTCAACTTGCCCTGGCGGACGAAGTCTTCGAGCAGGCTTTCGCTGAAAAAAATCTTTTGGTATTCCGTGAACGAGAGCAGGGAAGCGAGCGCAAAAATGCCGAGAAGAAAGAAGATGACGAACGCGTAAATCCGCTTCGCGCTCTTGTCGGGGATGCCCGGGTCGCGCATTTGTTGTGCGGAATTTTTGCGGGATTTCTTGTCGGCGTCGCGCTGCCTTTGCGAACTGTTCTTGGAAGCGGGCATGTTGGTCTGATATTTGCAGGCGTTGGCGCGTTTTTCAGAGGAGCGACGGCTGGTGGCCTTCCGGCTCGGCGTTGTCGCCGGTGCGCGGGCGATTTGCAGCGTTTCCGCAGTGAATGTGCCTCGGCGGCTGCGAGACCTGAGATTCCAACGCGTAGGAACGTTCTTTGCTCAGTCTGTCAACAATATCTTCGAGGCGCATGCAGAGCCAATCGTAGGAGAAGCCCGTGTCCGTGTAATCGTTCGGGCCGTAGCCGTTCACGCGCTTGGAGTTGAGCAGTGCGTCGTTTTGCCGGCGCTCTTCGCGGGAATTTGGCGAATAAACCGCGTAGGCGAAACCGCCGCCTTTTCTGACGACGGAATACACGGGGACGTCGCTCGGGCCGTCGGCGATGTAAATCATGTTCTCGAAAGGAACCCTGCGATCTTGCGCGCGGACGACGGCGTTGACGTCGATTTTCGGATTTTTGTTGGAGCCTTTGTTTATCTCGAAAATGAAGCGCGTCTTGATCGTGTTATCCACCATGACGCCGATCTGGGAAATTTCTGTGGGCTCGTCGAGAAATTTTAAAACCTGCACTTCTGTGTAGTGCGGCGGCAGCGGCTGCTCGATAAATTCGCAGCCGTAAATCCCGTCAACATGCGGCGCGGCGGCGCACCCGCGAATCATTTCCGCGATGCCTGTACTGACAATGTAATGCTCTAACGAGACTTCGAGATTGTTGGCGACGCCGAGTCTTTGCGCGTATTCGCGGAGTTTGTCAAAGACTTCCGGCACGCCCGGGCAGAGTTCGATGCGCGCGCCGAGTTCGCGCAGCTTTTTGTTTGTCAAGCCGCGCAACGGCCCGTTTTTCACGTAGCTGAGCAGGTGATTCAAATACACCGTGTCTTTGGAGACGTGAATCCCCTGTTTTTCATATATTTCCGGCAGGCGGTTTACCTCGTTCCAGAAACTTCCCTCGTCGATTCCGTATTCGCGAAAAAGCGGGGTTTGCATGTATCCGGGCGTGAGGGTTTTGTCGAAATCCCAGATGCACGCGATTGTGTGATGTGCGCGTATGTTGATTTCCGAAAATTCCATGACAAAGCGTTTTGCGTGCGTTATTTCTCGCGTATTTAAGCAACTCCTGCGCCTTATTGCAATTTATGAAAAC
Source organism: Opitutia bacterium (assembly GCA_021204635.1). Classification (GTDB taxonomy): domain Bacteria; phylum Verrucomicrobiota; class Verrucomicrobiia; order Opitutales; family UBA953; genus Spyradosoma. The sequence continues at coordinate 6,581 of JAJPZB010000094.1, read as the reverse complement.
GCCCCGCGCGGTTTTTGTATTTGCGACAAAGCCGCGAACTGCGCAAAATTTTTCCCAATTTTTTCAGGAAATGGAAACAATTCATCTGCCGGAAGAATTCCAAAAAATCGCGCTCAAAGCGCGCGCCGCCGGAAAAAAAATCGCCCTCGTCCCGACAATGGGCAACTTGCATGACGGCCATGCCTCGCTGATCGATATCGCGAGAAAGAACGCGGATCTCGTCGCGGTTTCCGTGTTCGTGAACCCGACGCAATTCGCACCAAACGAAGACTACGACAAGTATCCGCGGACGCTCAAAGCCGACGAAAAACTTTGCGCCGAGCATGGTGCGGACATCGTTTTTGCCCCCGCACCGGACGCGATTTACGCGAAAGACGCCTCGACGTTTGTCGTGGAAAACGCGTGCTCGCAGGGGCTTTGTGGTCGCTATCGCCCGACGCATTTTCGCGGCGTTTGCACGGTTGTGAATTTGCTTTTCAACTTGGCGCAGCCGAATGTCGCGGTGTTCGGGCAAAAGGACGCGCAACAGGTCGCAGTTTTGAAGCGCATGGTGCGCGATTTGCACATTCCGGTGGAAATCATTGTGGCGCCGATTGTGCGTGAGGGCGACGGGCTTGCTCTGAGTTCGCGCAACAAATATTTGAGCGCGCGGGAACGCGCTGTTGCGCCGCAGATTTGCGCGGGGCTCAACGCTGTGAAGTGCGCCGTTTCGGAGGGCGTGGTTGATGTCGCCAAGGCGCGGAAAATATTTGAAGAGGCGTTGCACGCAAATCCGCTCTTTGAGACGCAATATTTCGAGTGTGTTGACGCCACAACAATGAGCCAGCTGAGCGAGATTGTTCCCCGGGAAACGCTCGTTGCCGTCGCGGTATTCATGACCGAGACGCGGACGCGCCTCATTGACAACATTCGCGTTTGACATTGTTGCGGGAACTCTCGCCACCAACCCCTCGGTGGCGACCATGCGCCCACCACCAACCCGCAACAGGCCTCGGGATGGTGGCAAGCCGTGGAGGTCACAAACGCCGCCACCGACCCTGCCACCACCGACTCTGCTCACCACCAACCCCAATTCACCACTAAGCCGGCTTCACCACTAACCCAAATTTACCACCAACCCTGACCACCGACCCTCCACCACAAACCTGATCCACAACAATGACTATGAAAAAGAAACTCGTTCTCGACGCCGTGATGGTGGTGCTTTTGTTTGTCGCAATTGCATACGTTGCGACTGGGAATTTCCTGCACGAATGTGTTGGCGTCCTCGCCGTGGTTTTGTTTGTTGCGCATAACGTGGTAAATCGCTGGTGGCACCGCGCCATTTTTTCCGGCAAGTATGCGACTTTGAGAATTGTCTCGCTCGTTGCTAATGTGGCGCTCGCGCTTGCAGTTGTCATTGTTGCGGCGACAGGCGTGATGCTTTCTCGCGACTTGTTCCCGTTCGTCCCGTCCGGCGGCGGGTTGACGGCTCGGGAGATCCACACGACGGTGGCAAACTGGCTCTTCGTTCTCGTCCCCGTGCACATCGGGTTGCACGCGAAAATGCTTCTCGGATTTTTCCGCGCGAACCGCCTTTCAAAGCCGTGCAGCATTGCCATTGTTGTGGCGGCGTCTGTGGTGGGGGTATGGGGAATTTACTCGTTCGTGCGTCGGGATTTTGTCGGGAAACTCAGCGCAGAAAATTCGTTTGACATGTTCGCGTTGTCAGAGCCGGCATGGCGATTTTTCCTCGATTATTTCTGCCTCGCAGTCGCACTCGTTCTCGTGGGCGCGATTTTGCAAAAAGCCGCTTTGTCATTGCCGAAGAAGCGCCCGCAACAATGATGTGCGGGTTGGTGGTGAGATTGGGGTTAGTGGTGGAGCCGGCTTGGTGGTGGATTTGGGTTGGTGGTGAGATTTGGGTTGGTGGTGAGATCCAAAAAAAGCGTCCTCGTGAATTTCTTCGCGAGAACGCTTGAAATTTGAATGGTTCGCGATAATCAGAGGTTCGCGATGAGTTTGTTCATGGTGTCCATCTGCTCCTCGATTCGCTCTACGAGGCGGAATTGCGTGCGGCAACGATCCAAATTGTGGTCGGCGTATGCGGTTTTGAAATACAAATCGCCATCGAGAAAGTCTGTCAGGAAGCGGATTCCGCACTCGAAGGTGAGTAGTTTTCCCGAGAACGGGAGCAACTCTTTTTCCTTCGCGTTGAGAAAATCTCCGGCAGAACTCATATAGCCTTTTGCGAGAGCTTCAAAATATTTGAATTGCATTTCGACCTTCGAGAGGTCGCGCTCGTCTTCTTTCGCAGGGGAAGTGGAGGTGCGGACCATGTCTCCGAAATCGTAGAGCACAGAGCCCGGCATCGACGTGTCGAGGTCGATGACGCAAATTCCTTCGAGCGTGTAGTCGTCGATCAAGACGTTGTTGAGCTTGGTGTCCTGGTGGGCAATGCGTTCGGGGATTTCGCCCTTTGCCATGGCGTCGATGACGACCGCGCAGTCTTTCTCGCGTTTCAGCACGAAATCGATTTCCGCTTTCACGCCGGCGGCGCGATTTTTCACGTCTGCCGCGAGCGATTTTTGGAAATTTTCAAAGCGCTGAATTGTGTTGTGGAAATTCGGGATTGTTTCCACGAGGCGCTCGCCGGGGATATCGACGAGGAGTTTTTGGAAATTGCCAAACGCGCGCGCTGCCTGAAACGCCTGCTCCGTGTTTTCTATCACGTCGTAGCCTCGGGCGCGCTCGATGAAGATGTAGCAGCGCCAGAAATTGCCCGCCTGATCGACGTACCAATCGTTCCCGTCGAGAGTGCGGATTAGCGTGAGCGTGCGCCGCGACGCGTCAGGAGCCTTGTTTTCTTTCAACTTGCCAAACGAATGCCGGCAAATGCGCGAGACATTTTTCATCACCCCGAGCGGGTCTTTGAAAATGTAGGAATTTACGCGCTGGACGATGTAGCGCACGCGGCACGCGCCTTGGTCATACACCACGCAAAACGTGTCGTTGATGTGCCCCGTGCCATACGGGAATGCATCCACGAAGTCGCCGTAAATCGCGAATTTCGAGGCGATTTCGCGAATGTCGTATTTTGAATTTTTTGCCGAAGCCATGTTTTTAATTTTTCGGAGGTTGCGCCGGTTTTGAAATTTGCGGCGTGAGAACAATTATCGAGCGCGCGCGAACTTTTCACAACGTTTTTTCCGCCTTGCGAGCCGCTTCTCCGGCTTCATAGCGGGAAATCCACGCTTTGGACCATGCCGAGAAATCGCCGGTTTCGATGTGTTCGCGCGCCTGCCGCATAAGTTCTTGGAAGAAATGAATGTTGTGAATGCTCAGGAGCGTGGCAGAGAGCATTTCGCCCGCGATGTAGAGATGGCGCAGATAGGCACGGGAAAAATTGCGGCACGTGTAGTTGTCGGCGCCTTCGACGAGAGGCGATTCGTCAAGCTTATATTTTTCGTTTTTTATATTGATCGTGCCGTTGGGTGTGAATGCTGTTCCGTGGCGGGCGAGGCGCGTCGGCATGACGCAATCGAACATGTCTGCGCCGAGCGAAATCATTTTCAAAATCTGCGGCGGAGTGCCGACGCCCATCACGTAGCGCGGTTTGAAGTGCGGGAGGAACGGCGTGCTTGCGGCGACTTGTTTCAGCATTTCCGGCTCCGGCTCTCCAACGGAGACGCCGCCGATTGCGTAGCCGGGGAAATCCATTTCCGCGAGCTTTTCTGCGCAGTCGCGACGCAGATTTTCGTAAATTCCGCCTTGGACTATGCCAAACACGTGGTGACCGGCGGCGATGAAGCCTGTGTCAATTGCATGCGATAGAAATTCCCGCGCCCAGCGCAGCGTGATTTCGTTTGTTTCTGCGACGTCTCTTTCCGTTGCGGGAAAGGGTGGGCAAATGTCCAAAACCATCGCGATGTCGCTCCCGAGCGCCGTTTGAATTTCGAGGCACGACTGCGGCGTGAGAGAAATTCGGGAACCGTCGAGGTGCGACGCAAATTCGATCCCCCCGTCGGTTATTTTTCGCAATTTCGAGAGCGAAAATGCCTGAAAACCGCCGGAATCCGTTAAGATCGGCTTGCGCCAATTCATGAATTTGTGGAGCCCGCCGAGGGACTTTATTGTCGCCGCGCCCGGGCGCAAATTCAGGTGGTAAGTGTTTCCGAGAATTATCTGCGCGCCGGTTTCTTCGACTTGCTTCGGCGTGAGAGCCTTCACCGAACCTTGCGTCCCCACCGGCATGAACACCGGCGTCTGCACGCACCCGTGCAACGTTCGCAATTCGCAACGCCGCGCCGCGCTCGCGGGGGCTGTTTTCAAGACGGAAAAATAGTTCTCGGGCTCGCCGTTCATTGTCGTAATTCGCGTTCTCGGGAAATTTAGATAAAAAGCGGCCTCCCGGGGTGCGCATTGTTAAGAGGCGTGGGAGGCATTCTCGAGGTCAAATGCTTTCAGATTTTTCCCGAAAGTCAACGCTTTTTTCGCACTTTCTCATTTTTGGAAATTTATTTCCAGACGGGGCGCGATCTCCAATCTTGCGGGAATCCCATCTCTTTCAGGTATCCCTCTTTTTCGCCGCTGGAAATCAACGCTGTCAAGCGCTTTTTCCATTCCGATTGCGGCGCAATTTTCCCGACGAGGAAAATCAGTATCACGAGAACATTGTAAACGCTTTTCTGCGCGTTCATCTTCGCGGTTTTCTCGGCTTCCGTGTCGCTGTCGGAAATATCGGGGTAATTCACCGACATCGCAAGAGGCTCGGGGCGGGAAGGAATCTTGATGTTGGCAAAAAGCCGCTTGTTCCAAAGCCTGCCGTGGTGCGCGCATATGTTCCTTGCGATTCGCAGGAAATTGAAAAACGACGATGCAATTTTTTCGTCAAGATCGAAATCTTTCAAAATCTCGTTTTTGAGTTTCCGCGCTTTTATCGAATTGAAAAGCGTCAGCAGCTCGCCGTAGGTCAAAATCTCGCAGAGGCTCCAAATCGGGACTTTTTGCCCGTTCTCGACGTAGTGCCTGATGCACGGCTCTTTCGATGTTTCGATTTTTTTCGGGATTGCGTGCGCCGAATTTCTTCTGGCTCGTTCGTCGAAAAGCTCCTGGTTTTCGTAGGCGAGGGCACCGTATTTTTCCGCCAAGATGTGCGCCCACCGTGAGCGCAGAGACACCTCGATTCGCTCGATCGCGTCCATAACGATAAACCGCAGGCGTCTGTCGAAAACGTAGAGCCGCCAGATGTCGTCAAAGTACACTCCATCGAGGAATCTGTCTTTGTTGTCGGGCGATACGAACGGGTGTCGGTAGGCGGTGAGCCTGTAATATTGGCATTCTCTCAATTTGGCTTTCGCAGCCTCGATATCGCGGAAAAGGAGATTTCTCGATATTAAGAGAGAAATTTGCTCATCGATTGATTTGAATCCCTTAAGAGGACTTGATAAGTCCCCGTATCTGAACGGCTTTGAGTCGTTTTTTCTATTCACGGGTGAAGTTCTCAGTTGGTTGCAAGATCCGTACAAAAAAGCGGCCTCCCGGGGTGCGCATTGCTAAGAGGCGTGGGAGGCATTATTGACGCCCATGTTCTCAAATTCCTCCCGAAAGTCAACGCTTTTCTTTTTCTTCGTTGTAAATTGTTCCTGCCGCGAGAAGTTCTTTGGCGTGCGCGTGCGCTGACGCGGAGTTCCTGTCGCCGATCATTCGTGCGAGTTCGCCTTCTCTTGCGCCGGAATTTTCGTCCAATCGCGCGATTGAAATTTTCGTTTCGCTGTCGCTCTGCGTTTTCGTCACACAGAAATGGTGGCGGCCGAGAGCTGCGACTTGCGCGAGGTGCGTTATGCAAAAAAGCTGGTGCTTCCGTGCGACATCGGCGAGCTTGCGCGCCACGTGCACTGCGATTTCCCCGCCTACGTTCGCATCTACCTCGTCGAAAACGAGTACCGGTGTGGCGTCAACTTCCGCGAGAACGGCTTTGAGCGCGAGCATTACTCGCGCGGTTTCGCCCGCCGATGCAATTTTGTTCAGCGGCAACAAGTCCTGGCCCGCGTTTGGCGAGAAAAGGAAGGAGCACGCAGTTGTGCCGGTTTCCGCGATTGTCTCCGTCTTTGTGAGGCGTATCGACAAATCCGCTTTTTTGAACCCGAGTTCCACGAGGATTTTTTGCGCCTCCGCAGCGAGTTTTTTCGCGGCCGCGAGCCGTTTGTCGTGGAGGCTTCCCGCGAGTTCCCGCAACAATTTCTCCTGCTCGCCGGCAAGTTTTTCTGCCCGCGCAAGCTTTCCCGCGACGTCGCTTTGCCCCTCAATTCTCTGCAACAGAGCCTCGCGCTTGGCACGAACGCTTTCCGGAGCAGGGCCATATTTTCTGCGCAATTCGAGCCAGGCATTCATGCTCTCCGAGAGTTTTGCCGCCGCCTCGGGCTCAAAGTCTGCGCGCCCGAGCATGCCTGAATACTCCATGCGCAAGTCCTCGGCTTCGATCGCAAGCGAATTTATCCGCTCCGAGAGTCGGCGCGCTTCCGGAACAATCTCCGCGATTTCCTCGGCGTTTTTGAGCAATTTGGGGAACGTTCCCGCGAGACCTTCGTCGCCGAACGCCG
>JAJPZB010000116.1 GCA_021204635.1 Opitutia bacterium | reverse complement strand
CACCACTATCGTGGTCCCCTCCCGCTAACTTAGCGGGAGAATTACGTATTGCATATGCGAGATTGTTGCCACCACAGACTCAAATCCCCACCACCAAGCGTGAGGGGCGTTAGTCCCGAACAAATCCGTGTGACAACAATCGCGGAATGTTTGTCGCCACCACAGACCCAAGTTCTCGCAACAATCTCATGCCACCACCAACCCATTGCCACCACCAACCCTGCGGCAACAAAGGAAAACGCTCTTCCTCTGGGCACGGAGGAAGAGCGTTTGTCGTGGCAACCGTGGCGACTGTCGCGATTGTGGCGGAATTATTTCTCGGGTGAGTCTGTGGTGGTGGCGGAGTTGCCTGCGTCGCCGGCGGGCGGGTTTGTTGTCGCGGGTGAATCGACTTCGTCGTCGCCGAGAATGATTTTGCAAATCCCGATGATTTCTTCTCCGGACTTCGTGTCGATGTCCATGAGCTTCACGCCTTGTGCGGCTCTGCCGGTGCGCCGGATCCCTTTCACCGGCATGCGGATCGCCTGACCGCCTTTCGTGAGGAGCATCACCTGATCTGTGTCGAGCACGCTCAGCGCGCCCGCGACGCCGGATTTGTTTTTAATCCCGATGATGCCGATGCCGCCGCGATTTTGCTTGCGGAAGACCTCGCCTTCTTCGTCGTCATACTGCGTGCGCTTGCCGATGCCGTTTTTGCCCGCGATGAGCAGCGTGCACGCCGGATCGACAATTGCCATCGCGACGACCTTGTCGCCTTCGCGCAGCCTCATGCCCGTGACGCCTGCGGCGGAGCGACCGAGATTGCGCGCGTCTGCTTCGTCGAAGCGAATCGTCATTCCGGATTGCGAGATGAGCATGACCTGATCTTTGCCGGAGGTCAGCTTGACGGAGATTAGCTCGTCGCCTTCGCGCAGGTTTATCGCGATGATTCCGCGGCGGTTGCAATTTTTGTACTCCGAGAGCGTCGTCTTTTTGATGATTCCGTTCTTGGTGCAGAAGAACACGTTTTTCGTGTCCGTGAACTCCGGAATGCAAAGCAGCGTCGCGAGCTCCTCGCCTTCTTGCATCTCGATGACATTCACGATCGAACGACCCTTCGACGTGCGCGAGCCCTCCGGAATTTCGTATGCCTTTTGGACGTAAACCCGCCCTTTGTTCGTGAAGAACATCACGGTGTCGTGCGTCTTGGCGGAGAAGAGGTATTCGATGAAATCTTCGTTGTGCGCGTCTGCGCCGATGAGGCCTTTGCCGCCGCGCTTCTGCGTGCGATAGAGGTCGAGCGGCGTGCGCTTGATGAAGCCTTGGTGGGAGACGGTGATCATGCAGCCCTCGTTCGGGATAACGTCTTCCGGCCGCAACTCGCCTTCCGCCGCCTGAATCTGCGTTTTGCGCGGCGAATTGTATTTTTTCGCGACTTCGCGCATCTCGGATTTCACGATGTCGAGCAGGCGTTTTTCGTTCGCGAGAATTTTTTTGCATTCATCGATAAAGCCGATGAGCTGGACGTATTCCTCCTGGATTTTGTCGATTTCCAAGCCGGTGAGTTGATACAGCCGCATGTCGAGAACCGCGTTGCACTGGCGCTCTGTCAGCGCGTATTTGCTTATCAGGCGCACGCGCGCTTCGTCGCGGTCTTTCGACGAGCGAATGATTTTCACGAAGTCGTCGCAGTAGCGATACGCGATTTTGAAGCCTTCGAGAATGTGTGCGCGGTCTTCCGCCTTGCGCAGGCGGAATTTTGTGCGGCGCGTGACGACCTCGCGGCGGTGTTCGATGAAGCATTCGAGCATCTCCTTGATGTTCATTTGCTTCGGGCGCTTTTTGTCGAGCGCAAGCAAAATCACGCCGAACGAGGATTCGAGCTCCGTGTGCTTGTAGAGTTTGTTGATGACGACGCGCTCTGAGGCGTCGCGCTTCAGCTCGATGACAATTCGCGTTTCGGCGGCGGATTCTTGGCGCAGGTCGGAAATTTCCGTGAAGACTTTTTCGCGAACGAGATCCGCGATTTTTTTCACGAGCTCGGCGCGATTGACGTTATACGGGATTTCCGTGATGACGATTTGCACCTTTCCGTTTTTCATTTCCTCGATGTGCATCACGCCGCGCACGCGAAGGAGCCCGCGCCCCGTGCGCAGATATTGCTTTATTCCTGCGGTGCCGTTGATGATGCCGCCTGTCGGGAAGTCGGGCCCCTTGATGATTTCTTCGATTTCGTCGAAGGAAATGTTCGGGTTGTCGGCAATTCGGCAGCATGCTTCGACGAGTTCGCCGACGTTGTGCGGCGGAATGTTTGTCGTCATACCGACTGCGATGCCGGTTGAGCCGTTCATCAGCAGGTGCGGCAGCGCGCAGGGGAGCACGGTCGGCTCCGTCGTCGATTCCTTGTAGTTGGGCATGAAATCGACGGTGTCTTCGTCAAGGTCTTTGAGAAGGTCTTCCGCGAGTTCGTTCAGCTTGCACTCGGTGTATCGATATGCGGCGGCGGAATCGCCCTCGATTGAGCCGAAATTGCCCTGCGGCATGACGAGCGGGTAGCGCATCACCCAATCTTGCGCGAGGCGCACGAGCGTGTCGTAAACCGACGCGTCGCCGTGCGGGTGATAATTTTTCAAGACTTCGCCGACGACGCCCGCGCATTTGTCGAACGCGGCATTGTGGCGCAAGCCCTCGCGGAACATGGCGTAGATGACGCGCCTTTGCACGGGCTTCAATCCGTCGCGCACGTCCGGCAGCGCGCGGGAAACGATGACAGACATCGAGTAGTCGATGTATGCCGTCTGCATGATTTCCGTGATGTTCGTCGTTGCAAGTTTTTCTGTGGAATTTTCCATTTCTGAAATTTGCGTTGAATTGTTCTTGGTTGCTGTTGTCGCGGTGCGGGCGGTTTACACGTCCAAGTAAGATGTGTTGAGCGCGTTGTCCTCGATGAATTGCCGGCGGGGCGGCACGTCGTCGCCCATCAGCATTGTGAACACGCGGTTTGCCTCCGCCGCGTCTTCGACGGAGACGCGCAGGAATTGCCGCGTTTTCGGATCCATCGTCGTTTCAAAAAGTTGCTTCGGGTTCATTTCCCCGAGCCCTTTGTACCGCGAAATCGTCAGCCCTCGCTTGCCGAGTTCTCTGATTGTCCCGACGAGCTCGAGCATGGAATGCAGCCCGTGGCGCTTCTTTTCCTCCGCCTCGCTTTCTTCGGAGTGCTCGCCCTCGATCAGCTCGTAGCGCGCTTCCGGCGTGGATTCAAAGCGGGAAATGTCCAACCCGAGCTTCGCCATTTTTTCCAAAATTTTGGAAAGCTGCCCGGCCTCGTAGATTTCGTAAACGCTGATTCGCTGCTGGACCGTGACCCCGTCAACCGTAATTTCGCGAATGTCTGTCGAAGACGTCACATCTTCGACCTGATAGCGGATGAAGAAGCGGATTTTTTCTTCCTCGGTGAACAAATATTCGTAGGTCTCGTTGTTGCCGCGGCGCACGCGCGCGAGGAAGCGCGGGAGTTCGCCGGTCTCGGGTTTGTGGTGGTCGAGGTATGTCGCGAGGTCGCAACCGTAGCGCGTGACGCCGGCGCCGAGCCGCTCCAAGTGCGCCATGCACTCGACGATTTTATCGACGACGTCCGGTGCGAACATGCTGTTGTCGCGCTTTCTCAGAAGCGAAATGTCTTCCGAGCCGAGTTTGAGCAGCATGCGGTTCATATCCGCGTCGCTTTGCACGTATTGCTCTTTTTTCTTGCGCTTCACTTTGTAGAGCGGCGGCTGCGCGATGTAGATGTAGCCTGCGTTGATGAGCTCCGGCATTTGGCGGAAGAAGAACGTGAGCAGGAGCGTGCGAATGTGCGCGCCGTCAACATCGGCATCCGTCATGATCACTATTTTGTGGTAGCGGCATTTTGCGATGTTGAACTTGCCGTCGTCTTTGCCTTCCTCGTGGCCGTCGCCGATTCCGGTGCCGATCGCCGTGATCATGTTGCGGATCATGTCGCTGTTGAGCATTCGGTCGAGCCGAGCCTTTTCGACGTTCAAAATTTTTCCGCGCAGAGGCAAAATCGCCTGCGTGCGGCAATTGCGACCCTGTTTCGCCGAGCCGCCTGCGGAATCTCCCTCGACGATGTAGAGTTCGCACAACGCGGGATCTTTTTCCGAGCAATCGGAAAGCTTGCCGGGGAGCCCGCCGCCTGCCAGCGCGCCCTTGCGAATCGTCTCGCGAGCCTTCCGCGCAGCCTCGCGGGCGCGCGCCGCATTTGCCGCAGATTCGATGACGGCCTTCGCCATCTTCGGGTCTTTCTCAAAGGCAAGTTTCAAGCCGTCGCCGACAACCATTTGCACGACGCCATCGACCTCCGGATTCGTCAGCCGCGTCTTGTTTTGCGACTGGAATTTCGGGTCGGGGTGCTTGATCGAAATCACGGCGACAAGCCCCTCTCGCATGTCGTCGCCGGTGAGCTTCGGGTCCTTGTCTTTGACCAAATTATTTTGCTTCGCGTAGTTGTTCACGACGCGCGTCAGCGCCGTGCGGAAGCCGGAGAGGTGTGTGCCGCCCTCGGGATTTGTAATCAGATTCGTGTAGGCGAAAACGAGCTCCGTGTATTTCCTGTTGTATTGAATCGCGACATCGACGGTCATCTTCGTCGGCTTCGGACCGTGCGGGAACGTGTATTTGTCGTTGATTACGAGGGGCTCGGCGGGATTTGTGATATCGACCTCGGCAGAGATCAAAACCGGCTTTGCCATGAGAAGCTCTTCGTTTTGGTTCAAATATCGCACGTATTGCGAAAGCCCGTCCTCGAAGCAGAAGCGCTCGGAATGACCGGTGCGCTCGTCGGAAACATTAATCGTCACGCCCGGGACGAGAAACGCGAGCTCGCGCATTCTGCGCAAGATAGTTTCGTATTTGAAATCCAAGACCGTGAAAATTTCGGGGTCGGGGTGAAACGTGATTTTCGTGCCCGTCTTTTTCGTCTTCCCGACAACGTGAATCGGCACCGAAACTTCGCCGCGGCAAAACTCCATGCGGTGCACTTCGCCCTCTCGGCAAACCTCCGCGATGAAATGGTCTGACAACGCGTTTACGCATTTCGCGCCGACGCCGTTCAGCCCGCCGGAAACCTGATATGCGCCTTTCTCAAATTTGCCGCCGGCGTGCAGGTTTGTGAGAACGAGCTCGAGCGTCGGAATTTTTTCCTCGGGGTGTATCGCCACCGGAATCCCGCGGCCATTGTCGTCAACGGTGACGCTTCCGTCGCCGTGAATTGCCACGGAAATTTGGTTGCAAAATCCGGCGAGGGCTTCGTCGATGGAATTATCCACGATTTCGTAAACGCAGTGGTGAAGGCCGGTCTCATTGGTGTCGCCAATGTACATGCCCGGTCGTTCCCGCACGGCTTTGAGCCCCTTGAGGCGCTTGATGTCGGCGGCGCTGTACGAGGAGCTCGCCGTATTTTTTTGGCTGAGGTTGTCTGTTTTGTTTTCGTTCTCCGTTGCCATAAAATTTGGTTTTGGAAAGTAAAAAATTGTTCTGTTTTTGCTTTGTTTTTGTTCCGAAAAACCGTCCTCACCTTAAAGACGGCTTTCTGTTGTACATTATGTAAAAATACGGGCTTTGTCGCAACACGATTTTTCGACGGGGATGACGCTTTTTTCTTAGAATTTATGCGGCTTCCGCGCGATTGCGCCTCCCCCGAAACTGCATTGCCGCAACCGTTTCCCGACAATCTCTTTTTTCGCAGATTTTTTTGTTGCAACGAACGCCAAAAACGTTCTCGCGACAATGGAAAATATGCGCGAATATTCCCGCCACATGATCGCGGAAAAACACATGGAAGAACTCCGCAATTTCGCGGAAGAACTCGCGGACACCGCGCGCAAGATTGTCGCGGGATACCACGCGCGTTTCCAAACCGAAATCGAAATCAAGCAGGACGGCACGCCGGTCACCCGCGCAGATAAAGAGTGCGAGCGCGAATTGCGTCGATTAATCAAGGCAAAATTTCCGTCGCACGGCATAATCGGAGAAGAATTTGGGAACGAGCGCGAGGACACGGAATTTGTGTGGTCGCTCGACCCGATTGACGGGACAAAGTCGTTCGTCGCGCGCGTCGCGCTCTACGGGATTCTTTTCGGGCTTCTCCACGACGGCAAACCGCTGCTCGGCGTCATCGACCAGCCGATAACGCGGGAACGGATTGTCGGCGACGGCAGGACAACGCGCTACAACGGCACAGTCGTGCGCGTCGCGGAGACACCGTGCGTCGAAAAGGCGCTACTGCTCACCACCGACCTCCTCGACTGCGAGAATGCCCACGCGGACAAAAATTGGGGCGCGCTCCTGCACCGCTGCCGGCTCTTCCGCACCTGGGGCGATTGCTACGCATACATGATGGTCGCAAACGGGCGCGCGGACTTGATGGCAGACCCGATTTTGTCGCCCTGGGACTTGTTCCCGCTCCTGCCGATTTTGCAGGGCGCCGGCGCCAGGGTCACGGATTGGAACGGGAACGACCCGCTTCACGCTACCTCAATACTCGCCGCAAACCCGCGCCTCCACGAAGACGCGCTGGAAATATTGAACTCGCCACAATCGTAGGTTAGTGGCGGCGGGTTGGTGGTGAGGTTTGGGTTAGTGGTGGAATTTGGGTTGGTGGCGAGACAGTGTTGGTGGCGGCAACATTGGTGGCGCCACTTTTCCCCACGACAACGCTAATCGCGGACACGGCACACACTAATACAATTTATAATTTTTTTCATATTCCCCGTGATGGCTCTTTTCCACGAAAACAAGCCCGAAATTTGTCTACAAATTTTGTCCGAACTTTTTCTCAAAAAGGTTGTTTACATAATTGATAGAGAAAAGGGGGCAGAAAGTGCGGGCGAAGTGTCTTAGGGGTTGCAATAAGTCGAAGTGTGCGAGAGATTTTGGAATTATGAAGAAGGGTGAAAGAGGAGCACAATTTGCAACGCGGTGGCTCGAGAAATTCGGGCTAAAAAAGTTTACGGAAGCAGGCGTGCGGGAGCACTTGGCGACCCTGCCGCTTCCGGACACCCGCGACTTTGAGTTGGTGGAATTCCTTTTCTTGTCGCTGCCAAAACTTTTCGCGCGAGGCAAGACGGAAACTTTTGCCGTTTGCGCCGAGGCATATGCGCGGTTTTGCTTTGCGTTTTGGCAGTGCAAAAACGCCTTTATCCCGTATCCCCAGGATTACGCGCAACTTCTAAAATCTGCGCTTTGTGGGGAAAAATCTCTGTTGGATTCCGGCATCGCGGCGATCGCCGAGCTCGCCGGTGCCCCGAGCGAAAACGACAATTTCGGGTTCAACACCTTTTCATTCAAAGATTCGGAGACAATCCGCAAGTCGGTGGCGTTGGCGTGTCGCGGCGACTATGAAGATTTTTTGACGGAATCGGGTAAGAAAAAGTTTAGTGAATTTGAATTGGCGTTGCGTTCGTCCGCCGAGTTCAAGCGCGACTGGGAAATGCTCAAAGCGCTTTACCCCAACTACATCACGGCAGCCAAACGCTCCGTCCTGCACCGGCGCGCGACGCCCGAGCGCGGGTGGTCTCGCGGTTTGGGGACGCTTTTCGATTCCGACGAGCAAATTTTCTTCGCGGCGTTCGATCTGCTCTGCTGGAAATACTATTTGTGGGGCATGGACACCGACACGGACGAGCCCCTTTTGCTCAAACCTTCCGTGAACACGACGCCCTACGGCACGCAGATTTTCGTCCCTGCATATATGTCGTTTGATGCCGCCCGCGATTTTGATTGGAAAAAGGTCGCCGAGTTGCACCGCGCGAAGGGCGTGCGCCGGCAGGGGCGGGCGTTTTCCGAATCCCGCATTGAAAACGCGCAACTTGCCAAGCGCGCGAAATTTTTTGAGGAAGCGGGCAAGGCGCAGGGGTTTCGTGGCGAGGCACTCACGGATTTTATCGCGCGCAAACTCCGCCTGCCCAACGCAGATTCCCGCTCAATCCGACGCCTCTTGGGCAGGTGAAATGCGGGTTAGTGGTGGCGGGTTGGTGGTGGGATTTGGCTTGGTGGTGGCGACTGGGACGGTGGTGGTAGGGACGGTGGTGGGAATTGGGCTTGTCGTGGAATATTTGTCCTCACCACCAAGCCAAATCCCACCACTAACCCAAAATTTTCCCCCACCACCTTCCCTCGCCACCACCAACCCAGTCGCCACGATGCGGGAAAATTTTCGCACTCGCGGGAACTGCGCCGGAGTTGTTCAATGCTCACACTCGTTTTTGCAACAATCTCGGAAAAATGAATTACCTCGCCCTTGACCTCGGCGCCGACAGCGGGCGCGTCATACTTGGAAAACTCCACGACGGCAAAATTTCGCTCGAAGAAATTCACCGTTTCTACAACAAAGCGGTCGCCGTAAACGGCACTCTGCGCTGGGACGTTTTGCGGCTCTTTGACGAGCTGAAAAACGGGCTCAAGCGCGCCGCCGGCCTCGGCATTCCCATCGAAAGCATTTCCGCAGATTCCTGGGGCGTCGATTACGTGTTCATCAAGGGCAACGAGCCGCTCGTCGCCGCGCCCTTCCAATATCGCGATTCGCGGACGGATGCCTCGATCGAGCGCGTGCGAAAAATCGTCCCCGACGAAGCCGTTTTCGCCGCCTCAGGCATAATGTTCATCTCGATAAACACGCTCTACCAGCTTTTTGAGGACACGCGTTCCCGCCCCGAAATGCTCGCCGTCGCGGACAAATTTTTGAACATCGGCGACTACTTCAACTACCTTTTCTCCGGCGTCCCCGCTGCAGAAGTTTCGCTCGCGAGCACGACGCAGCTTTACAATCCGCGCGCCCGCAGCTGGGCTTTCGACATCGCCGACGCGCTTGGAATCCCGCGCAAAATCTTCCCCGAAATCGTTCCGTCGGGCACGACGCTCGGGAAAATTCGCCCCGAAATCGCGGCGGAAACGGGTCTCCCCGCCGCCACAAAAATCGTCGCGAGCTGCTCGCACGACACCGCCGCCGCCGTCGTCGCAATTCCGGCGGAAAAGGGCTCGCGTTGGGCATTTTTGTCGTGTGGAACGTGGTCGCTGATCGGCGTTGAATCGCCGCGCCCGTTCATCTCGGAAACGGTTCGCAAGGCAAATTACACAAACGAAGTCGGCTTCGGCCACACGACCCGCTTCCTGAAAAACATCGTCGGCATGTGGATTCAACAGGAATCGATGAGATTTTGGAAAGCCCGAGGCGACGACATTCCCGCGCCGGAATTGGACAAACTCGCCGCCGCCGAGCCCGAGTTGCGCTCGCACATCGACCCCGACGACGAACGCTTTCTCAAGCCCGGCGACATGCCGAAAAAAATCGCCGCGTTTTGCGCCGAGACCTCGCAGCCCGTCCCCGCGACCATCGGGCAGACGATGCGCTGCATTTTGGAAAGCCTCGCGTTCGCGTTTCGCAAGGCGTTGGACGACATCGCGGCGCTGTCCGAGAGCGAAATCGACACGCTGCACGTGGTTGGTGGCGGCTCGCGCTCGCGTCTTTTCATGCAGTTTGTTGCGAATGCGACGGGGCGGAAAGTTGTCGCGGGTCCCGTCGAAGGCACGAGTTGCGGGAACATTTTGATTCAGGCGGTTGCGGCGGGCGAGCTCTCCGGAATCGACGAAATCCGAAGCGTTGTCAGAAATTCTTTCGACGTCAAAACCTACG
This sequence comes from Opitutia bacterium, assembly GCA_021204635.1. Classification (GTDB taxonomy): domain Bacteria; phylum Verrucomicrobiota; class Verrucomicrobiia; order Opitutales; family UBA953; genus Spyradosoma. The sequence continues at coordinate 4,091 of JAJPZB010000116.1, read as the reverse complement.
TGCCCACGCAAGATCGTGTCGCGTGGGAAAGCGCCTACGAGAAGTTTAAAAACCTGCGCCCGACCCGCGCCTGAGTTGCGGGGTTAGTGGTGGCGGGTTAGTGGTCAAATTTCGCAGTTCGGCCTCGCCACAATGCCGGAAAACGGCTCGTCGGGGAAGGGCTGTTCCGCTCTGTTGCCGGCGAGCATGAATTTTTCTGAGACTGCGAAAATCTCGTCGGGCGTTTTCGCGCGCCGAGCCTCGAACAAAAATTCGCCGCGCGCGTCAACGCCGGTCCCGACAAAGTTGAGAAATTTTTTCATCCTCGCGGCGACGCGCTCGGGATTGTCGCCGGGCTGCGCAACACACTCCGCGAGGTCGCGCACGTAGAGAAAAACGTCGCCGAGCGTAGGGCGGAAAATTTCCGGCGCCGGGTTGGTGGTGGCGACCGGGTTGGTGGTGGAACGCGGGTTAGTGGTGGAACTCGGGTTGGTGGTGGGAATTAGGTTGGTGGTGAGAATTGGGTTGGTGGTGGGAATTGGGTTGGTGGGGGCGGCATTGTTGCCGTAGAAACCGCGTTCCCGCGCCTCTTTGATTTGCCTGAAAATCCAAGGGTTGCGAATCGCGTGCCTGCCGAGCATGAAGCCCGCGCACTTTGTTGTCGCGAGAACAAATTTTGACTTGACCACCGAGGAAATTTCTCCGTTCGCGAAAACGGGACAGGCGGCTTTTTCCACGGCGAAGGCGATCGCGCCATAATCTACGGGCGTGCGATAGAGCCCGCGAACGGTGCGCCCGTGGACGGAGAGGAGATCGACCGCGTTCTCGTTCGCGAGATCGACAATCCGCGACAATGCCGAATCGTCCGCAAAGCCGATGCGGCATTTTACGGAAAAAAGTTTCCCGCGATCCGCAGTAATTTCCCTCAGCGCAGGGATAATTTCTGCCACGTGCGCGATGTCGCGCAACAGTCCGCCACCAACATTTTTCTTGCAAATTTTCGGCGACGGGCATCCGAGGTTGAAATCGATCCCCGCCACCGACCCAAAGCGCGAGAGCGCCGCGCCGGCCACGCGGGTAAGCGCGTCAATATTTTCGCCGATGAGTTGCAAAAAAAGCGGCGCCCGAGCCGGAATGCGCGTCAGGCTCTCGACAATTTCGTCGTTGAAATCCGAGGTCGCGTGGACGCGCAAAAACTCGGTGACGAAAAAATCCGGCGCTCCGTAGCGCTCGCCCGCGATGAGTTCCATGAAGCGGCACGTCGTGACGTCCTGCATCGGCGCGAGGCATGTCGCGGGGACGCCGGCGGCAATCTGCGGCAAGATTTCTTCGAGCTTCATTCTGCGCTCGCCGGCGGCGATTTTCTCAGGATTGCGAAGATTTGTTGTCGCGCTTCCTCGCGAGCTCGAGCAACTCCGACGCGTCCGGCGCCGCCGCGAGAACCGAGCGCGCGATGAAGACCTTCGCATTGAACATCGCCGCCTGCAACAGAGCGTCTGACGGCCGCGCGTCTATCTCGAGAATTTTTTCCCCGAGCTCGTTTTCCATAAAATATATGATTCGCGCGAAATAGACTTCGTCCGAGCGAATGTATTTCGTGATGAGCACCACCCGCGGCACAATCTCGAAGCCTTTGCAAATTTCGGCGAGAAGCTCATACGTCTGCGGGCGCGCGCAGGTCTCTCCGGCGGTGACGCGGTCCATTTTTTCCGCGAATCCCGCTTCGGTTTGCGCGAGCAAAACCTTGTTCTCGCAAATCATGAAAAGCGCAGAGCTGTCGCCGAGCGCAAACACGCTCGTGCCTTTCAACTCGACGAAATCTTTCAAAAAATCTTCTTCTGCCATTTATCTTGGTAAAAAAATCGGTGCGGGTTTGTGGTGGCAACAAAGCCTCAGACGCGGCGCTTCGCGGGGCGCGTGTTTTCTTCCGGCGGCTTCACGTTATCGGGATTGTTGTCGGCATTGTTGCCGCGACGGTTGCGCGTCTTTTTCTGCGAATCCGTGTTTGCGGCGTTGTTGTCGCTGTTTTCAGGCGGGCTTTGCACAACGCCTGCCTGCCTGACTTCCACGCGCGGCGGCTTGCCCTCCAATTGCGGTTTTGTGGAAGGCAAAACGAAGACCACCGAGCGCGCCGTTGCGTGAAACACTGCCGACGACGCCCACGCCATGCTCCACCCGCCTTCCGCGCCTTCAAACGGCACCGCGAGCCGCATGTCCAACGTCATGTATGCCTTTACCGGCGCGGAAATCCAGAATTGCCCCTGGCGCTGCAGGCTGAACGTCTGTGGCGGCATTTTCGGTGCGTCCTTGGGCGCGTTGGGCTGACCGCCCGGCGGCTCCGCGAGATAGCCCTGAACCGGCATCCCCGCCATATTCATCACCATGGTGGAGCCGAGCGGAAACACCTTTTCGCTGAAATCGAGAACGACCGGCTTCACCGTCCGCAAATCGCCCGGAATCAAAATCCCCGCCTCGCGCAATTTGCGGTCAATCGCGACTGTGGCGTGCGGAATATATTCGAGATCCGCAGCCTTCACGCCTTGCTCTCTGCGCGCGGCAATCTCCGCCTCCGTCGCCTTGCGGTAAATGTTCATCGGCAATTCGCCGTGGTAGCGATACGCCTTCGCGAACGACATTTCCGTGATCAGAAGCGGCTTGTAGTCGCGCCCCTCCTTGTAAAAAAAGTTCGTCGATTTGTCGCCGCTCGCGCCCGCCCAATACATGAAGCGCACTACAATATCGGATTGACGCTGCGCGGAATCGCTGCTACGCGACGAAGATTGGCGGCGCTGCTGCGCCTCTGCCACGCCGAGGGTTCCCGCAAAGGCAAGCGCGCAAATTACCAAGATCCGGAGTTTTCGCAAAATCATAAAAAGGGGTTTTTGGGTTTTCGCGAAATCTAATTTGGCACTACGTTTCTTCGCAATTTTTTTTTGGGAAAACAAGGGCGTCCGCGCCGCCGCATTGCCGCAGATTTTCCCCGCGCCCAAAAAAATTTTGCCCGCACTCGCCGCGCTTTGCTAAATTTGCCCGCAACAACGAAAATGCAAACCGCGTTTCAACTGAAAACATACGATTCCCGCAACGGCGATCTCCCGCCGCTATCGGCAATTCAGCAGGAAATCCTGCAACTCAAAAAAGAGCGCAACGCAATTATTCTCGCGCACAACTACCAAAACGCGGAAATACAGCGCGTCGCCGATTTCGTCGGAGATTCGCTCGGCCTTTCCTACTGCGCCGAAGCCGCGAAAGATGCCGCCGCAATCGTCTTCTGCGGCGTGCACTTCATGGCGGAAGTCGCAAAAATCGTGAACCCGACGAAGAAGGTGCTGCTGCCCGTGCTCGAAGCCGGTTGCTCGCTCGCAGATTCTTGTGACGCCGCCGAGCTCGCCGCTGTCAAGGCAAAAAATCCAAATCTCTGCGTCGTCGCATACATCAATTGCAGCGCCGCCGTCAAAGCCCTTTCAGACGTGATTTGCACCAGCGGCAACGCGCAGAAAATTGTCGAGCACGTGCCCGCAGACAAAGAAATTTTGTTCGTGCCCGACCAAAATCTCGGCTCCTGGGTAATGCGGCAAACGGGGCGGAAAATGCGCCTCTGGCCGGGCTCGTGCTACGCGCACATCCTATTCTCCGCCGCAGAAATCCGCCGCGCGCGGGCAGAGTTCCCCGAGGCGCCCGTCCTCGTCCACCCCGAATGCGTCGAAAGCGTCCGCGAGTGCGCCGACATCGTTTGCTCCACGGAAAAAATGGTCAATTTCTGCCGCGAATCCTCCGCGAAAACATTCATCATAGTTACGGAGACAAACATGATTTCGCGGCTGCAAAACGAGGTCCCGGGCAAGAAATTTGTCGCAGGTCCCACCGCAAATTGCGCTTGCAACGAATGCATGTTCATGAAGATGAACACCGTGGAAAAGGTCCGCGACTGCCTCAAAAACATGGCGCCCGAAATCACCCTGCCGGAAGACATTCGCCAAGCCGCATACATCCCAATCAAACGCATGCTCGAGTGGAGCAAATAGGCCACGCCGCAGTGGCGGGTTGGTGGTGAGATTTGGGTTAGTGGTGGCGCAATGGTGGTGGCGGGTTGTTGTGGGTTGGTAGTGAGG
>JAJPZB010000030.1 GCA_021204635.1 Opitutia bacterium | reverse complement strand
CACCCCGGCCGGCGGGGGCGACGGCGCCGGTCCGGCGGTGGTGGGGGCTAGCCGGGGGGGTGGTGCCGCCCGGGTTGTGGGTGGGACTTGGGTTGGGGGGGGCTCGCGGCTTTGTCGCAGGATTTCCGTCGCAACATCCTCGGGCATGGTGGCGGGCTCGCGGAATATTAGTTGCGCGGTCTCGGCTCTCGAGGGCTCGGGCGCGAGAAAGCACTTCGGGTTTTCCAAGAAAAATTTTGCCGCAGAAAACGCGTGGGCGGTGCAGGGGAACTTGGCGACAGATTCGCGATCCCGCAGGAAATTTTCGAGTTGGTGGCGGGTCGCCCCGGCCTCCGCCTCCATGGTGGTGAGAATCTCCTCGGCGGCGGAAATTTCCTCGCAACCAAAGCCCTGCCAAGGCGCAATCTCTCCGCGACCACAATCGCCACCGTCGCCGACGAGATCCACCACAATGCTCTCGCGCGAACAAAATTCCCCGCGCGACGTCGCCACCGTGGCGCGGAAATTCAGCACTTTCTTCGCGTGGCGCAGCTGCATTTCGGCTTAGTGGCGGGGCAAATCGGGTCGGTGGTGGGGCAAAATTTTCAGATAATCCCGAGGCTCTCCGCCTTGTCCAAAAACGCCTTCGTGCCCGCAAACCAGCGGAGTTTCGGCATGTCGTATGAAATTTCGCGGAGCGGAAACGGGTTTGCGCCCGTGAAAATTATGCGCTTGCCCACGGCGGCGAGCATGGCGCACGCGGCGGCAATATCCCACACGCGCGTGAAATGGTCTATGCTGCCGTCGATCGCGCCAAACGCGTTGTAGGCGAGGTTGAGCGCGGCAGACCCTTGGCAGCGCAGCGCGTTCACGCGGGTGAGCGGCTCGAGCGCGCGCGAATCCCTTGTCGAGAGCGGGAAGTGGAGGCTGATGAGGCTGTTCGCGTCAAATGGGAGTTCGGGCGGGACTTCCACCACGATGCCGTTTTTCGTCAGCGGCACGCTTTCTCCGCCTTCGAGAATGCTGTTCTGCGCGTGGTCGTAGATGATTCCGTAAACCGGCATGCCGCGGCGCAACAGGGCGAGCGAGATTGCGCAGAGCGGGATGCCGCGCGCGAAGTTGTTCGTGCCGTCGATCGGGTCGAGCACCCACGCGAACTCGGCGTCAAACTTTTTCGTCGTGCCCGCCGGCGGGAGCTCTTCCTCGGAGCAAAAATCGTCGCCCGGGAATTTTTGCAAAATTTCCGCAGTTATCGTCCGCGAAAGCGTCATGTCGGCGTCGGTGACGCGCGTTTTGTCCGCTTTCCAATGGCTTTCCACTCGGGAAAAATTTTGCTTGAAATACTCGATTTTGCCGCGCACGACTTCGCGTGCCGCAGCGATTCTCTGTTCCTGCCCGTCCATTTTTTTATCGGGTTGCCGATTTCTTTGTCGCGGCGCCTTTCGCGGATTTTTGCGGCTTCGCGGCCGCCTTGGCGGAAGGCTTTTCGGCGGCTGCCGGCGCGCCGGATTTTTTCTTCACAGACTTGATTTCCGGCGGCGGAGGCGGCGGGAACATGCCCTTGCGCGCCTCCATGGCTTCGCGGTACACGCGCTCGTATTCTTCCACCGACCTGTCCCAGCTGAAATCGCGGTTCATGCCGTTCATGCGCACTTTGTAATAGTCGTCGCTGTAATCGAAATAGAGCTTCAGTGCGCGCTCAATTGCCCATGTCATCGCGCCGACGTCGGCGTCGTGGAAGCTGATTCCCGTGCCCGCGCCCGGCGTCGCCGGATCCCACGCCGTCACGGTATCGACGAGCCCGCCCGTCGTGCGGACGATTGGCGGCGTGCCATATGTCATCGAATACATTTGGTTCAATCCGCAGGGCTCGAAGCGGCTAGGCATCACGAAGAAGTCGCTCCCCGCCTCGATCATGTGCGCGAGGCGATTGTTGTAGCCGATCGAGACTGCGAGCTTTGCGGGATAGCGCGCCGCGAGCCGGCGGAACGTGCTTTCGAGCGCCGGATTGCCGCTACCGAGCAAGACGACCTGCATTTCCGCCCTGTCAAGCAAATTCGGCAGCGCGGCGGCAAAGAGGTCGAGCCCCTTTTGCTCCGCGAGGCGGGAAACCACGCCGAACACCGGAATGTCGCGTCGCACGGCGAGCCGAGATTCGCGCTGCAATTCCGCCTTGCAAATGTCTTTTCCCGTGAAATTTTCGGGCACGAAATTCGCGGGAATGAGCTTGTCGGTCCTCGGCGACCACTCGCCGTAGTCGATTCCGTTGATGATTCCTGTGAGGTCGCCGGCGCGGTGGCGCAGCACGTGGTCGAGCCCGAAGCCTTGTTCCGACGATTGAATTTCGTAGGAATACGTCGGCGAAACCGTCGTTATTTTCGTGGCGTGGTAGAGCGCGCCCTTCATCATGCAGACGCCGCCGAGCGATTCATAGTTGTCCGCCGTGAACAAGCCCCACGGAAGCCCGAGATATTCGAGCACGGACTTCGGCGCGTAGCCTTGGTGCTGCAAATTGTGGATCGTGAAAATGATGCCGGCGCGCGCGATCCGGCGCCAATTGTCGCGCGTGTTTAAAAGCGCGGGCACGAGGCCCGTCGTCCAGTCGTGGCAATGCACGATGTCGGGAATCCAATTGATTTGTTCGCAATAATCGATCGCCGCCTTGCCGAAAAACGCGAAGCGATGTGCGTCGTCGGGGCGCGAAGAATAAATTTCGTTGCCGCCGAAAAAGTAGTTGTATTCGACGAATGAGACCGTCGCACCGCAGAAATTTGTCTCCCACACGGCGCAGTCGGAATGCATGCCGTAGCCGAGTTCCACGCGCACCGGCTCCTCGTAGCGGTGCCACGTTTCGTCGCGCCTGACTGAGCCGTATGCCGGCGTGAAAACGCGCACTTCGTTTCCGTGCGCCGCCATGTATTTCGCCATCGCGGCGACAGCGTCGCCGAGCCCGCCCGTCTTGGAGTAGGGCGCGATTTCCGGTGATATCATCAATATTTTCATGGGAAATTTTTAACTTGTTTTTTCGGGAAAAATTTGTTGCCGCCACCACCGAGCTTCACGACCGTGGCGGTTGCGGATTGTTGCCACCACCATTGTTCTGCGCTCCGCTGATAATTACCAGAGCCCCGATCATGCCGGGTATCCAGCCCAAAAGCGTGAGAATGCAAACAATGAGCAAAGAGCCACAACCCTTGTCGATAACGGCGAGCGGCGGCAGGATAATGCAAAGAAGAACTCTGAAAACTGACATGGGCGAGAGGTGAAGTTTCTTGTTCGTCGTGTTGCGCAAAGTTATTCGCTTGTCGCAGGAAAAGCAAGAAACAGCAGGCGGGGCGGGGTTGGTGGTGGCGGGATGGTGGTGAAGGCCGGGTTGGTGGTGAGAGATTTGGGT
>JAJPZB010000023.1 GCA_021204635.1 Opitutia bacterium | reverse complement strand
CAAATTCCACCACCGTTGCGGGCGTTGGAAGTCTTAACAAAAAACTAACATTCGCCGAATACAGGATTAATTCTTGGCGTGCAAAATATGCGCACAGATTCACAAATCCTACGTATGAAAAAAAGCACAATATTAAAAGGACTCATCGCAACAATCGCGGCCCTCGCCGCTGTCGCGCTCAATGCGCAGACGCCCACGCTCAACGGCGCAGGCGCGTCGTTCCCCGCGCCGGTCTATCAGGTTTGGACCTACGCGTATTCACAGACCGGCAAGGCGAAAGTCAACTACCAGAGCCTCGGCTCGGGCGCGGGCGTCAGCCAAATAAAGGCGGGCACGCTCGACTTCGCGGGCACCGACAATCCGCTCACCGAGCAAGAGCAGGCAGAAGCGGGCTTGGTCCAATTCCCAATGCTCACGGGCGGCGTTGTCGTCATCGTCAACCTCCCGGGCGTCAAGAGTGGCGAGTTGAAGCTCGACCAGGAAACGCTCTCCGGCATTTTTCTCGGCAAAATCACGAACTGGAACGACCCCGCCATCGCGGCGCTCAACCCTGGCTTGAAGCTACCGAAATCGCTTAAAATAACGGTTGTCCGCCGCTCCGATTCTTCGGGCACGACATTTATTTTCACGGATTACCTGAGCAAAATTTCGGGCGATTGGAAGGAGAAAGTCGGCGCGGGCTCGGCGGTGAAATGGCCGGTCGGCATCGGCGGGCAGAAAAATCCGGGCGTCTGCAACAATGTTTCCAAAATCCGCGGCAGCATCGGCTACACAGAATTTACCTACGCTGTCGAGGCAAAACTTGCCTATGCCCAACTCAAAAATAAGGCGGGCGAATTTGTCATGCCAACGCCGGACACCTTCCGCGCGAGCTCTGAAAACGCCGACTGGAAAGACGCACCCGGCTTCTACATGGTCTTGACAGATCAGGACGGTGCGACGTCGTGGCCGATAACCGGCGTGACCTACGTTTTGTTCCGCAAAGACGCGAGCGACGAGCGCAAGGCCGCACTGAAAGGCTATTTTGAGTGGTGCTTCTCGGAAGGCGCCGCCTCTGCCTCAAAGCTGAACTACGTTCCGATCTCGGAGAGCGTCGTGGAAATTATTCGGGAAAAGGCTCTGAAATGAGCCTCGTTCCCGAGCCGGAGCGCTGCTGCGGCGGCGCTTTTTCCGGCGCGTGTCAACTCCAAATTTTTTGCAAGCAATGAACACAGATTCCGCATTTAAAACGATTTGCCTCGCCTGCGCCTGCGTCGTGGGGCTGCTGATGTTGGGATTTTTCGTCCAGCTCGCAGTAAATTCCGGCGGTGCGTGGGAGCGTTTCGGGCTCGGGTTTCTCTGGTCGAGGGAATGGGATCCGGTGGCGGAGGAATTTGGTGCGCTGCCGTCGATCGCGGGCACGCTTTTGACGACGCTCATCGCCCTCGTCCTCGCGCTCCCGCCCGCCTTCGTTTCCGCGCTCTGCCTCAACGACGCGCCGCCGATGGTGAGCCGCGTCCTCTCGCAGGCGATCGACCTTCTCGCCGCGATCCCGAGCGTAATCTACGGCATGTGGGGGCTCTTCGTTCTCGCGCCGATAATGCAAATGCACGTCCAGCCGTTTCTCGCGGAAACGCTGCATTTGGAAGACGTTCCGCTGCTCGGAAAATTGCTCGTCGGCGACGCCGGCTTCAACGGCTTCGGCTTTTTCACGGCGGGAATAATTCTCGCCCTGATGATTTTGCCATACATCTGCGCGATCATGCGCGACGTTTTCAAAATGACGCCCGCGGTTTTGCGCGAATCCGCGTTTGGCATCGGCTGCACGCGCTGGGAATGCGCCAAGGATATTGTAATGAAATTTGGGATACGCGGCATTCTCGGCGGCGTGTTTATCGGGCTCGGGCGCGCGCTCGGCGAGACGATGGCGGTGCTCTTCGTCATCGGCAATCTCATGGATGTGCCCGACGCGATTTTCGATTCGGGCACGACGATCGCCGCCACGCTCGCGAACAATTTCGCCGAGGCTGACGGCTTGCAGCGGAGCGCCCTGTTCGCCCTCGGCCTCGTCTTGCTCGCGATGTCGTTCGCGATTCAGGTTTTCGCCCAATACTACCTTCATTTGACGTCGGCAAAACGCGGGGAAAGCCGCTGATGCCATTGCAAAAAAATCATGACAAACATCACAACAAACGCGCGGCGGCGCCCGCTTTTTTTCAGGAAAGCCCTTGATTCTGCGGTCGGTGCATTCTCGATTGTCGCAGTCGCGGCGGCGGTCGGCGGAATGGCGTGGATTCTTTTCACGGTGATTTCGCACGGCGTCCCCGCCATCAGCGCGGAATTTCTCACCAACCCGACAAAGCCCTACGGAATTCCGGAGGCGGGAATCGCGAACGCGCTCATCGGCACGTTTTTTATCACGCTCTGCGCCGCAATTCTCGCCGTGCCGCCCGCAATCGCGGCAGGGATTTTTCTCTCGGAATTTGGCAAGCGCGGCAAACTCGCCGCAGCTCTGAGATTTAGCGCAAACGTGATGATGGGCATGCCGTCTGTCATCGTCGGGCTCTTTGTTTACACGATTCTCGTCGTCCCGACGGGCCGCTTCTCGGGCTTCGCCGGCGCGGTGTCGCTCGCGATAATCATGTTCCCCGTCGTGATGCGCACGACGGAAGACATGCTCGGCATGGTGCCCAACACGCTGCGGGAAAGCGCGCTCGCGCTCGGAATGTCGCGGGCGCGGACGACGCTCGCCATCGTCTGCCGCTCGGCAAAGAACGGCATGCTCACAGGCATTTTGCTCGCGCTCGCGAGAGTGTCGGGCGAAACGGCGCCGCTGCTATTCACCGCGATGTTCGCGGATTCGTGGCCGACCGGATTTTTCTCCGAGCCCACGGCAAACATGCCCGTCCTCATCACGGAATACGCGACAAACTCCCCCTTCGAGGAAATGCACTCCGCCGGCTGGGGCGCCGCCCTCGTCATCGCCATCGTCGTGCTCGCCATAAACATCTTCACGCGCGTCGTCTTCCGAGACAAACACAAAGCCCACTGAGACACTGGGTTGGTGGTGAAAATTGGGTTGGTGGTGAAAATTGGGTCGGTGGTGGCGGGTCAGTTGGTGGTGGAGCAGGCTTCGGCGATGGTGCGGAAGTTTTCGCGCATCATGCCGATGTAGGTTCCGGCGGGGGTGTTGGGGGCGTCTAAGGCGTCAACGCGGATTTTCCTTGGCGCGGCGACGCCGGCTTCTTTTGCGAGAGCGGCGGGGACACGGTCGTCAACTGTGTTGTCGACGAAAATTGGGAGTTTCCCGCGCCGGATTGTAGTGGCGAGCGCGGCGAACTTTTTCGCGGACGGGTCGGCGGCCTCTGTTGTCGCGGAATCCAAGATTGTGCCT
>JAJPZB010000161.1 GCA_021204635.1 Opitutia bacterium | reverse complement strand
TCCGAAAAAACTTCACCACAAACTCATCTCACCACAAACCCGCCGTCACCACCAAGCCAAATCCACCACCAAGCCAAACAAAAAAGCTCCTCGGCATGGTTGCCGAAGAGCTTTCTCCCTGCGCGCAGGCTTTTGCGCCCTGCCCGCGTTTGTTGCCACCACAAACTATGCCTTGCGGTTGCGACGACGGCGTGCCGCCACCAACCCAAGTGCGCCAAGCCCTGCGAGCAAGCCAAACATCGATGGCTCAGGTGCCGTAGCAATCGTGATTATGCCACCATCTTCCGACACCGAGTAGCCGGCGTTCTCAAGCCCGGAATAATCGAACGTGCCGGAATAGTCGCCACTGACGATGTCAAACACATAGCTCCCGTCGGCATCGAGACTGCTCAGGAACGAGGCACTCGCGGTGAGCACGATGCTTGCGCCGTCCACCGAAGCGCCTTCATTGAGAACAATCGCGTAAGACGTCGTGTCGCCCTCCGTCGAAGCCGTGGCAATCTCGCTCGCGAGATAGTAGTCGAGAACAACCGTGATCGTGTTCGAGAGCGTAACGCTCGCACCAACTTCGAGTTGCCCGCCATCAATCAAAATATTGCCACTTGCTTGCGACGCCGACACGGTGGTCGTGCCGCCACTAACTTCGAGCGTGCCACTAATCGCGAGCGTGCCGGAAATCGTCGTGGTGCCGGAGACATTCAGCGTCGCGCCGTCAGCAATGGAAAGCGTGCCGGAGCTCGTCAACGTCCCAGTGCTCGTCGAATCGCCGGCGATCGTGAGAGATCCGGCGCTTTCAACCGTGACCGTGCCCGCGTTCGTCAGCGTGCCAATCGTGGACGCACCATAGTTCCCCGAGCTGGCGACATCCAATGCCGCGCCGCTCGCAACCGTGATTGTCGCAGCAGAGGCGCTAACGCCGTCGATCTCAAGCGTGCCCGCGTTGACGGCAATCGTGCCCGCCGCCGTGGAATCTTTATCCGTGCTGTTGTAAACAGAAGTATCGAGGAGGAAGAAAGTTCCATCGCCGGTCTTCGTCAGCGTGTTGCCACCAAGGTAAATGTCGGATTCGCCGTAGTTGCCCGCGAGCATACCAAACGTGACGCCGCTTTCCGCGTTCACCGTGGAATCTGCGGTCAGCGTAATCGTCGGCAATTGCTTTGCGGTGCGCGGGTTACCATCATTTGGCGTGCTCGACGAGGTCAACGTGCCGCCCGCGAGGGTGAGAGCAAACGTCGTCTCGCTGTTGCCATTGAGATCGAGCGTGCTGGCTGCGTTGACCACGATTGTCGTGGAGCTGTTGTCATAGGCATTGCTACCGACAAGCTTCACGGACGACGCATTCGTGCCGTCGCCGACTGTCAACGTGCCCGTGTAGCTCGACATGCTGCCAATCTCGACCGCAACATCTTCGCCGCTCACCGTGAGATTTCCTGCGCCGGAGAGCGCACCCGAAATCGTCGAATTGCCGGTGACGCTCAATGTGGCGCCGCTGCTGACAGATGCACTGCTTATCGCGAAAGCACCGTCCAATGTCAGCGTGCCCGCCTCAACAGCAACAGAGCCGTCGAAGCTCTCGCTGTCGCCGTGAATCGCCTGCGAGCCCTCGCCTGTTTTCGTGAGATTTACGTTGTTGAGAATCGTGCCGTAGAAATCGTAGCTCTCCCCGTTTGCGACATTGATAACCAATGTGCGCGCCGTGTCGTCGGAAGTAATGCTCGCGCCATTTGTCCCCGTGTCCATCGGGGAAATTTTGCCCGAGTAAATCATGTCTGTGCCGCCGTGGTTACTCGCGCTCGACAAACCGGCGACGGTAACACTGTCAGCATTTACGCCAAGGGAAAGAGTGCCGTCCGACGACTTCTCGGTGCCAAAATTGATCACCGCACCTTTCGCAATATCGGCATTGGAAATCACGAGAGACACAGAGCGCCGACTCCCGGAGGCGGTGTCGGAAATATCGATCGTGCCGGTGAAATCGTTTGTCGCCGACGCCGACACGCTTGCCCCGAGTTCGTAAATCGCGCACACGGAAGAAGCGGCTTCACTCGTCAAATTCAGCGTCGCATTGGTTCCGCTCAAAGCATTGAGCACAAAGTATCCTTGGAAGTATGTGGTGCTAATCGTTCCGCTTCCATCGACGGTAACCTGCCCAATCGTGAGCGCGGAATTTTCGTCACCATTGTTGTTGCCTCTGTTGTTAACCAAGAAAGTCGCGCCATTCGTGAGCGAGAGCGCCTCCAACGACATGGGGTCTTTTGTGGGTCTCGTAAATGTGAGCGTCGTGCTGCTACCACTGAGGGCAAGCGATCCGGTGAAATCGCCCTGCGTTGACACAGAAACGTCTGTGAGCGACAGGGTGCCACTTCCCTCCAAGTCCGAAATCGAAACCGTCAATCCAGAATCTCCCGAGAAAGCCGCCGTCGCCTCGGAATTTATCGTGAGCGTCGTCGCCGTCAACGAGCCGGCACCGGACACCGAAAGCGAGCCAGAATCGACGTTCAAATACGATGCCGTCAGCGAATTGCCTTCCGTGATCGCAAACGTGTAATCGGCGTAAACGTGAACATTTTCTGCGGTAACAGCGCCGTCAACCGACACACTCTTGTTCTCCGCCGAAGAAGAAAACGCCACACTGTCGTTCGCATGGAAGTAATCAGCCGAACCGCCCTCGCCGACGGTCCAAATGGTGTTGTCCTCCACGTCCGCATTCCACGAACTGCTATCAGCAGTGCCTGCCCAAACGAGATCTGCACCGGAGAACGTAACCGTAGCTCCGGAAATTGAAATCGTGGTCGTTCTGGAAATTTCGTTGAAGGAGAAATTATCAATGGTCAAATTCTCAAAGCCGGTCGTCGTTCCGCCCGAGACCAAGGTGAAAGTCGCACTCGTCGCCCAGTCGCCGGTGTAGCTCATCGAATCGTCGATGATGAAAACAGTGCTGGCGTCAACCGTCACCGTTCCGGAATTTTGGATCGCAGTGGCGAGTTCTATGGTCGCGCCGGAAATATCGAGAGTTGCGTCACTCGCGACAGAGAGCGAGCCCGCGATTGTTGCGATGCCGGCGATCGTCGAAGTTCCGACGAGCGTAATCGAACTTCCGCTCGCGACAGTCATCGTGGCAGCTTCGTCGAGATTGAGGGCAAATGTCGCGTTGCTGTCGTCGCCAACGGCGAAGGTCACGTCGCTGCCGATATTGATTGTCGCGTTGCCGGTGGTGTTGGAATTGTTGCCGGTAAGCGTGAGATATGTGGCGCCGCCGCCGGACGCACGCTCGACAGACAGGGTTCCGGAATATTCCGAAATGTCGGAAACCGTAAAGTACATCCCCTCGGTGTAGGTTGTGCGGGTGAGGCTGTGGGTGCGGGGGGGCGGGGGCGGCGCGGGGGG
>JAJPZB010000174.1 GCA_021204635.1 Opitutia bacterium | reverse complement strand
CAACACACTCCCTCACCGCTAACGCGGTCCCCTCCCGCTAACTTAGCGGGAGAATCCTTGCGGGCAACCGACATCGCAGGTTTGCATATTGCCACCACCAACCCAAATCTCACCAATAGCCCGCCACTAACCCAATTTTCACAACAAACCCAAGCCACGCAACAAACCATTCTCGCCACGCCTCACCACTAACCCATCTCGGCACCAACCCAAGCTCACCACTAACCCAAATTTCGCAAAATCTCACCACCAACCCGCACAAAAAAACGCCGCACCCGAAGTGTGGCGGGAGCGGCGTTGTTGTCGCGGTGCGATTGTCGCGGCGAGCCTGCGTCAGGCTTTTTCGTGGAACGTGCGGCTGACGACGTCGAGTTGTTGCTCGCGCGTGAGTTTCACGAAGTTCACGGCGTAGCCCGAGACGCGGACGGTCAGTTGCGGATATTTCTCGGGGTGATCCATTGCGTCGAGCAATGTTGCCCTGTCGAAAATATTCACGTTGATGTGGTGCGAGCCGCGGAGCGGGTTCATCGAGAAATAGCCGTCGAGCAAGGCTGCGAGTTTCTCGGAGCGCTCATCGACAGACTTGCCGAGCGCGCCGGGGATCATCGAGAACGTATACGAAATTCCGTCAAGCGAATCGTCGTATGGCAGTTTCGAAATCGACATCATCGAAGCGACGGCGCCCTTTTTGTCGCGACCGTGCATCGGGTTTGCGCCAGGCGCGAAGGGGGCTCCGGCGCGGCGACCGTCCGGCGTGTTTCCGGTTTTTTTGCCGTAAACGACGTTTGACGTAATCGTGAGCACGGACTGCGTCGGGAGCGAGTTGCGGTATGTTTTGCGGCGGCGGATTTTTTCCATGAATCCGTGCACGATGCCGACTGCGAGTTTATCGACGCGGTCGTCATTGTTGCCGTAGGTCGGGTATTCGCCTTCGGTTTTGAAATCGACGATGAGCCCGTCCGCGTTGCGAATCGGATAGACCTTCGCGTATTTGATTGCCGAAAGCGAATCCGCAGCAACAGAGAGACCGGCGATTCCGCACGCCATCGTGCGCAGAATTTCCACGTCGTGGAGCGCCATTTCAATGCGTTCGTAGCTGTATTTGTCGTGCATGTAGTGAATCGCGTTCAGCGCGTTCACATATGTTTTCGCGAGCCACTCCTGCATTTTGTCGTATCGCGCCGCGACTTCGTCGTAGTCCAAAACGTCTTTGTCGTAAATCGGGAAGAACTCGGGCGAAACCTGTTTTCCCGAGACCTCGTCTTTGCCGCCGTTCAACGCGTAGAGCAGGCATTTTGCGAGGTTTACGCGGGCGCCGAAGAACTGCATTTGCTTGCCGATTCGCATTGCGGAAACGCAGCAGGCGATGCCGTAGTCGTCGCCCCAGTGCGGGCGCATGAGGTCGTCGCTTTCGTATTGGATCGACGATGTTTCGACGGAGACTTTCGCGGCGAAACGCTTCCACGCGGTCGGCAATTTTGTTGACCACAGAATCGTCAAATTCGGCTCCGGCGCAGGCCCCAAATTGTAGAGCGTTTGGAGCATGCGGAAGGAATTTTTCGTGACGAGCGTGCGCCCGTCCTCGCCGATTCCGCCGATGGATTCTGTGACCCACGTCGGGTCTCCGGCGAAGATTTGGTTGTATTCCGGCGTGCGGATGAAGCGGATTATGCGGAGTTTCATGACGAACTGGTCGATGATTTCCTGCAAACCTTCCTCGGTTATTTTCCCCGCCTTCAGGTCGCGCTCAAAGTAGATGTCGAGGAATGTCGAGACACGCCCAAGCGACATTGCCGCGCCGTTTTGCTCTTTTGTCGCCGCGAGATATGCGAGATAGACCCACTGGACGGCCTCGCGCGAATTTCGCGCCGGCCGCCCGAGTTCGCAGCCGTAGCGCTCGCCGAGAATTTTCAACTCTTGCAGCGCCTTGACCTGCTCTGCCATTTCCTCGCGGGCGCGAATCACGTCCTCGAGAAGTTCGTCTTCGCCATACGCGTCGTGCTCCTTTTTGCGTTGCGCGATGAGGAAATCTAAGCCGTAGAGCGCGACGCGACGATAGTCGCCGATGATGCGCCCGCGCCCGTATGCGTCGGGCAGACCGGTGATGATGTGCGCCGAACGCGCCTTGCGGATGTCGGAATTATACACGTCGAAAACCGCTTCGTTGTGAGTTTTGCGGTTTTCCGTGAATATTTTTTCCGTCTCGGGATCGAGCGAAAAGCCGTAGGATTCGAGAGCCTGCCGCGCCATACGCAACCCGCCGTAGGGCATGAGCGCGCGTTTGAGCGGCGCGTCGGTTTGAAGCCCGACGATGACCTCGTTTTCCTTGTCGATGTAGCCGGGCCCGTGGGAAATAATCCCCGACACGACTTTCTCGTCGGCGTCCAAAACGCCTTTTTCTCGCTCTTTTTCGAGGAGCGGCTGGAGCGCAGCCCAAACCGCCTTTGTTTTTTGAGAAATCCCCGCAAGGAATTTCTCGTCGCCCGTGTAGGGCGTGTAGTTTTTTTGAATGAAGTCGCGCGTGTTTATGCACGTCTGCCATTCGCCGGGAACAAATCCTTCCCATGCTTTCGAGTAGTTATCTTCCATTTTTGCTGTGTTCTTCCTGTTTTTTTGTTTTTTTTGCGACCGCTGCTGGCGAAACCTCTCCGACAACCGGCGATCGTCCCCGCACTCTAATCTCTGTTTCCCCAAAAGGAAAGATTTAAATAATTACAATATTGCAACAGTTGTAATTTTAATATGAAAACACGGATAAATCGTCGAAAAATACTTCGTCGTCATCGCCCAAAAGACCCGCACCAATAAAGATTCTCGCGAATTTTGCGCCGGCAGGAGCGACGCCAGCTGAGACAAAACGTCTCCATTCTTTTTGCTCGCCGCAGGGGACGTGCACGGCTCTAAACAAGAGTTCGTTTCCGGCGGCATCGCGCCACGAAATCCCGATTCCGGCGGAAGCGCCGACGGAGAGTTTTCCGCGCGCCCAAATCGAGACCGCGAGACCCTCGCCGGCGTTCACGGCGACATCGCGCGAAATCTCCGTGCCTTCGCTGCGCCCCGCAACGCGGAACGCCGTTTTCCCGCCATGCGCGATATTTGTCTCGCCGGAAATGGCGTTTTCTGCGGGCGCGAGAATGCTCCGCCAGCCCTTTGGCGTGCCGAGATTTTTCCCCACGCGCCAGTCTGTCTGCGGCTCGGTGACGAATTTTGAAATTTCCACCATCTCGCCGTCGTCGGAACTTCTGCGGGCATCTGGCTCGAAGTCTTCCGCGACAATCGGCGCGCCCGAAAGTGCGGGCACGAGCCGGTGCGGGTGCAATTCTTCGATTGCGGGAAAGCGGTTTCGCCCGCCCGGCAGCAATTGCGCGAGCATGTTTTCCGCGCGGGAACGGGCTTCGTTTTTCGGCATAGCGCGCAGGGCATCGACGATTCTGACAAACACCGTAGCTCGCGGGTCGGAGACGGTGGCGAGGTGCGGCGCGAATTCCGGCGCGGGGAAGTTTTCGTCGGAGTATATTTCCTCAAAGTTCCACGCAGGGCTGCGCAAAATCTCCGCAATTTCCTCGGCGGAATCCAATTTTGCCTCGATAAGTTTTTTGCGCTCGAAATAGCTCCGCGCAAAGGCTCTTGCCCGCGCGAGATGTTTTTGCGTCGCCTCGATTCTCGCAACAATGCGGCGATCGCGCGCGCTCTCGGGCTCTTGCGGAAGCGCTTCCCGCGCGTTTTTCAGGAGATTTGCGAGAGTTTCCAAGGTCTTTTCGGGGAAAATTTCTGCGGCGTTTTCGTTGCGCCACGCCTTTATCCATCGGCATTGCCCGCCCTGCTCGCGCCAAGTTTTTTCACAGATTTCAAAGAAATCGTGCATCTGAGGTGCGGCTTTTCCGTAGGCGACTTTGAAAAAGCGCGACAACTCTGCGGCGGCGTCTGCACGCGGGTTTTCGAGCAGGCGCGATAGAAGCCAGATCTTTGGCGCGTCGAAGGGAACGATCGCGGAAATCTCAGCGTAAAAAAGGCGCGCACCATTGTCGTAGGCGAATTTCAGCGATTCAGCCTGCGCGTCGAAAAAGATGCGCGGCGCGAGAAACGGCATTCCGTAGTAGTAATCGTAGATTCCCCAAATCGTCGCGCCGGAAATCGACCAGCGGCGCATGAGCTCCATGTCGTCTTCGCGAAATTTCGGAAAAACCCACATCGAGCGATCGGCGCAGAGCACCGGCACGAGCGAGGACGAGACCAGGAACGAGGGCGCGTTTTGCGTGTCTAAATAGGCTATCGCCGCGACTTTTTTCTGCCGCATGTTGCCGGAGCCGGCGACGCGCTCTGCCACGCGGCTCGCGAAGTTCCAGAAGTAATCCGAGCGGTCGGGCAAATTCCGATACCACTTCATCGGCGAGCCGTAGAGCTTTTCAGATTCGGGAGATTCGTCCCACACCGTCGAATCGTTGATGCCGACGGAAAACATCGGCGCGGCGGGGTTTTTGATGAAAAACTCGGACGCGGCCTCGGTCGCGACGACAACGGAATTTTCCAACGACAAATTCGCCTGAGCCGCGCTGCCATCGAAGCGCGTGACCTTTTCGCCGCGAAAAACCGGCTGCAACTCAGGATATTTTTGGTAAATTTCGCCGGTAAAAATTCGCGACAGATTGTGCGACATTTGCGGGCGCTCGCCGAAGCCGAGATGAAGCGCCCACTCGCGATTGCCGGCGCCGGAGCCGAGCGACACGCTGCGCCAGGTCCACGGCGGCGTGAACTCGATTTTTTCGCGCGGAAACAAGACGCTGCGCTTCGGCGACCACTCTGCGCCATCGTCGCCTGGGAAGACGAAATCGACACCGAGAATGTCGCGGGCGAAACGCGCCTCGGCGTGCCACAAACCCTCGGTGGTGCCGGCGACAAAGAAGATCGAATTGCCTCGCGGCACTATCGCGAACGAATCCGTGCCGGCGACGGTCGCGAAAATTCTCTCGTTTTCGGCGGCACGAGTGTTGCCAAAAAAGATCCCGCGCGCATTTCGCGGCGGTGCGTTGCGCTCTCGGCGCACGGTTATTTTCGCCGTTCCGCAAACGCGCTGAATCCACCGCGCCAAATCTTCCGCAGCCCGCAATTCATCGATGTCGGCGTCGTCGGCAACATAGATTTCGCCGACAAATTTTCCGTCGCTCGCGAGGAATTTTTCTTCGGCGAAAATTTGCGACGCCGGCGTGCCCGCTGCGATTGCCCCCGCCCCGCCCGAGCTTTGCGCAAACGCGGTTATTGCCGACAGAAAAATTACCCAGATTGCGTTCAAAATTTTCATGTTGCGGGCGTCGATTTTAGCGTTTCGAGACAAACATATCCATACCGATAAATATTGCGTTTGCAACTGCGTTCAAGATAGAAGTGCCGGCACTCCGGCATTTTCACACCCCGCCGGATTTCCCCGTTGAATCATGGAAAACAGGATATTCAAAAAATTGTGCTGCGACATGGCGTTTTTGCTTTTTTCGGCAACGGCGTCTTTTGCGCAAACCGCAGAAGAAAACTACGTGCCGGCGCCGGAAAACTTGGCGGCTCGGCAGGAATTTCAGGACAACAAATTCGGAATTTTCCTCCACTGGGGAATTTACAGCATGCCCGCGCAAGGCGAATGGTACATGACAAACGCCAACATCAACCGCGACGAATACGCGAAGTTGGCGTCCGGATTTTACCCGTCGCGCTTCAACGCCGCAGAGTGGGTGGCGGCGATTAAGGCGTCGGGCGCGAAATACATTTGTATCACGAGCCGGCACCACGACGGATTTTCAATGTTCAAAACCCGCTGGTCGAACTACAATATCGTGGATGCGACCCCGTTTAAGCGCGATGTTTTGAAGGAATTGGCGGACGAATGCCAAAAGCAGGGAATCAAATTGCATTTCTACTACTCACATATAGATTGGTTTCGCGACGACTATCCCGAGGGCAAAACGGGGCACGGCACGGGGCGGCCGCAAGGCCACGGAAACTGGGAAAGTTATTACAATTTCATGAATAACCAATTGACCGAATTGCTGACCAACTACGGGCCCGTCGGCGCCATTTGGTTTGACGGAGCGTGGGATCAGCCAAAGGATTTCGACTGGCAACTCCCCGCCCAATACGAATTGATCCACCGCTTGCAACCCGCATGCCTAATAGGCAACAACCACCATGGCACTCCGCACGCGGGAGAAGACATACAAATTTTTGAACGCGATTTGCCAGGCGAAAACACGGCGGGATATTCTGCCGGACAGGGAATCAGCGCCCTGCCCTTGGAAACCTGCGAGACAATGAACGGGATGTGGGGTTATAAAATAGAGGATCAGAATTACAAATCGGCAGAGACGCTGATACGCTACATTGTGCGCGCTGCAGGCAAAAATGCCAATCTGCTCATGAATATCGGCCCGCAACCAAACGGCGAACTACCCGTAACTGCAGTGGAGCGCCTGAAAGAAGTGGGGAAATGGATGGCAACATATGGCGACACTATTTACGGAACGCGCGGCGGCGATGTGCCACCACAAACCTGGGGAGTTTCAACACGCAAGGGCAAGCGACTGTTTATCCACATACTCGATTTAAAGGGCACGGAACTATCTTTCCCACTGGCAACAAAGGTAGTCCGAGCCGAGCAGTTCCACGACAGAGCACCTGTCCCCTTCACGCAAGACGCCGACAACAATCTCCACCTCAAACTCCCCCAAGCCACCACAAACCCCGACTACATCGTCGAACTAATCTTAGAATAGCCCCACAACAGACGCCGCCTGCCGCGACGATCGTGGCGAGACTATTCGCTTTCTTGCCGGCGAATTTTGCGCAGGAACAAGGTGAAAATCGCGACCGCGACAAAGGCACCGACGACATACCCGAGGCTGTGGTTTGAAATCCCCAAGCCCCCTGCCTTATTTGGCGCGAGCAGGAAATAGCTGACGCAGACGTCTGTCAGGAAAAGCGCGGGAATGCTCATCAGCCAATGCTCCTTTTTGCGCGACGCGAGAAACGCCGCGCCGGTCCACAGCGTTATTGTCGCCAAAATCTGATTGCCTATGCCGAAATATTTCCAGATGACGGCGAAATCGATTCTGCTGAGAAACACCGCAACGACAAAGATTGGCAGCGTCAGTTCAAGGCGTTTTTTCAGCGTGTATTGCGGGAATCCGAGCGCGTCCGCCAAGATTAATCGCATTCCGCGAAACGCCGTGTCCGCGCTCGTGATCGGGCAAATCACGACGCCGAGCATTGCGAGAGTCGCGCCCACAATCCCGAGCCAGTCGGAGCAAATTGTGTTGACCATCATCGCCGGCGTCATCCCCGCATCTGCTGCGGCGTTCAGCCCCTCCGGCCCGTGGAAATACGCGATTGCCGCCGTTGCCCAGATGAGCGCAATTCCGCCCTCGGCAATCATCGCCCCGTAAAAAATCGGCCGCGACAAACGCTCGTTCCCGAGGCAGCGCGCCATCAGCGGCGACTGCGTCGCGTGAAATCCGGAAATCGCGCCGCACGAAATCACGATGAATAGCATTGGGAACAAAATGTTGTGCTCGGAATCGCTGTGAAAATTTTTAAACGATTCGACGGAAAGCTCCGGCAGCACCAGCGTCCCCGCAAACGATTTGCAAATCAGCGCGGCGCCGACGCCCACGACCATGAACAAAAGCGCGACGCCGAAAAACGGGTAAATTTTCCCGATGATTTTTCCGATGGGCAAAATAGTCGAAAGCAGGTAATACGCGAAAATCACGACGAGCCAAAAATTGAGCGAGGTCAAAACTGTGGCAACAAACGACGATGAGCCGCCGGCGTGCGCAAAGACGTTGCCGCAAATGCTTTTCATCAATTCGGCGGGACCGTTTGTGAAAACGACGCCGACAAACAAAAGCAAAACTATCGTGAAAAAAATCATCGCTCGCCGCGCGCCGGTGCCGAGGTATTTCCCGACGAGGTGCGGCAGGCTCATGCCGTCGTTTCTCATCGAGGCAAAACCGGAGAAAAAGTCGTGGGCGCCGCCCATGAAAATGCACCCGAGGACAATCCAAATATACGCCGCAGGCCCGTAGAGCGCGCCGAGTATCGCGCCAAAAATCGGGCCGAGCCCCGCGATATTCAGCAACTGGATCAGGAAAACGCGCCACATAGGAAGTTCCTGATAATCTATGCCGTCTGCCAGCCTTTTAGCCGGCGTTGTCGCGGCGGGATCGACGCCGAAAATCTTGGCGACAAAGCGCCCGTAGAGCAAATAGCCCACGACCAACGCAACGATGGAAATCAGAAACGTGACCATTTTCGTTTTTCCGTGAATTTATTTTGTCAAATGAACGCCACGCCTGCGGCGATAGAGAAAAGCACGAGAGCTGTAAAGACGTTTAACGCGCGTATGATTTTCGGGCGCGTGCGGAGTGCAAGAGAAATTTTTCCGGCAAAAAACGCGACAACCGAGAAGACTGCAAACGCCTGCAACGCGAAAATCACGCCGAGCAAAAACATCTGCGCGGGCGCATTGGTGGCGTCCGCCGAGACAAATTGCGGGAAAAATGCCAAGAAAAAAATTATCAGCTTGGGGTTCAACGCCGCCATGAAAACGCCGGTGCGATAAAGCGAAAATGACGCACCTCCGGATGATTTTTCCCGCAACAATGCGGGTTGGTGGTGGGCAGCATGGTGGTGGCAACAATCGTCGCCACCATCGTGGCAAGTGACATCGTCGTAGCAACAATCGTAGTTGTCGCCACCGTTGCGAGCGCATTGTGGCGGCGGGGATGGTGGTGGATTTTCCGCGAGCGGAGTTTCCCGCCAATGCGCCAACGCCTTCGCTCCGAGCCAACACAAATACGCCACCCCGCCCCATTTCACGCATGCAAACGCCGGCGGAGAATTTCTTATGAGTAGCGAAATCCCAAGCGCCGCGAGCGTCGTGTGCACGAACGTGCCCGTGACCAAACCGGCGGCGACGCAAATCCCCGCGCGCATCCCCGCCGAAAGGCTTTTTGCCGTGACAAACAAAATGTCGGGCCCGGGCGCAAACGTCAGGACCACCGCGACGAGCAGAAACGAGATTGTCGTCGAGATGTCCATTGTGCCCGCGTCAGATTGCGCGGGTCTGCGAACGCTCCATGAGGATTATCGCCTCGCCGTGGCGGAACAGCGTGATTTGCCCCGACGATGAGACGACGATCGCCGCGCAGTCTGCCACCTTGGAAATCGCGCAGCCGGCGGCGTGGCGCGTGCCCAAACCGCCGGGCAAAGTGACGTGCACCTCGCCCGTGCGCGAGACGACGACATTGCTGCCCGCGGAATCGATAACGCCGTTGCCGTCAACCACAAATGCGCCGTCGATGAGCGCAAGTTCCTTGACCGTCTCCGCCATAAACGGATTCAAAATATTTCTGTCCTCGGGGCTGTATCCGTTGAACGGATTCATTATGAGCGGCTCGACGAAGGGGCGGATTTTGTCGCGGTCGCCGACGATGAGCATCGTCCCGATCGGCTTGCCCTCGCGCCCTTCCACGGCGAGTTCGGTCGCCAGCGCAATGACGCGTTCCAAGACCTCCGGCCGCACCTTCGCGGGGACAATAGAGTTTGCGCGCGTGACCATGACGGAAGGGAATTCCTGTGCCGCGTCAAGTATTAAAATCGAATCCAATTTGTCGCTTTTCGCCTGACCGCCGAGGCAGCAAACGCGATCCGTCGGCTTGACCAATCCGCGCATGAGCGCGATGAAAATTGCGGCGCGCAACTGCGACAATCTGTGGTTGGAAAATGAGCGCACGACAATGACTTCCGGTCGCTCGCCCACCTCGGAGCGCGACGAATAATTCTCCGACGAAACGATGACGATTCTGAACTCCGGCAACACAAACCTGTCCAACATCGTCGGCTTGGAAAACGTGTCGGCAAAAAACAGGAGCACGCTGCACTTTGTCCCGATGGCGAGCCTTTGCGCCGCCGTCCCAACGCGCAGGTTCATGCCCGATTCAATGTTGCCGGCTTGGAGCGTGACGCCCTTGAAACGCTTTGTCAGCAGCGAGCGAAATTCTTTCAGCGATTTCGCCTCAAACAAATTTTTCAGGAAGTTTTTGTC
Source organism: Opitutia bacterium (assembly GCA_021204635.1). GTDB lineage: Bacteria > Verrucomicrobiota > Verrucomicrobiia > Opitutales > UBA953 > Spyradosoma. The sequence goes on along the minus strand of JAJPZB010000174.1, from coordinate 3,965 downwards.
GCCGAGGTCTTGGACAATTTCTGCCAGAACGGAGTGGTAAATCCGGCTTTTTTGCGACGCGAGAACGAGGAAAATTATTGATGGCTCGTTGGAAATTGCGGTCGGCGTTGCGGCAGACGTGTTTGCGGGCGCGGCAGAATCGTCCCCGTCCTTTTCTGCGAGGGTTGCATTCTGCGCGTCGGCAGAATCGTTTTTCTTGTCGGAATTCTCGGCGATTTCCGCCGCTGCGGGCGCGGTGTCTCGCGGAATTCTGCCAATTGCAAAAATGACACTCGGCTCGATGTCGGCGCGCACGTGGGGCACGGATATTATCCCGCCGCCGCGCGGCATGATTTCCTTGCGCTTCAAAAGAGTTTCGTGCAGGGATTTGAGCGTCTCTTCCGAAGTTTCCGCCGGCATCGCGATTTTCAGCAACTCCGCGAGCGCGGAGGAAAAATCACGGCTCGTCAAATCCACAATTCTGTTCTGCGACAAAAATCTGCGCATGGCATTTTCCCCTCAGTTGCCCGTTCCGCGCACAATTTGCGCAGAATGAGAGAGCGCGAGCGACCCGCGGTTGCGGCGGATTATCGTTCCCAATTGAGCGCTCCCTTCTTTACTTCATACCAAAGTCCAAAAATCACGACCGCCAAAAATACGGCGAGCGTCCAAAAAATCGCAGATCCCGCGCCGAGAAATTCCCTGTAAATCAGCGCCGCCGGAATCAGGAAAACGACCTCGATGTCGAAGAGAATAAAGAGCATCGCAGTCAAGTAAAATCGTATGGAAAAACGCGGATGCGCCGATCCCTCGCCCTTCAAGCCGCATTCATACGCAATTGCCTGGGAGCGATTCGATTTGCCGTGCTGCCCGACCAAATGGCTTGCAATTATGATCAGCACCGGCAAACAAACGCCGATGATTACTTGAACGAGAACCGGTAAATAACTCTCCTGCATACTGCGCGCGAAACTAAAATCCGCAGAGCCTCTTTTCAAGAGTTAAATCCTGTGAACAGCGCCACCGCTACGCAATCAGGGTCAGTCGGCAGGTGCGGCCTCGCCGGCTATGTCGTCGGCAAAGTTCGGTTCGTCAAATCCCGCAGGAACGGGGAGCTCGTCGGGGAAAGGCTCTGCGGCGTCCGAGAACAAATCCGCGCGCTCGTCGTAAAACGGCGTTTTCACGCCGAAAAGGTGCAAAACGCTGTTGTAAACGAAGTCGTGCGAAATCACGCCGAGACGCTCGCGATTGCGCAGGAGCGGCGCCCACAACTCCGGATTTTCAGCCTTAAATTTTTCCGAAGCCCACACGAAAAACAGGACGTGGCGCGATTCTGGTCGGTCTGCCGGGCGTCCGGAAATCCCGCCCTCGCCGAGCATTCCGCCATGGTCTCCAACGAAAATATACACGGCGTTTTTGTCTCGCAATTCGTCGATAAAGCCGCCGCAAAATTCGTCTGTTGCGATGAAAGTGTTGTCGTAGTTGTTGATGTCGTAGCGGTGAATCCCGATGATATTTGGCTTGAAAACCGCGTGTTTATCGGAGTCGTAGCCGCTGTATGGTCCGTGCGAGCCCTCGCCGTAGTAGAGATAAAATCGTCCGCGCGGCGCATTGTTGCCGGCGTCTTCCGCGAGTGTCTCGCGAATTTTCGGCAAGAACGTTCCCGCGAGCTCTGGCGTCATGAATTCCTTTTGCAAAGCCAACAGACAGAGAGCAATCCCCGTCGAATGTTTGTCGCTGGTGCCGCTGTATCGCGACAAAAAGCCGCACGTTGCGACGCCGCTTTGGTCTAACGCGGGAATAAAAGTCGAGTGGCGGAACACATTGTCCATGACCGTCGATGGCGACAATATCCCGCGCATGGAAAGCAGCGTCGTCACCGAAAACGAAACGCATTTCGGGAACGACACCAAGTTGCCCGCCTCATACTCGCGTAGCATATTCGGCATTGTGTTGCGCTCGTAGCCGTTGAAAGGCGCGTGGTCGGCGCGCGCGGTTTCACCGATGTGAAGCACGACAATTGGGAAAGAATTTACGTGCGAAATTTCCGCCGGCACGAGCGAGATTTCCTGCGGCGCCTTTTCCAATTCTGCCAACTTCTCAAACATCACCTTGTCGCCTTTGTGGTATCTGCGCCACGATTTCTCTGCCTCAAGCGTGATTTTTACCGGCGAAATCCAGGGGCGCAAATTTGCCTGATTGGCAGAAAGCGCGAGCACCACAACGATGCCCGCAACAACAATCTTCGACCTCGGCAAGCGCGCCGGAATCTTGCCGACAATCCACGCCGCCACAAACATCAGCGCGACAAACGCAACCAACGTCAAAACCGCAACTGCGGAAAAATGGCTTGCAACTTCTTCCTTGTTAGTGTTGGCGCAATCCACGATGAAATGGTAGTCCAAATCCATTCCGTATCCAATTTTCACATACGCCGCGAACGCCGCCGGCAGGAAGAAAATCGTAAACAACACGCCGCGCGCCCAAAACGGAATCTTGCGCGAAACCCCGAAGAAAAGCGCAAACCATGCAAACGAAAACAACAGCTTCGCGACGCGCGTGATGCCGATGAACTCCAAATCTTCGTGGAAAAACAACAGTGGCGAGGCTGCCCGCGTCAACAACGCCGCAACAATCGCCACCACCACAATCGCAATCCACGGCAGCGTCCTTCTCGCAAATCCGCCGTGGCTGCCACCACCTCCGGCTGTTTCCCCTGCCTCGGCAACTACGCCTTCAGGCGCATTGCGCTCAGTCTCTCTCTCTCTCTCTCTCTCTCTCTCTCTCGGTTTCTCATTCAACATGTTACGTACGTTGAAAAATTAAAGTCGGGGAATTGGGAATTATCCGCCGGCAAAAGGCAATTGTTATTTCCACCACTGACTATGCTTCCCACCACCAACCCAAGCCTCACCACTAGCCCAAAATCCCACCACCAACCCAATCCGCCACCACCAACCCGCCGCAAAAAACCAGCCCGCTTTGCGCGTTGTCGCGATAAGCGGGCTGTTGTGGAAATGGTGCTCAAGAGGGGACTCGAACCCCTAAGCCTCTCGGCATATGCACCTCAAGCATACGTGTCTACCAATTTCACCACCTGAGCAATAAAAAGGTGGAAACGAGGGAAACAATTCCCGCGCCGATTGACAAGCTTTTATTTCCGAAACTCCCGCCACCGTCGCGACGCCAACTGCGCCAACGAACCGCCACAATCCCCTACCACCGAGCCGAGAACGAGCCGAAAATTGGGTTGACATTCCATATGCGTCGAAAAAAAGCTCTCGCCATGAAAAACGCAGGAGAAACGGTAAAACACTCGGGAAAACGCGTCGCAAAATCCGCGAAAATCCTGCTTCCCCTGCTCGCAGCTTCGGCGATTTTCTGCTCGTCGTGCAAAGCGCCTCCCACGCCGCCGCGCCGCGCGCCGGGCACCCCGATCGCGCTTAACTCCATAATCATCCAGGAGAAAAAGGAGAAAGACTTTAAGCGACTAAGCGAATACTTTACATACGAGGAAAACACCGGTGGCAACGCAATCGCGCGCTCCGATCCCGCAAATCGCGACGGGATCTATTTCATTTTGAACATCGAAATCGCCGCCACAATCCCCGCCGGTAGCGTCGCAACCCTCCGCTATTTCTGCCCCCACAAAACCGGCGAACTCGTGCAAACGTGGACGCTGCCCGAGTTCTTCGGGACGCCGACGAGCGAGATCATGCTCGGCCTCACCACAAAGCCGGTGCCCGAAGGAATATTGGCGTGGCACATCGAAATCGTCTCGCCCGAAGGCGAAAAGCTCATCGAACGCTCGTCGTTTCTGTGGTTGGATCTGAGCAAGGGCCAAGGTCAAGCAAAAACTGACGAAGAATTGCAGGGCTTGGACTTGGAAGATTTGAGCAAGCCGGAGGAGCAAGCGGCGGCGGAAAATTCCGACGACAGTGGCGAAAATGCCACCACCAACCCGGACGAAGTTCCCGCCACAAACC
>JAJPZB010000130.1 GCA_021204635.1 Opitutia bacterium | reverse complement strand
CCGACGAAATACACTTTGACGTCGTCGCAAAAATCGCCCACGGCGTCCAAGGTCGAGCTCTGTTTCGAGCTCTTCGCCGCGTCTTCATAGATATCCACGGCAGAGAGCTTCCGCGAATCCGTATCAACTGTCATTGACCACATATCTTTTTCCTTCTGTTTTTTTGTTTTATGTTTGAGTGTGAAATCCCGTTAAAAGTGGTGGCCGAAAATCTGCAACGCGTCGCGCCGTCGGTGGCTCCACAAATTCATGCGCCCGATGGGGTAAGTGCGCACCGGCAAGCCGGCGCGCCTGATGATGGCAGACACCGCGCAATCCTCATGGCCGCGCGCGTCGATTACCGTCTGCACGAGCTCCGTCGTCGAAACATTCCGCAACGCCTCCGCACCGGCGCGACCAACCACGTAACACGCGCCGGAGACAGAGCCGTCGCCGCGAGCCACCCCGCAGAGCGCCGCGCCGCCTTCCGCGACCGGCTTCACCAGCGCGTCGGGGTCCCACAGCGCGGCGTCGCTGTCTATCTTCACCACCGCTTCCACGTCCGGCGAAGTGGCAAACCCGCCCGCAATCGCGCGGATAACGCCGCGCACGGCGTCCAAGCCCCGCAGGCTCGAGCCTCGATTGAAATCGTCGCAGACCACTTCCGCGCCCGCAATCGCAGCGTCTCCGGCAACCGCCGCCGCATGGCGCGTCTCCACCACCCAGCGCCGCCGCCACTCCGCCGGCAACATCTTTGCCAGCTCCGCAGCTTCGCCGCTATCCTGCGGCCACGTAAATGTAAGTGCAAGGATCATGAGCCCGTTTGTTCTTCCAATTTGAGTGAAACCGGATCAAACCAGATATCCCCGCCGCAAATCTGCGTTTTCTTCGAGATACTCAGCGAACCGGAACCGCCTTCTGCCACTGTTATCGACGCTAAAACATAGTGATGGTAAGTGTATTCGTCCCCGAGCGACCAATCGTCCGTTTCCCGGAACTCCTGCGACGAAACAATCTCCAACTCCGGCGTCGAATGAATAGACGTCGAAGCAACCCGCTTTATGAGATAATCCAACTGACTCGCAACCATCTTAAGGCAATTCTGAATTACCGCGATATTATCATCGTGACTTGTCGAGCCGTCATCGTTCGTCTTATCTGGATCTATGTAATCGATATTCTCTTCGAGTTGCGTGACATAACTTTCTTTATCACCGGAAAGATATACCTGAAATTTCAGACAAACAAAGAAACCTCCGGCGGAAACATCTTCCTCGACGTCGTCACCGGCAAAACGCGTGTACGTTGCAGGATCGTGGTTTTTCGTCCAGATCGTCCCCGGCGCCACCGTCGCCTTCAGTTTACCGTTCTCGATTTTCGCGCTCACCTTAAACGGCGGAACATACACGCCGTCATCGCCATCGGATGCACGCCCACGCAGTTCGAGCATCGTGCCGCCGGAATCTTCCGTCATGATGAAATCGTCGCTCGGAGCAATCCGCTGGCGCTTCACCGTTTCGTTCAGCTCATTTACGGCATCGACAAGCTTATTCCAATTCTCCGCCGTGATTTTGTCTCCCACCGAAACTCTGTCTAACGAAAACATATCTCTTGCCTCCTTTATTTTTATGAATAGAGGTCGTCGTCCCACTTTGAATCCGAGTCGGAAAGCTTCCACTCGCGCGTGACCGCCCAAAGCTCGTCGTCCTTCGTCCGTGTCGCGGAATATCCCGTCAACAGCCAATCCCGTTTCCCGCCAAAACTCGGCGGCCCTCCTGTCGGAGTGTCCACTTTCCCCAACTTCGATTCGCTCGGAATGCTGGAAACATACGACGTCGCAGTCCACGTCACGAGCGGCACAAGATAATTCCGGATACCCTTACTGATTTTGGAAATAAGCAAGTCAAAATTTTTGTCTCCCTTTCTCGCGTCATTTATCAGCTTGCCAAGCGTGGTATCACTTCCGTTTTCGTCCGGAATATATCCTTCGCCGTCTGTGTCGTCTCTGCTGTCGCTGCTTTTGTTTTCCTTCATCGACTTCGACAACGGCACTCCGTCCAAATACATCTTCGCAAGGCTCAGCGCATATTCTCCGCAATTCGCAAATTTCGGATGCAACAATATCGACACCGTCGAGGAAACACACCTCAGATAAAAATCTTTGTTGCGCGTCGAGATCCCCGTTTCCTCATACTCAGGATCCGAATATGACAGCTGCACCTTCCAGCGATCTTCCGTCGTCGGAGATATCGTTATCTTCTGCAACGTCACCGAGCTGTCAAAATACCGCGACCTCGACCCGAGTTTCGGGCAACCGGCGATAACGGATTCATAATCGCCTTGTTGTGAATAAGACACCTCGCCCGTCATCAGGTGGTCGCCCGACTGCTGAACAACGCGCTTCAAGTCTGTTATCGTTTGGCTCTCTCCGTAATGTTCTTCCATGTTCGTGTTCCTTTTTTTATGAATAAGTTGATCCGGAATCGCCGCCGGCTTCCTGCTTAGCCTCCGTCGCTTTCAGCAGCTTTTCCTGCACGTCCAACTGCTTCTGCGCAACCTGCAACATCGAATCCGTCCCGAGATTCAGGCTTCGTCCGCCACCAACATCTCCCTGCGCGCTCCACACCCTAACGGTGTTCCCCGCTTCCGGAGACGCCGGCGCATTATTCCGCGCCTCAATCTCGTTCTCATATCCAATGCGCTCGCGCGCCATGCTCGCCGCTTCTTCCGGTGAAAAATCTTTGCTGTATTCTTCCGTCAGCTCGCGCTCGCGCATGGAATTGCGAATCTCAGCCGCCCGCGCGTCATCGCCCGACGCCTCCGCCTTCATCGCTTCAAGTTCCTGCTTCTTTGAAGTCTGAGACGACGCCCGCGACGCCGAAAACTCCGACAGCCGCGCGTCAATTTCTCCAACGCGCCCCAGCGTGGCAGACAGCTCTTCAAACTTCGACAAATCCTCAGAGGTGAAAGTCTTGTCTCCCCACGAGCTCCGCTCCAGCCTCGCATACTCGTTCCGCATGGCGGCGAGCCGGTCTTCATCTGTCTCTCCCGCAATAAGGCTTCCGCCCAAAAGCTTGCTCCGCTCCGCCGTAAGCTGCTCTTCCTCGGAGAGAGGTTTTACCGTGCCGCCGGCAGCCGCGACAAAACCGGTCTTTTGATTCTCGGCGTGAACCTGCGTCGCCTGCTTCCGCGCAGCCTCGTCTTGCTCGGCTTTTTCGGTTTTGGCAGATTCTTCCGCCGCCGCATTTTGCTCAGCCATCCGGTCGTTAAGCCTCCCGCGCGCAGCCTCCACAATATCCTTCGTCTGGTAAACTACACCGCCATCTCCCAAAAGGCCCTTGTCCTGCGCCTTCTTGCGCAACGCCTGCTCGCGTTCTATCGCATACTTTAACGCCTTTTCCTTTTCGGCAAAATCGTCTTCGCTGTTCGCTTCATCGAGAGACTTCATCGCCTCTTGCACGTGCGTGTTCGCCTGCGAGTGCGCTTCCAGCAAATCGGAATCCTTTTCTTTGCTGTTCACATACGCCATCGTCGCCATCGTCGCGAGACCGGTGATAATCGACGCAATGTTCGCCTTCATGAACGCGAACAAGGCAGAAGCAGAACCACGTATCGCAGCAAATACAGCCAAAAAAACATTCTGAATCCCGCCAGCCGCACGACCTATCGAAAAAACAGAACCGGTAATTTTGGCGACAACAAAGCCAAAAGCTCCAACAAACGCAGCCTTTATCGCACCTGCGATCTCTTTAACGTTGCTCGCCAAACCGGCAAGACCTTCTCCAACCCGCTTGATCCACGGCGTGACCGCGTCGGCAATCGGCTCTGCAAGCTCCGCACAAACAATATTCCACTGCGCCCGCAAAGTGTCCCACGCACCCTGCGACGTCTCAGACATCTCCCGAGCCTTTCCGGCAAAAACTCCGCCGGCGCTCGCAGTCGCCAAAATCGCCTGCTCAATCACAGAAAAAGACAACGCGCCGCTCGCCGCCATTTTCTTTATCTGCGCCTCTGCTTCTCCGGTCTGCTCGGCAATAACCGAATATATATTCACGCCTTTCTTCGCAAACATGTCGGTGAGAGAAGAGCTTATCCCTCCGCTCGCCTTTGCCTTCACAAATTCCCCGATCACCCGATCCATGCTCTCGCCCGTGCCGGCGGAAATGTTCTGGAACGCTTCAACCCATTTCAGAGCGTCGCGCCAGTTCATCACGCTTCCAAGCTTCACCGCGCTCGAGACAAGCGAATCAAAACTTTCCGTCCCGTTGGCAGACATCTGGCGCAACCGACGGGCAAAATCGGAAATCCCTTCCGAATCCAAGCTCTTCCCAAAAGAAGATTTTAGGCGAATCTCCGCCTTTTGAAGTTCTCCGGATAATTCGATAATCGACGAAAATCCCGACTTAAAAGCCTGTACCCCGCGAAACGCTGCAAAAACTCCAAGAGCGCTCGCACCAAAAGACGATATCGTCGAACCGGCGCTCTTAAACCACTTACCAATGTTCGACGTAAACCCGCGCGCAGATTTTTCCGCAGAGTTCACCCCTGCGTTGAATTGTTTTGCGTCCGCAGAAATTCTCGTTTTTATCTCGTTATCAGCCATGGGTTCAGATCTCGTAAATGGAGCAAGAACACTAATCGCACTCGCAGCAGGAATCCTTGCCGTGCTCTTCGTGTTTTTCTCGCTCTCTTATGCGTTGCATGTCTTGCTCTCCTATCTCGCAGAAGGTTCATGATCTCCCGAAACGCCGAGTCGCCAGCGCTCCGACGGCCTTCAAAAGACCGCGCTCCGTCTGGCGCATCGCGCGCCGGATAAAATACTCAAAATCCCCGCGAGCCGCGTTTTTTTGATACTCATACGTGATGTCATATAGCACGACCTCGTTCGTGACGTGCTTTTGAATGACACCGTGTTTGTCGCCGTGCCGGCGAACCTTTGCAGGAATCCCGCGAGCTCCAACCTTTTGCGCCGCCGCATTCCAGCCGGCGGCAAGCTCCCCCTGCCACCGCAACGCGTTCCGCAAATACCCCTTGCGCTCTTTTATCGCCAAGTGCTCGCGCGCACGATTACCCGCGCGGTGTCGTTGCTTTTTCAGCCCCTGCACCAAAATCATGCTCTCCAAAAGCCTCTTGTGTTCGGCAAACGCCTCACTCGGGCTCTGTCCCGACCCGTCGCGAGACTTCACCCCATTCATCGGAGGCGTCAACACGACAACATTTTTGACAAACCGGCGAACCGTTTCGTCGGCCGCGTCCGCAAGCGCAAGATTCTTCTTCCTGCCAAATTCAACCATTGCCCGGCTGAACCCGCTCGTGTCTATCGTATCGGCAAAACGCATTTCATTTCCTCCGGTTAAAATTGCACAACCGTCTCCGCATCTATCCCGACCGTCAACATTTCCACGTTCCCCACCGTCGAAAGCGTCGGCGCGGAAATCGTCGAAAGCTTCAATCCGGAATAAAAAGACACGCCATAATCCGCCGCCGCCAAATTCAGCTCCGCTCTATCGACGCCTCCGACAAGCACCGCCAGCTGCGACACGCTGCTTTCAATCTCCTCCCGCGTCCATTGCTCCGGCTGTAAAAAGAGAGAAAAACTCGCCACGCAGTCAAAGGTCCTATTCGCCTTCATGGGCTCAGCCCGCGCCGTGAGCTTCAACGAAAAAACCACGCACGGAAAAGAAAGCGAACTCACGTCCGTCCCCGAAAAAATCGGGAAGGGGAATCCGGCTTCCTCTGCCTCCGCAGAAAAAACGCTCCGAAACGCCGAATAAATTCCTGTTATCATAAATCAAAGCTCCTTCACGCACGTGATGTTCCACACTCCCGGAGACGATTCCTTCACCGTCTCCGCCCTGCAATTTTCACCGCGAACGACAAGCCGAACCTTCGGCGGAATCGCCAGCGTAAACATATCCGCGAAAACAACGGAAAATCCCTGCGTCACCGCCCAGCCTCCGACAGACGTCGCCCGCTCCACCTCGACAACGTTTACCACCGCCTGAACCTCGACACCGTCAATCTCGACAGCCTCGCCGACCTCTTTCACAATCTCGCCAAAATCCGAAACTATCTCGTCGCGCAACATTTCTTCGCCCTTTCTTTTTCGCGGAATTTCTCCCGCGCAAGTTCCTCTGCGTCTGTCAGCGCGCGCCAGCTCGCCCGCGCTCCGTTATACACCACGGACGCATGCAAAAATTGAAAAATCTCCGACAGTCGGAAATCCCACACCGCAGAAACCGAAACTCGCAACGCACGCGCCGCCGCAAAAACAAACGACGCCAACTCGCCCGGCCGCGCACCTCTCACCGGCGCACAATCTTCGGAGCTCGGCGCTGCCTGAGCCCACAAAATCTCCCGCGCCTGCTCGCGTGCAATCGCGTCCAACGCCGCAAGCGCACCAATCGTCAGCCGCCGAAACTTCCGCCGGACAAACTTCCGCGCGCTCTTCATAAATTCTGCCACGCCCCGCGCCGCAGCCGCCAAAACATCGGCGAGCTCGCCCGCGTGAATAAAAAGATAAACAAACCGAGACAAAATACTCTTCGGAAACTCGCCCCGCGAAATCCGCTCATAGTCCGAAAACGGGCAATTCACCGAGCACATAATCAAATGCGACCGCAAAGTCACGTCGGAGAGCTCCACCCCGCAAAACAGCCGTTTCGCAGGTCGCAGAAAAACTCCGTTCAATACGTCTTCGCGATTCATTTCCGTTTCACAAAATGGATTTTAAGAGCTCCACGATTCCGGCGCTGGCAGCTCCGCAACCGCCCGCCGCGATAATGAAAGTGGTGAGCCTCCACTGATTCACACGCAGGTTTTCGACCAACTTTTCCAAGACGTCGATCCGGCGAGACATGTTCGACAAAACCACGGAATGCTCGGCGATTCGTTGCGTCGCGTTGGATATTTCCGCGACCGCGCCCTCAATCCGCGATATCCTCTGCGAGAGACCGTTCAGCTCCGCGCGCGACGTCGCGAGCTCGCTCAAAACTTTCCCCTGAAAAGATTCCGCGTCCATCACTCGTTCTCCTTTTCGGATTCATTCGCTTCCGCTTCCGCATCTGCCTTGTCTGCCATCTTCCGCGCATACCAGCCGAGCCCCGCAGATATCAATCCGAGGATGACCACGCACGCTCCTCCGACTCCCGTCGAGGCAAACGCCGTGCCCTCAATCGCGCCCTGCGCCGTATCGACAATCTGCTGCAAATTTTCAGCAGAAAGCCCGCCGGTGCTCGCAGTATCCGCTCCGCTTGTCGCGCAGCCCGCAAACATCGACGCCACAAAGAGCGCGCCGGCAATTCTTCCGCTAATTTTCGTCATCATTCCGCTTCCTTTGTTTTTTTGAAAAAGAAAAACCGCGCAGTGAAAGAATTACTCCTGCTTATCATCACCATGTGCTTATTCAAACTTCCACTGCGCGGCGCGCGCGACCGACAGAGCACGAAAACACACAACAAGTGTGAACGGCCGCGCGTCAATTCATCTCGTTACTCTTTTGCGTTCGGGTAATAGGTCCCGGAGACATCGGCGCTCTTGCCGTCCGCAACTTCCATTTTGACTTTGAAAGTCGGGAAAACGCTCGCACCGCCGTCATCCATGTCAAATTCAGACTTGGCCTGCGTCGCAAGCCACGCCCCGATGTTCGTCTGAACGTCTGTTGCCGTCGTCCCTTCCAAGAAATACACCGTGCCCGAAAATTCGGCGCGCTGGTTATACTTCGTCACGGAATGGACATCGCCATTCAGGTGTTGAATCTCCTTCGTGTCCCACGTCTCCGTGAGCTCAATCGACTGGATCAAAACTCCGTCCAACGAAACGTCGTTCCAAATGACTTTCTTGCCGTATTGTGTGTACGCCATTGCAGTTCCCTCTCGTTTCGCGATTCCCGCCGCCGCTATTAAACAGCAGCAGCAGAAATCTTCAATGCGCGCGTCTCGTCAGAGCTCGCGGCAACCGCAGCCACACCGAAAATCAGTTCGGTCGCGATGTACTTCTTCGCTCGGAGAGAATCGCTCATCATTTTGATGCCAAACGTGAGCCCGCTCTGCTCATCGCGAACACCAATGCACCAATCGGCAGCATCGTCCGGCAAATACCGGCTCGCAACCGCAAGCGCACTCGGAACAACCGCATATCCGTAGCAGTCCGAAATCGCGGACACTTCGTAGCAGTCAAACCCGGCTATGCGATCGACAACACCCTCGCCAAGCGCCGTGTCAACAACGCGCGACGCAAACGAGCGCGAAATCGTCTCGTCGCCCAAAAGCAGCGTGTTCGCGTCCGGAGAGAGCAACAGCGAACGCCCTTCCGTCGGCAAGCCCAACGTTGACATCTGCTTGCGAATCGCAAGCAAGTCGTTGAACGTGAACGCGTTCGACGCACTCGCCGTGTATTCAGTCGTTTGAAGAGCCGCAAGTGCAACAGAATGCGCAGAGGCCAAAACCTCGCGCAGCTGCCCCTTCAACAGCTGTTCCATCGTGCTGTCGTTGAGCGACGCAAGCTGGATGTCCGTGAAATCCGCGCTCGCATATTGCCTTTGATTGAGACTAACGCTCACGTGCGAAACCGTGCCGCCCGTCTGCGTGTAATCTACTGTTCCCGATGTCACCGGCGTCGCGCGTCCGAGGACGTTCACGCCAACCGACGAACCAACGTCCGCCACCTCGTCCGAAAAATTCGTCGAGAATGCGCGGAACGGAGCAATCGACGGACCAAGCGCGTCAATCGCCTTCTGTGCTACCAGCGCAACCAGCGCCGGATCTATTGTTGTTGCCATATCTGTTTCCTGTTATGGGTTTATGTTTTTTGTTTGAGAAAAAATTACTTCTTCGCACGCAGCGCCTCGCGCAACGCAGACATCTGCCCAACATTCAGCGAGTTTAAAAACCGCGCACGCTTCGCCGGATCCGCTTCCACCGCCGCATATTGCGCGCGGATATCGCTTTCCCCGTGTTCAGCCTTCGCAGGAGCCGCCTTCGCTCCATATTTCTCGGCGGCAATCATTTCTGCCGTCTTCGCCGCAGCTCGGAGATCTTCAACCTTCTTCTCCAAGTCTTTCACGCGCTTCTCCGCGCTCTCGGCCTTCGCCTTCAAATCGTCAGCCCACTTCGCTATCTCTGCATTCTGCTGTTCCAGCAAGACGTTCCGCGCCGAGAAAGATCCAATCTCCTTTTTCTGACGCGCAATAACATCTGCCGGATTTTCTTCCGGAGAGGCGCTTGCAGCCTGCGTTTCAGCTTTGGCAACAACAGGCTTCTCTGCCGCCGCCGTGTTGTTCTCTTTTGTTGTGTTATGTTTTTCGTTTTCCATAAAAATTCCTATTCCTCCACCGGCTTTTTCAGCCCTTCAAAAATCGCCCCTTCCGGAACACCAAATTCCTTCGCCGTGTCGCGTGCCAATTTCACCGCCGCCGCAACCCTGCGAACCTCCGCCTTATAACTCATACCGCGCTCCGCGTAATAATCTTCAATCGACGAGAAGCCGCCCAAAACATCGGCGCGATCCTGCGCAGCCTCGCGGCCCGCGTCCACCGTCACCTTCTTCGGGCAAGACCACTCGACAGACGTCCAGTTTTCCACCGCCTCCAAGCGACCAGCCGTAATCGCGTCGCCGATGACAAATTTCCACACCGGATTCAAAAACATCTCGATCAAATCCTGCTGGCGCCGCGCAAACTTCCGCGCCGCGCGCCCGACAATTAGCCGCACACCCGCGCCGCCAATCTTCGACGAATCCGCTACAAATTCATACGGAATGTTCCCGAGAGCGGAATCCTTCAAAACGTAATCCAAAAATCCAGTAAACGTCGGAGACGGCCTCTGCGATTCCAACGCATGAAGCTTCTCTCCAAGAGCAAGCTTGCCAATCTTGCCGCCGCCCAAAATCCGCTTCAACGCGTCCGGATCCGTGCTCGCCGCCTCGCCCGACTCTCCGCCCGATTCGACGCCGAAAGTGAAATCCTTGCTCCCCGCGTCCGTCAGCACTCTGTCGCTCTCGATTACAAGCCCCAAATCGTTGATCGACTTCACACTCCGCTTTTCAATCGCGATGAGCTCCGCCGCGTCTTGCAACGAATTGACCGCGTGCTGAATCTGAGGCACGCCGTGTGCGTCGGAAAATCTCTCCGCAACAAACACGTGAATCACAAGATTCGCCGGAACGTCCAACCGCCCGGGCAAAGCTCCAACTCCCGTATCGAAACAGTAAGACATCGGAACTCCCGTCAAAACGTCATACTGAATCCCGTCAAAAATGTTCGCCTCTGCGTCATATTTCCCGCCGCAGCGATGCGCCTCGATAAACTGCAATTTTGGAGACCCGGGAAAACCCGTTTTTATCGCAAAAATCTCTCCATCGACATCTAACGCGCGACAAACCATCGACAAACACTTCGCAAACGAAAACCGACCGGTAATCTCGGGATCCTTCGACCAGTTCCGGAAATACTCTTCCGCCTTTTCGTTCCACTTCGGATCAGCAGACCCCGGTTGCGGGAAAATCCCGTCTCCAACCGAATAAATGTCCATCGCCGAAACAAGCTCGCGCGCAAAACCGTGATTCCTCACCAAGTCCCGCGCCGCAGAGATCATCGTCAGCCTGTCTCTCGGCGGGAGCTCATTCCGCGCGTCTTCCACCGCAAGCTTCTTCGGCGCTCGGGCAGGGCTCTGCTTCGCGCTGTCATACAGCCCGCCGCGAAAAAGCCCGAAAAATTTGTCAAAAATATTCATCGCGCAAACCCCAATCCGACATATGACGCCGGCGCTTCGCGCACGCTCACGCCTTCTCTCCCTTCAGGAATCAGCCCGCGAATCCGCATTTCCGCGCGAATGCTCCGACCCAAAACTTCCGTCGAGACTGTTATCGTCTTCGCAACCGACGCACCGTTGACGTTATAGCTCGTCACCGTCTTTCCTTCCAAAACGGCGCTCTTATACGCCGCGCGGAGCTCCGAAAACTCCGTGTCCGAAAAATCAGATAAATCTAAAATTGTTGCGGCCATGTACCCTACAGCAAAAAGTGAACTTAATGTTCACATTTTTTTTTGCCCAATTCGCCGCAAACCCGCATGAATACAGGGCTAAAAAATTTTTAAATTTTTTTTGGACGTTCACAATCTCGCGTACTGTACAGAGAGGCTTTTTATGTTTGAAAATTTGCAGGAATCCCCGCCGGAAACAGACAAAAACTCATATTCCACGCTCTTCGGAGAGTGGCAACGCACCGTCGCAACATGCGTCGCAGACCTCGCCGCCGCCGTCGGCGTCTCAAAAACAACAATCGACCGCGCACTCAAAGAGCCCGGCAACCCGGGCAGAAACTCAAATGGCACTCTGAACATCGAGCGCTGGAAGAAATACATGGCTGAACGGAAACAAAGAATCGAGCAGGGCACTCTCGACGATTCCGAGCCCGCACAATCCGTCGCCGCAGAGCTCAAAGTCGCCCGCCTCCGAAAGGAGCAGGCACAAGCCGAAAAGGCCGAACTCGACCTCGCCGCCCGTCGCGGCGAACTAATCCCGCTCGCAGACGCAGAGCACGCCGCATTCAAATTTTCTTCAATCCTGAGAGCCCGCCACAAACGCGCCGTAACGTGCGACCTGTTCAACGCGCTCGCAGGCGCAATCAATATTCCCCGCGAACAGCTCCCCGCAATCCTCGATATCCTCGAAAAATTTCACCATGATTTTGCAACAACAATTTCCACCGTCAACTTCTCAGACGACGAAACTCTTTAACGCATTCGCGCGAGGCTGGAAGCCCGGCGAAAAAACATCGCCCGCCCAATGGGCTGAGCAAAACATCAAAGAAATTCCATATTCGCCAATCCCCGGACCATTCCGCGCCGAAAACTCGCCAATGATCCGCGACGTGATGGATGAAATTCTCAATCCCCGCTCCCGCCTCGTGTGCATCTCCGCGTGCATTCAATCCGGAAAAACACTCGCGCCGGAAATTGCTCTCGCATACATAATCGCCAATGCGCCCGGACCCGCCCTCTGGCTCGACATCACCGACGAATCCGCAAAAGACCAAGGTGAAGGCCGCCTCCGACCGCTCTTCGAGAATTGCCCTCCCGTCAAAAACCTCTTCCCGCTCGACCACAACAAACTCCGCAACAAAACAATGATTTTCAAAAACGGGATGTCTTTGTGGATCCTCGGAGCAAAAAACAAAAGAAACCTCCAACGCCGCTCCATTCGCTGGCTCTTCGGAGACGAAACATGGCTCTGGGAACCCGGGAGAATGGCAGAAGCTGAGGCACGCGTCGCCGCATTCGGATATCTCGGCAAATGCGTCTTCGCCTCGCAAGGCTCGTTCGAGAACGACGACACCGACAAAAAATTCAAAACCACCAATCAAAAAGAGTGGTGCTTCACTTGCCCGCATTGCGGCACTGTCCAGCCCTTCCGCTGGTCGCAACTCGCATTCGACGCTTCCCAAAAAACAGACACCGGAGAAACCGACTTCGCCGCCCTCCGCGAATCCGCAAGATACTTCTGCGAAAATTGCCACGCCGAATTTACCAACACCGTCGCCACAAGAAAAAAAATGAACGCTTCCGCAAAATTCGTCGCACAAAACCCGTTCGCCGCTCCCGAAAACAAAGGATTCCACTGGAACGCTCTCGCAACGACAGACTGGGGCTTGCTCGCAGAAGAATTTGTCCGCGCCGAAAAATCAGCAAAAAAAGGAAACTCCGAAAACCTTAAAGCTTTTATCCAAAAACGCCTCGCCGAAACATGGAAAGAAGACGCAACCGACTTCGACGCCGCAATTCTCCCAATCCAATCCGGATACAAAATGAACAACCAAAAATTCAGCTGGGAAAAAGAAGGCGTCTTCGACCAAAAAACAAAAAAATTCATCGAACGAAAACTCTCCTCCGACAAATCCGCGCCAGCCCTGCGTTTCCTCACCGTCGATGTCCAGCAAGATTATTTCTACTACGTCATCCGCGCGTGGTCGCCCTCCGGAGCGTCTCGGCTCGTCACCTGCGGAATCGTTCAGAGCTTCGACGAACTCGACGCAGCCCGCGCCCGATTCGCCGTCGCCCAGCGGTTGACATTCATCGACTGCGGATTCCGCATGACAGAGGTCCATTCCGAATGCGCAAAACGAGGCTGGATCGCACTGCGCGGTCACGAAAATCCAAACTTCCCACACGGCAGAGGCTCGCAAACCGTCTTGCGCGCATATTCCGAAAAAAAGATCGTCTCCCTCGGCGCAAAAGGGAAATGCGAGATGTATTTTTTTTCAAACCTCGCATGCAAAGACACCCTCGCAAACCTGCGCGCAAACACCTCCGGAGCAACATGGGAAATCCCGACAGACGCGCCGGCAAACTACATCAAAATGCTCTCTTCCGAAATTCGCTCTCTTAAAAACGATAAACCAATCTGGCTAAAAAAAGGCTCGCGCCCAAACCACTACTTCGACTGCGAGACAATGTCAGTCTGCGCCGCCTACATGCTCAAAATAATCGAGTAAAAATCACCACAACATAATGACAATTGCAACTGCACAAAAAAGCACAAAGTAATAAAACCAGATAACAATGCAATAAAACCAATACTTTGAAATCTCATACGCCCGCGTCGCGGCAATAAAAGAAAGACTATGCGGGGCACATTTATCTTTATATCCGTATAGAAAAAACAACGCCAAAATCAAAAAATACGCCCCGAAAAATGTAAGATTAACCGTGATCGGCGGCTTGTCGTTTGTAGAAAGTTTCATGACAAAAGGATAATTTGCTTCACGATATTTATCAGTCAACAAAAATCAAAACACCAATTCGCCGCTCTCCCTTTCTTCCGGCGTTTCCTCGCGGAATCGAACATGTAATCCGTCCTCGCGGCTGTCTTTATAGCATGGCGGCGTAAAAAAGCACCATTTCCGATCCTCCTCAAACACGCAGCCGGAGCATTTTTTTTGAATCTCCGCCAGCGTCGCAAACCAGGGCGAATCAAGATTACACGCGAACTTTTGAATTTCAGGCGGGCAGGGAACCGCGACAAACGTTCGCCCAAACAGCGTCCAGCGATTTTGATCTCCGCGATATCTCGGCAAACGCGGATTCGC
>JAJPZB010000126.1 GCA_021204635.1 Opitutia bacterium | reverse complement strand
TTGACAAGGGGAGCACTGCGTATTTTGCGCACGACCCGGAGGCGGAGAATCCCGAAATCCCGATTGCGAAAATCGACGAAGAGCCGATTGCCGACATCTTGAATAAAAAACTCGACGATAGCGGTGCGGAGGAATTCCCGGCGAAAATCAAGAGTTTTCAGCGCGACATGGAAAATATTTCGGAGATGTTCGGCGCAATCGACATGGAAAAAGTCAACGCGACCGCAGTCTCGGGCACGAAGCGGCTCGCAGAAATTTTCGACGCGGAGGAATTTGGGCGCGAATTGCGCGAGCTCAACGCAAACCTCGGAAAACTTTCCGAGAAAATCGAGAACGGCGACGAGAATTTTGACGACGTTTTGGCGGATACTCTCGCCTCGCTCAAAGCGATATCGGCGCGGCTGAACGCGGCTGCAAGCGAAATGCAGGCGATGACGGACGCGATGAAGTTTTCGTATCCGGAAGTGAATCAGGCGCTGCACGAGTGGCAGGATAAGTTGGAAGGCATCTCGCGCGACCTCCGCGAATTTATGAATTAGCCGGCGGCACTGCGCCCGTTTTCGCGGCGTGAAATTTCGCAATTTCGCCGATGAGACCGCGCGCAATCTCAGTCTTGGGCGCGAGCGGAAATGCCTTGCGGAAGCCGTTTGCCCCGAGCAGGACGACGGCGTTGTCGTCGGAACCGAATGCGCCGTCGTTCCCGTAGCCGACGCGGTTTGCGGCGATGAGGTCGAGATTTTTTTCTGCCAATTTTTTTAGCGCGTATGCCTCGACATCTTGCGTTTCTGCGGCGAATCCGACGACGGTTTGTTGCGAGGTTTTTTGCGCCGCGAGAGTTTTCAAAATGTCTGTCGTCGGCACCAATTCCACGACGAGATTGTTGCCGTCTTTCTTGCGTTTTTGCGGCTCAAAGTGTTTCGGGCGAAAGTCGCAAACTGCGGCGACTGCGACAAAGATGTCGCAGCGCGGAAAGCGTTTTTGCGCGACATTGAGCATTTCCGCGCCTGTTGTCACGGGGAAAATCTTTGCACCTGCGGGCGGCGGGAGCGAGCAATTTGCCGCCACAATCTCAACTTCCCAATTGCGCTCGCGCGCGGCGTTTGCGATGGCGATTCCCATCTTGCCGCTCGACGGGTTTGAGATGTAGCGCACTGGATCGAAAAATTCGCGCGTCGCTCCAAGCGTAATTAAAATTTTCATACAAATCGCGAGTTAGTCGCCGCTGAAAACATTCCACGCCATGAAGCTTTCAGCCAAAAACCACAGGAAAAAGATATATGCGATGGCGAGAAATACCCTCGCCGCCCAGCGCCAAAAAATTGATTCCGGCGAATAGCCGCCGCTGAACGGCGCGCCGAAGAAATAGCGAATTATGCGCTCGCCGAGCGGCGGCCGCGTCTGCTTCCACGCCTGCGGAAGCGCGAGGCTGACGAGGCTGTCGTAGCGGCTGTAAATGCGCCGGAAGAGCCATGTTAGCGGGCTTCTCATTTGCACCAGAGAGTGATGGATTGCCGCGCGACGTCTGCCCACATCGATTCGGGCGCGAGCGCGATCATTTTTTCGTAAAGCGCTTTAAGCTTTTCCTTGTCGTATTTGTTGCGGCGCAGAAAACCGGTCGCGGCGGCGTAAATTTCCTGCTTTTGCGTGACGGAATACGTGTCGCCCGACGTCAGTTCTTCGAGTTTCGACAAGGCCTCGGGCACGGTGAACATTTTCGTGTTCGGGTTGTCTTTGTCTTTGAAAGTGTAGTTCGTGAAGACTTCGTAAACGTCGAAAACCGCGCGGGCGCAAACGGGCTCGGAGAGTTGCGGGTCGTTATCTTTGATGACTTTCCTGAAATTTGGCGGCGGCAAAATCCCCTCGATTGTCGCGGCTTGCGCATATGCCTTTGCCTTGGCTTTGCCCTTTGCTTTTTCGGCGGCTTTGAGGAAATTTCGCTGCTGTTTGTAAAGCTCGAATTTCTCTTTCATCAGATCAGCAACTTTTTCCGGCGGCTGCAAAATTTCGTCGCCATAAACCACGTAGTAATCTGTGCCCGCGTAGGTTTGCATGACGATTGCCGGATAGCTCTTCACGTTTTTCGTGAGCGAAAATCCCTTGCGCTTTTCCTTTTCCTGCGCTTCCTCGCGCTCGTTCGGGCGCTGATAAATCGGGATTGCGACGAGCGGCGCGCCACCGCAGGCGCTGCGGACTTTGTTGTTCGTCCAAAGCGTTTTCAGCAGCTTCGGCCCGACTTTTTCCCAGTCTGCGCCGTAGAGAAACACGACGACGCCGTCAGCCGGATTTCCTTTTATTGCCTGTTCGTAGGTCTTTTTTTCAGGCCCCGCGAAGAGTGCGCCCGCCGCGAGAAACATGAAAAATGCAAACAAAATCTTTTTCATAAAAAATTATTCCTTCCTCGGATTTCCCGCCGCCCAATTGTCGAAGAGCGTTTTGTATTCCTTTTTGTCTTTCAGCAGGCTTTTGCCGAGCGCGACATATTTCCCGCCGGCGTCGCCGAAGTATTTTTTCTGCACGTCCCAGAATTTTTCCATCTCCCAACTTGAAGGCCCGAGCGCGTCGAGATTTTTGAAAAATTTTTCGGTGATTTCCAATTTCGTTTTGTCGTCTTTTACGAGCGGGAAAAGGTTGGGGTAGATGAATCTTTCGAGGACGCGCGCGCAGACGTCGGGATATTTTTCGATGAACGCGGAGACGGCTTTTTCGTTTGTCTTCATCCAAAATTTTCCTCCAGCCTTTTGCTCTTTCGCGTAGTCGCAGTAGTCGCGCCACACAATGTAGTTCAACGGCTGTTGGGCGAGCGAGAATTCGTAGAGCTCTGCCGCGGCTTTTTTGCGCCTGTCTTGCGTGGAGAAAAACTTTGCCAGAGCGTATTTGCGCAGTGCGGGCACCGTGTTTTTCTGATCGGAAAACATGTCTTGCATCAAGATGAGAAACGCCCAACTCCCGGCTTCCGGCCCGCCGAAACAGCGCCAGTGCGCCTGCCGGCGGAAGCTAATCGTGTTGTTCGCGCGCCATTGCCCGTTCACGCGGACGGCGAAGGCGCAGTGCCCCGGCTCGCCCATCGTCAGCGCGGGAATGCCGTTGGCGATTGCGCCCGTGGCGCCGAAGTGCGAGACGCCGCCACAGACTGCGCCGACCTCAAACGCCATCGCGGGCTTGTTCGTCTCCCCCCGCTTGTTGCTGAAATGCTTGCGGAACGGCGCGTAGTATTCGCCCGTTTGGACGCTGTCGCCGAGTTTGCTGAACAGGCGGTAATTGAGTTGGTGAATTTCCGTGGGGCTCGCGTAGCCTTTTTCCGACAGCTTCACATTGTCGCGCGACCAACGCAGGGAATATTCGTTCCCGTATTCGTCGTTCCCCTTCCAGCCGCAGACAATGCGCATATCCCAATAATCGAGGTCGTCGAAAACCACGTTGAGTTTTTCGCCTTTCCAGCTGTCTGCGAAAAATTTGTATCGTCTCGCGACGCGCGCGGGATCGTCTTTGCTCCAGCCGTTGCGCGAAAATTCTGCCGCCGTTGTCGTTGCGATTTTTCGGAGCATGGGGTCTTTTTCCGCGTCGGGATATTTCTTCAAAATCGCGAGCATCATCTCCAAAAATGTGTCGGCGTTTTTCGGCTCGCCCGAGTAGAGATAGCCTTCGAGCCATTCCGGCGACGAGAGGAAGCGCAGAAATGTGCGGCGCTCGGCACTCTTTTCTACTGCCGCCGCAATCGCCTTGTCGCCCGCGAGTTCGACGAAATACCAGCGTGCGAGCAGCATTCTGTTCTCCGGCGCTTTGAGAAATTCGTCCACGCTCTTGCTCGAGATCCCCTTGTCGGAATCGGGGAAAGCCGCGAGAATTTTCTTCGCCATGCGTTTTTTCATGGCAGCAACGTCCGACCACTCGCGTCCGGTCTTGCTTTCGCCGGCGACGGCGGGGTCAATCTTTATTTCGTCGGCAAAGATTTCAGTCGCAGAAAAAATCGCTCCAAACATCACGAGCGCAACAACAGACGCGCGAATGCCTCCTCTTACAGTAGCAGGAAATTTCATCTTGTGCGCCATTCTACCCGCATTTCTCCTGCGCGGCAAAGCGATTTTGCCGACAATTGCCGAATTTGCGCCGCGACAAACGCGCTCACTCGTCCAAGTAAGTTTTCTCGGTGGAGGAAAATTGCTCGAGGTCGCGGCGCAGTTGAATTGCGCATTTCGAGAGATATTCGCGCTTCGTTTTGTCGTTTGCCCAGCGCTGTTTTTCTGCCGAGACGGCGGCGTAGAGCTTTTGCGAAGGTTTGTTCTCGCTCTCGAGCTGGCGCAGGATTTTTTCTGCGACGCGGACGTGCGCCGGCGCGGCGTCCGACGATGTCGTTGCCCAGCCGCTTGCGAATGCGCCCTGAGATTTTTTGGGACGCTCCGGCGGATTTTTCTTTTTCGCGATATCGATTTCTTTGTTCAGGCGCGATGAAATCGCGAGAAAGCGCTTCGTGTAAACGTCTTGGTTGAGTTCAAATTGCTCCGGCTCTTCTGCGGCTTTTTCTTTTTCAACGGCTTTTTGTGCGGTTGCGAGAGCGGATTCTGCGGATTTCAGTTTTTTCTCGACATCGAAAATGAGTTTCCTGTTTTTCTCCAATTCCGCTGCCTGTTCGCGCATTTTTACGAGCGAAGTTTCGATTTTGTCGTTCGCGTTTTCGAGTGCGGCGGCGAGTTTCCGCAGCTCCGCCTTGTGTTCCACGTTTGAGGTCGCGAGCGCGGCGGCGCGGTCAGTTTGCGTTTTGAGCTTTGCCGTCAATTCGTCGATTTCGATGTTTCTCGATGCCGAAAGCTCAGATACGCGCGCCTCCAAACGAGACTTGTCGTTCGCGAGATCTATCGACTTTGCGGCGAGAAGGACAAGCAGGACGGAGGGAACAATGCAAAACGCGGCGCGCATGGGTAGAATTTCGATACTCGCAGGCGGTTCTGTCAAACGGTAAAACCGGCAATTTGTTTCTGCCTGCGTTGCGGCGCGATTTTAAAGCTCCCAATTTTTGCCGAGGCAAACGATTTCCGGCACGAGCAAGGTGCCCGTTTCCGCCTTCACGATGCCGCGAATTTTGCGAATCAGCTCCGCGACGTCCGCCGCCGTTGCGCCTTTGCCCGTCGTGATGAAATTTGCGTGGACGTTTGAGACTTTCGCCTTGCCGACTGCGGAATTTTTCAGCCCGAGGGAATCGATGATCCTGCCGGCGCTGTCGCCCGGCGGATTTTTAAACGCGCACCCGGCGGAGCGTTCCCGCGGCTGGGATTTTTTGCGGATTTCGGCAAAGGCTTTTTGTCGCGCGACGATCTCGCTCTCGGGGCGGGGCGCCTCCGCGCGGAGAACCGCCGAGAGAATTATCGCGCCGTGAAACTCGGGGCAATCGCGGTATGTCGGGGAAAGTTGCTCGCGCGTCGCGCTCCGGCGAGAACCGTCAGGCATGAGCCATTCCGCCGCGACGACGCGGTCGAAAATCGAGTTCCCGTGCGCGCCGGCGTTCATGCGCAACGCGCCGCCGAGCGTCCCCGGGATTCCGTCGAGAAACTCGAATCCGCCGAGGCATTCTCGCGCCGCAAACGCGCAGAGCCGTTTCAGCGGCGTGCCCGCGCCGACGCGGAGTTTGTCGTCGCCCACGCGGGAAATTTTCCCCCACGCCGCGCCTGCGAGCCGGATTGCGAGACCGTCGAAACCACTGTCCGGGACGAGCAGGTTTGAGCCGTTCCCAATAACGGCGACGGGAATTCCGCACACGCGTGCGCCCCGCAACAAAGCCTCGATGTCGCTCTCTGTTGCCGGCTCTGCAAACCATTTTGCGTTCCCGCCGACGCCGAGAGTTGTGAGTGGTGCGAGACTTTTTCCCTCGCAAAACGTTGTTTCCGCCGAGAGTTCTTTCCGCATTGTTGCGGCGAAATTTTCTTGACCTGTGGCGGGAGATTCCGCCGAGCGCAACCACATTTCCTTGGCGAAAACGGCGGCGGCAATCCGGTCGATATCGCCCGCCCCGATGAACGCGATGACGACGTCGTCATTGTGTTGGAAAGCGTTGTCGGCGATTTTGCGCAGTTCCGCGAGTGCGGCGTCCGCATTGTTGCAGGCGCGGATTTTTGTGTTTGTGGTGGGGATTGTTGCGATGATGTCGGCAGTGTCGCCGCCCGGGACATGGGCTTCGCCGGCGGAGTAAACCGGTAGGATAAAGGCTTTGTCGGCTATCGCGAGCGCGCGGGCGAACTCTGCGGCATATTGCCGCGTACGCGAGTATCTGTGCGGCTGAAACACCGCGACAATCTTCGCGAGCTGGGTCTCGCCAAGGAAGCGCAAAAATGCGGCGATTTCCGTCGGGTGGTGCGCGTAGTCGGCGAAAATTTTCAGGTGCGCGCCCGAGTAGAGAACGTCTTGGCGCCGGCGCATTCCCGAGAATTTCCCGAGCGGCGAGACGCCGATTTTTCCGCCGGAGACGAGCACCGTTGCCGCGAGGGCGAGCAGGGCGTTTTGCGTGTTGAACGTTCCCGACAGAGGCAATTCGAGCGTGCCTGCGGGAAACATTCCGCCGATTTCGACCTGCGTTGTTGCGGCGCCGGCGCTGACTACTCGCGCGGAAAAATCGCCGCCCGCGCCCACCGTGTAAACCGGAATTTTCAGCCCGCGCGTCAATCTCGCGAGGCGCTCGTTTTCGGCAGGAATGACTACGGCGCGTCGCGTGCGCTCAAAGAGGTCTCGGAATGTTTTTTCGAGGTCTGCCTCGGTTTTGTAATAGTCTGGGTGATCCCAATCGAGATTCACGGGGACGCAAATCTCGGGAGAAAAATTTTTAATCGTGCCGTCGCTTTCATCGACTTCGGCGACGAGCCAGTCGGTGGTGGCGGAAAAATGCGCGGGCGGCATTTCCGCGTCGCGATAGAGCCCGCCGAGCACGTAGCCCGCGTCTATTCCGGCGGCGAGCAACGATTGCGCGAGAATGCCGCTTGTCGTCGTCTTCCCGTGGCTACCACAGACCGCGATCAGTTTTTTTGTTGCCGCGCGTTCTGCGAGAAGTTCGCCGCGCCTCAACAGCCTCGCGCCACTTTTTTCCGCCTCGGCGTAGAGCGGATTCCCCGTCTTTACCGCGCTTGACCTGCCGACAACGGAGACGTTTCGCGGGGCAATTTTTGAAAATTTCACTCCGGCGGCGGACAAAAATGTGCGCATGGGAGATTCTGCGGCGTCGTCCCAGCCGGAGACTTCCCAGCCCTCGCCACTCATGTAAATTGCGAGCGGACCCACGCCCATTCCGCAAATCCCGAGCAACCACGCGCGTTGCCGCGAGGCCGGGTTGGTGGTGGATATCGGGTTGGTGGTGGGTGGGTTGGTGGTGGTGCGGGGCTTCACCACCGTTGCGGGTTTCTTGGTGGTGGCAGCCGGGTTGGTGGTGGCGGGTTGGTGGAGGGAACGCCTGCGTGGATTTTCTTTGTTGCCGCGATTCATTTTATTGCACGGTGGCGGGTTGCTTGGTGGTCGCGACGGTGGTGGAAAGCCCCTTCATCTCGGAGAGTTGTTTGTCGCGCAGTTCTCGATAGAGCGCGGAGGTGTCGTAAACCTGCTCGGGCGTGCCGTCGGCAACAATCTCGCCTTTGTCGAAGACGAGAATCCGCGTCGCGGTGCGCAGCGACGAAAAGCGGTGGGCGATCATGAATGTCGTCCTGCCTTTCACGAGTTCGGAGAGCGCATTTTGGATTTCAGCCTCGCTCTCGGAATCGAGCGCGGAAGTTGCCTCGTCGAGAATGAGGATGGGTGCGTCTTTCAAAAATGCTCGCGCGATTGCAATGCGTTGCCGTTGCCCGCCGGAAAGCCGCCCGCCACGTTCTCCGACAATCGTTTCCTCGCCGTTTTCCAACTTCGCGACGAACTCCGCCGCAGAGGCTTTGCGCAGCGCTTCCTCGACTTCCTCGCGCGTCGCGTCCGGCTTTCCGAGCAAGACATTGTTGTAAACGGTGTCGCTGAAAAGAATCGGCTCTTGCGAGACCATGGCGATGTTTTGCCGAATTTCCTTCTGCGCGAGCTCGCGAACGTCGTTGCCGTCGATTTTCACAGCACCAATTTGAACGTCGTAGAATCGCGGAATCAGGTTCGCGACGGTGCTTTTGCCCGCGCCCGAGGGGCCCACGAGGGCGACCGTCTCGCCGGCTTTCACGGAGAACGAAATGTTTTTCAAAACCGGTTCGTCGGGGTCGTAGCGAAACGAAACATTCTCAAACTCGACGTCTCCGTGGCAGGTCCCGAGCGGCTTCGGATTCTCGGGGTCGGGGACTTCGTTTTCGGTGTTGATGACTTCCTCCATGCGCGCGAGCGCGGAACGACCTTCGCGCAGGCGGTTGTTGACCTTGCCGATTTTTTTGATCGGCTCATAGGCAAAATAGAGCGCGCCGACGAGAGCCACGACGGCGTCGATGTCGAGCCCGACGCCGGCGGCGCGATAAACCGCGAACGAGATCGTGCACGCCGAGACAATTTCGATCGACGGCGTAATCGCTTTGTCGTACTTCACGACCTTGAGTTGGAGGCGCAGGTATTTGCGGACAAAGCTCTGGAAGCGGTTGCACTCGCGCTCTTGCAAGTTGTAGGAGCGGATTTCGCGCGGCGATTGCAGGCTCTCGGTCAGCACGCCGGACAACTCGCCGGCCGTTTGCAATGCGCTTCGGGAGCGCTTTTCGAGGCGCCTGCCGATTATGCGGATTGGCAAAACCGTTGCGGGGACGAGCAAAAGGCAGAGCAGGAATTGCATTGTCGCCGGATTTTTTACCGCCTGCCATATGACAAACGAAACTGCCGCGATGAGCGTGAACGGCTGGATTATAAGGTCGTTTGTCGCCTCAACGATGGAGTTTTTCACGAGCATGGTGTCGTTCATCGTGCGGCTGAGCAAATCGCCGGAGTTGTGTTTGTTGAAAAAACCGAGGTGGAGTTCTTGCAGGCGGCGAAAGAGGCGCATTCGCACGCCTTCCAAGACGCGGATTCCGCACACGTTCAGCAGATACATGTTCCCAAACATCGCCACGCCGCGAATGACGAATACGACCGGCAAAAGCATGATGGCGAAGAGCAAAACGTGTTCCGCCGGGATCACGATTGCGGGAAGCCCGGCGAAGCTGATTCCCGCAAAGCTCGTTGTCGCGGGGTCGAACAAGACCAAGTCCTCCGGCGTCCCGCTCGCGGAAAACAGCACCGGCAACACTTTTCTCAGCATCAGCGGAAGCCCAAATCCGCTCGCCGCGCCGGAGATTAATCCGCAAAGCATTGAGCAGAAGAACATCCAGCGAACTTCCAACAGAAGCGAGTAGTATGGAAGCAGTCTTTTCATTGGAAATTTTGCGGGGAATGCGGTTGGTGGGCGTGGAAAAGGGCGGGGCGCTAACGGCGGTGGGAATAGAGGCGGGAGCCGAAGCGCTCGCGCAGGTATGTCGCGAGATTGGCGAAATCCGGCGGCGGGAGCGCGGAAAATTCGAGCGGTGCGCCCGTGATCGGGTGGTCGAGGCAAAGTCGCGCGGCGTGGAGCATTACTCGCGGAAGCGGCCAGCCGGCGTGGCGCGCGACGACTTTCCCGTAGGTGCGGTCGCCGAGAATCGGGTGCCCGATAAACGCCATGTGGACGCGGATTTGGTGCGTGCGCCCCGTGTGCAAAATGCAGCGCACGAGAGCGGCGTCTGTGCCGAATTTTTCCTCGACAAACCAGTCCGTTCGCGCCGGCTTGCCATTTTCGCGCACCGCCATTTTGAGGCGGTTTGTCGGGTGGCGCTCGATGGGTTCGTCAACCGTGCCGGCGAGAAGATCCGGCGCCTTATCCACGAGAGCGATGTACTCTTTGTTCATCTCGCGATCGCGGAATTTTTCCACGAGTGCGTAGTATGCGGCGTCGGTTTTCGCGAAGAGGATCAGCCCCGAAGTTTCCTTGTCGAGGCGGTGGACGACGCCAGGGCGGTTTTCGCCGCCGGCTGCCGCGAGTTTGCCGTGTGTGTGGTGGAGCAGGGCGTGTACAAGAGTGTCGCCGCCGGTGCCGGCGCCCGGGTGCGTCACGATGCCGGGCTCTTTGTTCACGACAACGATATCGTCGTCCTCGAAAACGATGTCGAGCGGGATTTCTGCGGGGATGAGTGCGGGAATTGTCGCCTGCGGGAATTTTATCGCGAGTTCGTCGCCGCCCGAAAGCGGAGTTTTGCGCGTGATCAGCTCGCCGGTTTGCGCGAATGACACCCGCCCCGAATCGATGATTTTTTGCAGTCGCGAGCGGCTGAAATCCGGAAACGCCCCGGCGAGAATCTTGTCGGCGCGCTCGCGGTCAATCCCTTCGGGGACTACGAAGTTTTTCGTTTCCTCCGAATTTTCGGGTGCCGCCGAAGCGCCGTTTTCCGCCGCGCGTGCCATGGAATCTCCCGCGTCCGATTTCAAAACCACTGCACGAAAAAGCGCTGCCGCAACTCCTCGAGCTTTTCGTCGCGAGCGCGCGTCATGGCGTTGGCGCGAAGTGCGTTTTCAATTTGCTCGCGGACGTCGTCGAGCGGAATGACGCCGGCTTCGCGTTTGTCCAAAACCTTGAAAATCGCAAACATTCGCCGGTTGCTTCCATCGACGAGTTCGAGGACGTCGGTCGTTTCGCCCGGCCTTACGGAGTTTATTTTTTCGATGACGGGCGCGCTGAGGTCGTCGAAAGTTCGCCAGCCCACATATCCGCCGTTTGTGCGAAATTCGTCGCGGCTGTACACCTTTGCTGCGTCGGCAAAGGCGTCGGGATCGGTGCTCGATCGCAGTCTTTCCGCGAGATTTTTTGCGGCGCGGGCGACGTAGTCGTCGGATTGCGCGGCGCCGGCGTAAATCACGATTTGCGCGAACTCGACTCGCGCGCTTGTCCTGTATTGGTCGATGTTTTGCTGATAGGCGCGATAGACGTCCATCGGCGAAACTTCCAACGGCACCTTTTGCGAGATCATCCAGTTTTGGTTTTGCTCGATGATAGAGTTTTTTAAGCGCTCCATTTCCCGCTCGGGATTGCTTCCGGAGGCTTGCAGGTATGCCAAATATTTGCTGCGGTCGCCGTCGAAGTCGCGTGCCACGATGCTGTCGATTTGCGGCTTGACATATTCGTCCGAGAGTTGCGCCATTGCCGCAGAATTTTCCTTAAATTCCCCGACGAGCAGATACATCTCGGTGTAGCGCTTCATCGTGTCCAAGATGAGTTGCTCCTGGCGTTGCATGTATTCCTCTGACGACTTGGCTTCGCGTTGCAAGATGAGCATTCCGCGAGATGTTTCGCGGCGCAAATCTTCCAGCAAAATTATTTCGCCATTCACGTCTGCCTTGATGTAGTCGCGCATGCCGAGGCGAAAATCGAGCGCGCGGCGCTCTTCCGGCGTCATTTTTTCCAACACTTCGCGCGTGCCCAAAGACGCGAGGTTTCTTGCGGCGGCATAGTTGTCCGTCCCTGTTTTGTCGCTGCTGTTTCCGGCAGGCGTGGCAGTTTCCTGCGCGAAGGCGCCGCAAAGTGCCGCGACAAACATCGCGGTTGCGCCCGCGAGCTTTGCCGCGCAATCAAGGAAAATTTTTGGCGTCGGAGTTTTCATTTTGCCTAATTCCTCGCCGCTTTGCTGCCGGAATTTTTGCCGGCAATTTTTATTATCTGGATAATCGTCGTCGATGGCTCCGACTTCCCTTTTTTCGCAATTTTTTCCGCGTCTTTTTGCGCGAGCGATTTGTAGAACACCGGAGTTTTGATTTCCCCTTGCTCTATGATTTCACGCACGTGGACGGCGTCGAGCGTCTCGTAGTGCAAAAGCGCTTCCGCAATTTTTTTGTGCGCCTCGGCGTGGCCCAAAATCAGATCTTCGCAGCGCGCATATTGCTTTGCGACGACATCGTGAACCTCTTTGTCGATTTTTTGCAAAGTCGCCTCGCTCACGTTTTTCGTGCGCGAGAAATCGCGGCCGAGGTAGAAATCGTGCTGATTTTCCGTGTATAAAATCGGCCCGAGATCGTCGCTCATGCCCCATTCGCAGACCATACGGCGCGCCATCGATGTCGCGTTTTTGATGTCGCTTGAAGCTCCGTTTGAGAGCTCGCCGGTGAAGACTTTTTCGCCGACGCGCCCCGCCATAGATGTGCAGATCATGTTTTCCAACTGGCTTTTGGAATAGCCGAGAATGTCTTTCGTCGGCATGAATGCTGCCATGCCGAGCGCGCCGCCGCGCGGGACAATCGTGACTTTATGCAACTGCATCTGATCGTCGTCTATGAGCACTTGCACGAGCGCGTGTCCCGCTTCGTGGTACGCCGTTTTTTTGCGGTCAAAGTCGCTCATCACGAGCCGGCGTTCGCGACCGTAGGAAATTTTGTCGCGCGCCTCGTTGAGCGAGAGCATGTCGATTTCCTTTTTGCCCGCGCGAACTGCGGCGAGAGCGGCCTCGTTTAGCAAATTCGCCAGATCGGCGCCGGAGAAGCCCGTCGTCGTCCGCGCCATGAGCTCGAGGTTGACACCCTTTGCCATGCGGAATTTTTTTGCGTGGACGCTGAGAATTGCCTCGCGCCCTTTCAAGTCGGGCAAATCGACGTAAACTTGGCGGTCAAAGCGCCCCGGGCGGAGCAGAGCAGCGTCGAGAACGTCGGGGCGGTTTGTCGCCGCGATGACGATAATTCCTGCCGCAGGATCAAATCCGTCCATCTCGACGAGCAGCGAGTTGAGCGTTTGGTCTTGCTCGGTGCCGCTACCGCCAATGCCTTGCCCGCGCTGGCGCCCGACGGCGTCAATTTCGTCGATGAAAATGATGCAAGGCGAATTTTTTCTCGCCTGCTCGAATGTGTTGCGAACGCGCGAGGCGCCGACGCCGACATAGAGTTCGACGAAATCCGAACCCGAAATCGAGAGGAACGGCACGTTTGCCTCGCCAGCGACAGCGCGTGCGAGCAGCGTTTTTCCCGTGCCAGGAGGTCCCACGAGCAGAACGCCTTTTGGAACGCGACCTCCGATTGCCGAGAATTTTTTGGAATCCCTGAGAAAATCCACGACCTCGGCGACTTCTTCTTTTGCTTCGTCGCAGCCCGCGACATCGGCGAATGTGACCTTGGAGTGCTCCTTGTCTATCATCTTTGCCCGCGAGCTTATGAACGCCATTTGCCCTGCCTGATTGCGCTTGTAAATGCGGAAGAAAATGAACGCGATGAGCGCGACAAAAATCAGCGTCGGAAGAATCCCTATGAGCATCGACGAGAACAACGTCTTTGACGGCGGCTCCGAGAACGACTGAATTTTTTCGCGCAAAGATGAAAATTCTTCCGGCGACAAACGCCCTGCGGCGCGGAACTTTTTCTGTTTGTCGCCGATTTTGATTTCTCCCGAAAAATTGTAATAGCGCTCGCCGGCGAGTGTGTCTTCTTTGACCTCGACCTTCTCGATTTCGCCAGCTTCGGCGTGTTTCAAAAGCTGGCTCATCGGGATTTCCATCGCCATCTCTTCTTCGCCCGCCGGCGTTTTGAGCAGCAGAAGCGAGATTGCGCAAATTATGGCGAGCCACACCACGAGAACTCGCACATCCAATCTCGACGTGGAGTTTTTCTTGTTGTTGCTGTCTTTATTATTCATTGAAAAAAGCACATTCTACCTTAAAGAAGCCCGCTTGTAAGTCAACCGCAGAGCCTTTCCTCCGGCGCGCAAAATGCGAAATCTTTCTGCGGGCGGAATACCCGGGACCCACGCAATCCCGATGCCGTCAACGCAGACGGGGAGCGCGTGGCGCAGTTGTCGCGGGATTTTTTTGTCGCAAAAAATGTCGCCGAGCGACTTTGTCCCCGGCGCGCCAAGCGGGCGAAACGCGTCCCCAAATTTCCACTTGCGCACGGAAATTTTCGGCTCGCCGGCGAGAAACGCCATGGTGGTGGGCGGGAATTTCCCTGCGCAGAGGCTTGCGAAAAGCTCCGGTGTGACCTCTACCACCGATTGCGCGATTTCGCCACCGCTGCCGCCTGGGTTGGTGGTGAAGATTGGGTTGGTGGTGGCGACAACGATGCCGGAGAAGCTTCGGTTGGTGGTGGCGGCAGGGTTGGTGGTGGGAGTTGGGTCTGTGGGTTATGCACGACTCCG
>JAJPZB010000012.1 GCA_021204635.1 Opitutia bacterium | reverse complement strand
CTACTGAGAATAAAAGAGCCTGCTCTTACTCTTTGGGGGTGGGCGTCAATATCTTGGGAACATGAAAAATTTGTTCTCACGTTGGCTCGGCGTGGCGATGGTCTATGCGCGCCGGATTGCCGCCAATCCCCGCAAATACCTGCCTCCATACATTGCGATTGTGGCGATCGCGATTGTGGCGGTTTTTCTGACGTGCATTTCCATGCCGGAAATAAACGAGCTCAGCCCGGGGCGCCTCGTGTTGATGGCGTGTTCCGTCGCATGGTTTTCGCTTTTCTTTGTGGTGTTGCGAAAAGTTCCGCTGTGGGTTCGCGGAATTATTTTCACGCTGCTTTTTATCCTGTGCGCGTTCTCGGCGTATTTAAAAATTAACTACAATATGAAGTTGGACTACGGCTTCATCATGGACTGCGTCAACACGAACAGTGGCGAAGTCGCGAGCCACTTTTCCTTCGGCGCAATTTTTATCTTGATTTTGTTTGTTGCCGCGATGTTCGGCTTGGCGTGGCTCATCGGGAAAATTCCTGCGAGGTTGCCGAACTCGAAAAAGTTTATCGCGCTTCTCGCCATTGTCGTCGTGCTCGCGCCTTTCAAAGGCCTCGCCCGCATTTACATTTTCCCCGTGGAACTCATTTGTCAAACGGTGGGCTGGGTCGAAAGTTATTACGACGGCGACAAACAGGCTCTCGATTTGCTCGCAAAATTGGACGAGCTCCCGCAGGAAATTTCGCGCGTGCCGGCGGAAATTTCGCATGTCAATTCCGCGCCAATCGTCGTTCTCCACATTGGCGAAAGCGCCAGAGCAGACCACGCTCCGTTCAACGGCTATGAGCGAAACACGCTGCCGAACATGATGCGCGAATACGAGGCGGGCAACCTGATTTCGTTTCCCAAATGCGTTTCGTTCTCAGCAAAAACGCTGTTGTCGTCACGCGGGCTCATGTCGCCTTCCACGGTTTTGGACAACGCGTTTCGCTACCCGACATTCATTCCCGTCCTGAACCAAAGCGGGATCACGACCTGCGGATTTTTCTCATACAACGAAGTGTTCACCGCGCACGAAGCGGGATTTTTCATGATGTGCCGAGGCTTGCAGAAAACAATCAGCACGCCGGATCTCGCGGAAACACTCCTGCCCGGAATCAAAGAAACCATCAGCGAGGCGGGGAAAAATTCGCCGCAGGGGCAATTCTACCTCTACCTCGGCGAAGGTTCGCACCTACCATACACGCTGTATGACTTCGATAAATACGCCGTTTTCACGCCAATTTACAAAGAATCGTTCTTCTACAAAGACGAGCGCGCTGTGAACAACTACGACAACACCTTCGTCGCGACAGACGCATTTTGCGGCAAATTTATCGACGAACTCCGCGACAAAAACGCGATCTACATATTCGTCGGCGACCACGGAACCATGCTCGGCGAAAACGGCTTTTGGGGCCGCGATTATCGCAGCAAGGGAACGCGCCACGTGCTGTTTTTCGTCTGGGCGTCGGACAAATTCAAGGCGGAAAATCCGGAGCTCTGGGCAACGCTCGCACGCAACCGCGAACGCCTCGGCATCATCTCGCACGACTACGTTTACAACAGCGTCCTGCACCTTTTTGGATTGAAAACGCCCTACTACGACGAGCGCGCGGATTTGTTCTCCGACAATGCCGAGCCCTTCCCGACCGAGATGCCGGACGCCGAAGAATTTGGTCCCCTCCGCTTCGGCGAAAACGCCGATACCGCAATACGCTGGCAAATCATGAAAACCAATCCACTGTGATTGTGGTGGGTCGGTGGTGAGACTTGGGTTGGTGGTGGCGACCATTTGCATACGCGGCGCGCGATTCTCCCGCTAAGTTAGCGGGAGGGGACCACGATAGTGGTGAGGGTGTGTGAAGCTTTTTCCCGCGCGAGAAACGCGCGGGTAACTTCCCGTGGCACTTTGTTGTCGCCACCAACCCGGTCTCACCACCACCAACCCGCTTCACCACCAACCCCTGCTGCAACAATGGTGGTGGCAGATTTCTTGTTTACTCGCGGGAATGCCGAAGCCAAGATTCAGGTGATGAAATCTTTGCTTGCCACATTTCTGATTTTTCTCGCAGGCGCAATCGGGATTTTCGCCCAAGCCCCGAGCCAAAATTCTGCCGACGCCGGCGGCGGCAAAAAAGTCTTTGTCGTGCCTGTCCAAGGCGAGATAAACAGCGCGAATCTCTACATTGTCAGGCGCGGGGTAAAAGAGGCTCTCGCAGCGGGCGCGGACGCTCTCGTCATAGATGTGAACACGCCCGGCGGCGACCTCGAGACGACCTTCACCATCATCGAAATGCTCCAAAAATTCCCGGGCGCGACGGCGGCATTTGTCAACCCCGACGCGATTTCCGCCGGCGCCTACATCTCCGGAGCCACGCAAAAAATCTATTTCGCGCCCAACGGCAAAATCGGCGCCGCAGCAGTTGTGAACTCGACCGGCGCGGACGTCGATAAGACGATGAAGCAAAAAATCGATTCCTACCTCATCGCCCTGACCAAGACCTTTTCAAAAGAAGATCCGCTCCGCGCCAACGTTATCCGCGCAATGATGGATTCCGAATACGTTTTAAAAATCAACGGCGAAATTCTCACCGACGAAAACGGCGACCCCGTGAAAGCCGCCGGCTCGCTGCTGACGCTGACGGCGGACGAAGCCATGCGCGAAATCGGCTCCGGCGACAGCGCCCGCCCGCTCCTCGGCGCGGGAAAATTCGGCGATATAGACGAGATGCTCGCGGCGGCGTTTCCGGGCTTTGTCGTCGAAAAAATCGAGCCCAACGGCTACGAGCGCATCGGGCAATTTGCCGCGCCCATTGTCCCCGTGCTGCTCGGGCTCGGCGTCTTGCTTTTGTTCTTTGAGCTGAAATCTCCGGGCTTTGGTGCGCCCGGGATCATCGGCATTGCCCTCATCGCCGCGTATTTCATTTTCCAGCACATCGCGGGGCTCGCGGGCTGCGAAGGGCTTCTGATTTCTCTCCTCGGCGCGGGCCTCATCGCCGTCGAAATTTTCCTGATGCCGGGCTTTTTCGTCTTCGCGATCGCGGGCGTTTTGCTCTTGCTCGTCGGGCTTTTCTGGGGCTCGGTTGACGTTTGGCAAATGCCCGACGGCTCGTTGGACATCACGTGGTCGTCGTTTTTGGTGCCCTTGGAAAATCTCTTCATCGCCATCGCGACAATCGTCGTCGCGGGCATTTTGGCATATAAATTTCTGCCGGCGAAATGGGTGCGCGACAGGATCATTCTCGGCTCGAAAATCGGCGTCATCGAATCGGAAAAATTTCGCGGCGCGCGTTCGCGCTCGGATTCGCTCCCGCCCGTGGGCACTGAGGGCACGGCGCTCACGGAGTTTCGCCCCATGGGCATCGTGGAAATAAACGGCGCGCAATACGAGGCGTCGGCGGAATCGGGGAGCATAGAAAAAGGCGAGAAAATCGTCGTCGCGGGTATGCGCGATTTTGAGCTCATCGTGAAAAAATCGTCGTAAACCGCCGCGCACCGGCGGGCGCAGTTTGCGGCTTTTTGTTTTGCAAGTGGGAAAGCCTTTGAAAGAAAATGCAAGTTTGAATTTCCCCTCGCCACAAACACATGAAGCGCATTTTTGTTGAAAAAAAACCGGCGTTCCGCGACCGGGCGAACCGCGTTTTTCAATCCCTCAGAGAATCGCTCTCGATACCGGAGCTCGAAGGAATCAGGATCGCGCAAAGATACGACATCGACGGGATCTCCGAAGAAGATTTCCAAAAAACGCTCTGGACAGTTTTCGCCGAGCCGCAAATCGACGACGTCTCGGAAAACGAGCTCGCGGTGCCGGAAAATTCCACCGTGTTCGCCGTCGAATATCTCCCCGGGCAATTCGACCAACGCGCCGATTCCGCCGCGCAATGCGTCCAAATGCTCACGCTCAAAGAACGCCCCGTCATCGCGACGGCGTGCGTTTACGTTCTCGCCGGCGAGCTCTCGAAGGAATCCGTGGCGAAAATCAAGGCGGATTTGATAAATCCGGTGGATTCCCGCGAGGCAGCGCTAAGCATTCCGGAAACGCTCTCGCAAAAAATCCCCGAGCCGGCGCCAATCCCGTGCGTGGAAAATTTCACGGCGATGACGCCGGAAGAACTCTCCGCGATGAGGCAAAAGCTCGGGCTCGCAATGTCCGACGCCGACCTCGCCTTCGTCCAAAAATATTTCCGCGACGACGAATCGCGCCAGCCAACCGTGACGGAAATCCGCGTATTGGACACATATTGGTCCGATCACTGCCGGCACACGACGTTTCTCACGCGCATAAACGACGTCGAATTTGCAAATTCCCCGCTCGTGGAACCGAGCAAAAAGGCGTGGGAAAAATATCTTGACACGCGCAAAAAGCTCGGGCGCGACGGCAAGACAATTTG
Source organism: Opitutia bacterium (assembly GCA_021204635.1). Taxonomy (GTDB): domain Bacteria; phylum Verrucomicrobiota; class Verrucomicrobiia; order Opitutales; family UBA953; genus Spyradosoma. Next base: position 9,723 of record JAJPZB010000012.1, on the reverse strand, counting down.
CCTCATGGACGTCGCCCTGCTCGCCATGCGCGAGTTGAAAAAACAGGGCAAACTCGCAGACCTTGAAGAATCCGAAGAAATAAACGCCGCCTCGATCGTCGTGCCCGTGACGAGCGAAAACGCCGACGGAACGCGCAAAACCGAGGACTGGCTCGTCATGTTCAAAAACGAGACGCACAACCACCCGACGGAGATCGAGCCCTTTGGCGGCGCGGCGACGTGCCTCGGCGGCGCAATCCGCGACCCGCTCTCGGGCCGCAGCTACGTCTATCAGGCAATGCGCGTGACAGGCGCCGCAGACCCGCGCGCGCCGTTCTCGCGGACGCTCCCGGGCAAGCTCCCGCAAAAGAAAATCGTGCAAGGCGCGGCGCAGGGCTATTCGTCATACGGCAACCAAATCGGGCTCGCGACCGGCATGGTTCACGAAATTTATCACCCTGGCTACGTCGCAAAGCGCCTCGAAATCGGCGCCGTTGTCGCAGCCGGCAAGCGCGAAAACGTCGTCCGCGGCGTTCCCGCGCCGGGCGACATCGTCGTTCTCGTGGGCGGCCGCACGGGACGCGACGGCATCGGCGGGGCAACGGGCTCATCGAAGGAACACACGGAGAAGGCGCTCGAAAACTGCGCCGAAGTGCAAAAAGGCGACGCGCCGACGGAGCGCAAATTGCAAAGGCTTTTCCGCGATCCGGAAGTCTCGCGCATGATAAAGCGTTGCAACGATTTTGGCGCCGGCGGCGTCTCCGTCGCGATAGGCGAACTCGCGCCCTCGCTCGAAATTTTTCTCGACCGCGTGCCCCGCAAATACGAGGGCTTGAACGGGACGGAGCTCGCGATTTCCGAATCGCAGGAGCGCATGGCTGTCGTCATCGCGCCGGAAAACTTGGAAAAATTTCACGCTGCGGCGAAAAAGGAAAACCTCGAATCCACGCACGTTGCAAACGTCTCCGACAGCGGACGACTGCGCATGACGTGGCGCGGGCAAATCATCGTCGATTTGCAGAGAAAATTTCTTGACACAAACGGCGCAACGCAGGAAACGACCGCGAAAATCGACGCGCCCGACCCGATAAAAAACCCGCTCCTCGCCGGTGCGCTCCCGCAATCCGCGAAGGCAACTTGGGAAACCGTGCTCGCAGACCTGCGCTGCTGCGGGCAACGCGGGCTCGTAGAAAGGTTCGACGCCTCGATAGGCGCGGGCACGGTCTTGCACCCGTTTGGCGGAAAAACGCAGACGACGCCCACGGAGGCGATGGCGGCAAAAATCCCGCTTTTAGACGGCGAAACCGACGATTGCACGATCATGAGCTTCGGCTTCGACCCGAAAGTCTCTGAGTGGTCGCCGTGCCACGGAGCCGCCTTCGCCGTCGTCGAATCCCTCGCGCGCCTCACAGCCGCCGGCGGCGACCCCGCGAAAGCACGCCTCACCCTGCAGGAATATTTTGAAAAGCTCGGCACAAAGCCGGAGCGCTGGGGCAAGCCGCTCGCCGCCCTGCTCGGCGCATTCACTGCGCAATTGGAACTCGGAAACGCGGCAATCGGCGGGAAAGATTCCATGTCCGGCTCGTTCAGAGATCTCGACGTGCCACCGACCCTCGTTTCCTTCGCAATTGTGCCCGGGAAAGCCACGGAGGCGCTCTCGCCGGAATTCAAAAAAATCGGCTCAAAAATCGTCCGCATTCCCGCGAAGCTGACCGCCGATTTCATGCCGGATTGGGCAGATCTGCGCGCGAAACTCGCCACCGTCCGCAAATTGATTTTGGAAAAACGCGTGTCCGCGGCGCGCGCAATTCGCGCAGGAGGGATCGCCGTCGCGCTCGCAGAAATGGCGCTCGGCAACGAAATCGGCGTGAAACTCGCCGCCGCGCCTAACTCGGAATTTTTCAAGCCGGAATACGGCGCGTGGATTCTCGAAGTCGCAGCAGACGACGCCCTCGCCGAGATCGAAAACGTCGAGATCGGCACCACGCAAGCCGCGCCAGAGCTCGCTTGGAGCGGCGATTCGATTCCCCTCGACACGGTTCGCGACATCTGGGAATCCACCCTCGAAACCGTGTTTCCCACGCGGGCAAGTGCGAGCGACCCCGCGCCGGCGCCGAAAATTTTCTCCTTTGAAACCCGCGCAAACGCCCACGCGGCGGCAAAAATCGCGAAACCGCGCGTCATCATTCCCGTGTTCCCGGGCTCAAACTGCGAATACGACACGGCGCGCGCATTCAAAAAAGCGGGCGCAATTCCGGAGATTTTTGTCGTGAGAAATTTGACGCCTGACGATGTCGCCGCCTCGCTCGCGGAGCTCGCGGAAAAGATTTCTGCCGCGCAAATATTGATGATCCCGGGCGGATTTTCCGCCGGCGACGAACCCGACGGCTCGGGCAAATTTATCGCCGCAGTTTTCAGAAATCCCGCAGTGCGCGACGCGACAATGAAGCTCATCAAAGAGCGCGACGGCCTCATTCTCGGAATCTGCAACGGCTTTCAGGCGCTGATAAAACTCGGGCTCGTCCCGTTCGGCGAAATCCGCGACATGGACGCGTCGTGCCCCACGCTTTTCCGCAACCGAATCGGTCGACACGTCTCGCGCTACGTCCACACGCGCGTCGCCTCCGTGAAATCGCCGTGGCTCGCGAACGTGAACGTCGGCGACGTGTTCTGCATTCCCGCCTCGCATGGAGAGGGCAATTTCACTGCGGACGCCGCGACGATCGCGCGCCTCGCCGAAAACGGGCAAATCGCGTTTCAGTATTGCACGCCGGCGGGAACGCCGAGCTACGACGTCGCGTTCAACCCGAACGGCTCAACTCAGGCAATCGAGGGAATCACGTCGCCTTGCGGGCGCGTCCTCGGGAAAATGGCGCACTCCGAGCGCTGCGGCGACAATGTCGGGAAGAACATCTGCGGCAACAAAATCCAGCCAATTTTCGCCGCCGGCGTAAACTACTTCGCGTAAGCCGCCACCACCATTGCCACCATTGCCCACCACCAACCCGCTCATTGTGGTAGGTTGGTGGTGAGTTTTTTTTCGGAGGGGTTAGTGGTAGCAGTTGGGTTGGTGGTGGGGAGCAAAGTCAGGCGCCGTTCCACCAACACACTCCCTCACCACTATCGTGGTCCCCTCCCGCTAACTTAGCGGGAGAATCGCGCATTGCATGAGCGAGATTGTTGCCACCACTGACCCGCTCACCACAACCCCAAATCCAACGTCCCACCACCACCCCACGCCTCACCACAGACCCAAATTCCACCACCAACCCAGTTCATTGTGGCGGGCTCGGGTTGGTGGTGAGAATTGGGACGGTGGTGGTTAGTGCGAGAGTTGTTTTACCTTGGGGAGAATTTCCTTTGCCCAGCGCTCGTAGCCCTTTTCGGTGGGATGCAGCAAGTCGTAGAAAATCGCCTTGGAAAGCGTTTGCGCGGAATCTTTTTCGAGAAATGCCTTGTTGATGTCGAGCCAGTACACGCGTTTGTTGTCGGCGTAGTTTTTGATGATCTTGTTTGTCGCCTCGTTTGTTTTGCGGGCGGCATCATTTTTGTCGGCGCCGCGCGGGAAGATTGCGAGGAGGAGAATTTTCGTCTTCGGGTTTGATTTTTCAATGCGGTCGAGAATTGCCTTGATGCCGAGCGCAATGTCCTCAGGCGTGTCGCTGTTGAGGCCTGCATTGTTTGTCCCGATCATCAAAACGATGAGTTTCGGGTCGAGGTCTGCGGGGAAATTTCCTTTGTCCAAGCGCCACAACAGACTCTCTGTTTTGTCGCCACTAATGCCGAGGTTTATCGCGCCGAGCGGGGCAAAATTCTTTGCCCACACCGCCTTGCCGTTCTTTTCCCAGAGTTGCGTTATCGAATCGCCGAGAAACACGATTTTTGCCTTCTTGGCTTCGGGCGTGGCGACGCGCTTGTTGAGTTCTTCGTAGCGCAGATTCCACCACTTTTCGGGGCGCGGGGCAGGAACGCAACTCTTGGGCAAATTTGCGCCGGATTCTGCGTTTGTTGCGGGCGCAATTGCTTGCGCGAAGCTTGGGATTGTTGTCGTCGCAAGGGTTGCGACAATCGCGATAAACGCGAACATTTTTCCGGCGAGAACGAAGTTTTTCATAGCGGGGAAAAGTTTAGAAATTGCGCGAGATTTTTGTCGAGAAATATTGCCCACCACCAACCCAATTCTCGCCACCAACCCCGACACCACCAACCGTGAGGGACGTTAGTCCCGAACAAATCCGTGTGACAACAATCGTGGCAGTTTGTTGCCACCACCAACCCAATTCTCACCACCAACCCAACTCCCACCACCAACCCGCGCCGCCACCAAGCTCAGCAGAGTGCGACGCTCGGCACGTATTCTGCGACAGGCAGGAGCCTTGCCGAGATTTCCGCCGGCGAGAGCGCCTGCAACTTTTCCAAGCTTATCGCGCCGTCAATCGTAAATTTCCCCGACGCCGTGCGTCGCAGCGCCGCCAAGTGCGCGCCGACGCCGAGTTTTGCCCCGAGATCGTGGGCGATTGTGCGCACGTATGTGCCCTTTGAGCATTCGACAAAAAAATCCACATCGTTGTCGCGGCGTCCCCGCATCTCGAATTTTGCGATTCGGATAAAGCGTTTGTCGCGCGGAATGTCTTGACCTTTTCTCGCGGCTTTGTAAAGCGGGACGCCGTTGACCTTTATCGCGGAAAACATTGGCGGAATCTGATATTGGTCGCCCTCCATCGCCTTCATGGCGGCGGCAATTTTCTCCGAGGTCAAGTCGGCGGGTACGGGGTTTGTTGCCACGATTTCGCCGTCGGCGTCTTGCGAATTTGTGACGACGCCGAGCCGGAGCGTGCCCTCGTATGCCTTTTCCTGGCTCATCAAATATTGCGACGCCTTGCACGCGGAGCCCACGAGAACGACGAGCAGGCCCGTTGCGAGCGGGTCGAGCGTGCCCGCGTGGCCAATGCGCCTTGTGTGCAAAATCCCGCGCATTTTGGCGACGACGTCGTGCGACGTCCATTCCTGCGGTTTGTCGATCAGGAGAATTCCGTTGAAATCCATAATTGCGCGAATCATCTCCGAATTTTTTCCGGAACGCGAATTTCAAAATGCGTTTGTCGCGGGCAATTGCGCTTGTTGAGAGAATTTCACTTTTAATCGCCGGCGTTCGCGCGTACGCTGGTACGCAATTTATTTTTCCCACAACAAACCCACAGGAATCATGGACAAGAGAACACTCATCATCGGGGCGGGCGGCGTCGGCAATGTCGTCGCGCACAAGGTCGCGCAAAATGCGGAGATTTTCGGCGAGATCATGCTTGCTTCCCGCAACGAAAACAAGTGTCGCGCGATTGTTGCCGAGGTAAAAAATTCCACGGGTGTGGCGATAAAAACGGCGAAGGTCGATGCCGACAACGTGCAGGAAACTGTCGCGTTGATGCGGGATTTCAAACCGTCGATTTTGATAAATGTCGCGCTGCCGTATCAGGATTTGCCGCTGATGGATGCTTGCCTGCACGCCGGAGTACACTACATCGACACCGCGAATTACGAACCGCCGAATCACGCGCATTTCGAGTATTCGTGGCAGTGGGCGTATCGCGAACGCTTTGAAAAAGCGGGGCTCACGGCGCTTCTCGGCTCCGGCTTTGACCCGGGCGTGACGAACGTTTTCTGCGCATATGCGCAAAAGCATCTCTTCGACGAAATCGAGACGATCGACATTCTCGACGCAAACGCGGGCGACCACGGCTATCCCTTTGCGACAAATTTCAATCCCGAAATCAACATTCGCGAAATCACGCAGAACGGGCGCTTTTGGGAAAATGGCGTGTGGAAAGAAACGGGGCCGCTCGAAATACGCCGCGAGTACAACTATCCCGTCATCGGCGAAAAATCCTCATATTTGCTTTATCACGAGGAACTCGAATCGCTTTGCCAAAACATCAAAGGCTTAAAACGTATCCGGTTTTTCATGACATTTTCCGACAAATATCTCACGCACTTGAACGTGCTGAAAAACGTCGGAATGACGCGCATCGACCCGATTGAATTTCAGGGGCAAAAAATCGTCCCGATCCAATTTCTCAAAGCGATTCTCCCCGACCCCGCCACGCTCGGCGCGCGCACGAAGGGCAAGACCTGCATCGGCTGCGAAATCGCGGGGACAAAGGCCGGCGCAAAACGCAGAATTTTCATCTACAACATCTGCGACCATCAGGCGTGCTACCGCGAAGTGAAATCGCAGGCAATCAGCTACACGACAGGCGTGCCCGCGATGATTGGCGGCGCGATGCTCATGACGGGAAAATGGCTCAAACCCGGCGTTTGGAACATGGAGCAAAACGACCCCGACCCCTTCATGGAAATGCTGAACAAATGCGGCTTGCCGTGGCAGGTGCTGGAACTTCCCGCGTAGGAAAATTCCCGCGCGGCGAAGGCGGCAAACTCAAACTTAACTTGCGCGGAAACGCTCTTTTCAATAGCCTCCCGCGAAATTTCCCAAGATGGCAATTATTGTTCAGAAGTACGGCGGAACCTCCGTCGGGAACGTCGATCGCATAAAGAACGTCGCAGCCAAGATAAAAAGTTTCTGGGACAAGGGCGATAAAGTCGCCGTCGTCGTGTCCGCGAGATCGGGCGTCACAAACGAGCTCATCGCGCGCGCAAAATCCGTTTGCCAAAACCCCGACGACCGCGAGATGGACATGATTCTCGCCACCGGAGAGCAGGAGACGATCGCGCTCACCGCAATGGCGCTCCACGCGATCGGCGTCCCCGCAGTCTCGCGCACCGGCGCGCAGGCGGGGATTGTCACAAATTCGCTGCACTCCCGCGCGCGCATTGCAAAGCTCACCGGCGGCGACATCGTCGAGCGCCTCAACGAGGGCAAGGTCGTCGTCGTCGCGGGATTTCAGGGAATTTCGTCGGAAAACGAGATTACGACGCTCGGGCGCGGCGGATCGGATTTGACTGCGATTGCGCTCGCCGCCGCGATAAACGCGGATCTTTGCCAGATCTACACCGACGTCGATGGCGTCTATTCCGCCGACCCGCGCATCGTCTTGAACGCGCGCAAGTTGCAGCGCATTTGCTATGAGGAAATGCTCGAGCTCGCGTCCAGCGGCTCAAAAGTCATGCAATCGCGCTCGGTCGAATTTGCCCAAAAGTATGGCGTCCCCTTTGAGGTTCGCTCTTCATTTAACGACAAACCAGGAACAATTGTGAAAGCACTCGAAAAAACCATGGAGGACGCGGTCGTCGCCGGCGTCGCCTTGGACCGCACGCAGACCCGCGTGACTGTTGGCGACTTGCCGGACACGCCGGAGGCGTTCTCCGCGATTTTCAACGCACTCGGCGAATTTGCCGTTTCCGTTGACATGATAATCAAAAATGTCGGAAAAGCGGGCGCGGCAAATCTGACTTTTTCCGTGAACACGGACCAAGTCGCGCGCGCGGAGAAAGTGATAAACGACGTGCTGAAAAAAATCGGCTCGGGGACCTTCCGTTCGTCGGGCGAAATCGCAAAAGTTTCGATTGTCGGCGTCGGCATGACCTCGCACCCGGGCGTCGCCGGAACACTTTTTGCCGCTCTCGCAAAGGCGGGAATCAACAGCGAATTGATCACGACTTCGGAGATAAAAATTTCCGTCGGCATTGAGCCGGCAAAGGCAGACGAGGCGGTGCGCGCGATTCACGCCGCATTCGGGCTCGACGCTCCGGCGGCAAAGTAGCGTGGGTTTTTCGCGGCGGCGGCAAACTTTTGTGCGCCGGCGACAATCCGCTTGAAATTCGGGAAAAACAGCCGGCGGCGCGAAGTTTTGCGTAGCGGCGCGGGCGGCGTCACTGCGGCAAAAAATCGTTGCAAAAAGGCGAAAAGCCACGTTTCATAATTGGTAACTACCCTTAGAAAAAATGAGCGCAAAAACGAATTCCCCAACCTCAGCAGAAGAGGCAGATCCGAAAGCCGCTCAGGGAGCAAATACCCCGGCAACGGCTTCGGACAGCAAAGACAACGAAGTAAACGACGATGAAGTTAGTCTTGACCCGCTAAAGAGGAACTCGAAGTTTTCGTGGAAAAACTTCGGCGGCGAAAGCTTCGTAATCTCGATTCTTTTCCACCTCGTTTTGCTCGTCATCGCGGTCTTCCTCGTTGTCAGACACATTCAAAACAAGGTCGAAGAAGACCCGCCGAGCTTCGTTTCCGGCTCCGGCGGCGGCAATAGCGGCGAACGCGCAAACATGCAGGAACACCGCATGAAACCGCGCAATGCACAAAACATGGTGAAGTCCAAAAACAAGATTATGTCGAAGTCAACGACCTCGACCCTCGTTCTGCCAGAGACGCCGCAGATGAACATGAACACATCGTTCGGCTCTGCGGGAATGAGCGCAGGCGGCGATTCCTCCGGCTTCGGAGGCGGCAGCGGCGGCGGTATCGGAACCGGCAAAGGCATGGGTGTCGGAAACGGCAGAAACTTCGTCTCCGGATTCGGTTCGCGCCTCAAAAGAGACGACGCCCTCAAAGGAACACTCTTTGACTTGAAGCGCACCCCTAACGGGACTGTTCTCGCGACGACAGCCGGGAGCGGCGGCGAAAAGAAAAAACGCAACGAGCAACTCCACTCGGCGTTGGGAATGCTCGACAAAAAGTGGGACTTAGCATCCCTCAAGAAAAAATACTTCGCGGCGCCGACAACGCTTTACACAACGAGCATTTTCATCGTCGATAAAAACGGAAACGCTCTGAGCGCAACTCGCGCAACCGAGGCATTTGCCGATGAAAACGGGCAAAAGCCCTTCGACGCACCGGGCTGGCTTTGCTACTACGAAGGATATTTCAGCGTCCCCGAATCCGGCGAATATCGCTTTGTCGGAATGGGCGACGACGCGATGATCGTCGGCGTGAACAAGAAAACCGCGCTTTACGCGTTCTGGCCCAATGAAGGGCACGGTCCCGCCGTCAGGTTTGTCAAGGGTTGGGAGCCGGAAAACTTCTGCGGTGCAGGCGGAAACGACGGCAAGGCGATGGTGGCAGGTGCAGGTCAGCGCAGCACGCTTTACAAGGGCGGTTGGTTTAATATGAAAGCCGGTCAGCGCTATCGCATTCAGGTCGCGTTTGGCGAAGCTGCCGGCGGGCTCGGAGGCGCAACTCTTGGCATCCAGAAGAAGGACAGGGACACCGACGACAACTTCCCGATGTTCACCCTCGAAGCCATGGATCCGGATCCGGCTATCAAAATCGCGGACACCGGCAAGTACAACACGAGCACGGTCTTCCGCCCCGCGAAGAAATAAACTCCGCACCACAGACTTTGTTGTCTCCACCTCGTTCCCGCAACCCTTGCGGGAACGAGTTTTTTTTGGCGGCATTTGGGTTGGTGGTGGCGAGTTGGTGGTGAGATTTGGGTTTGTGGTGACAACAAACCTGCCACAGGGATTGTCACACGGATTTGTTCACGCCTAACGGCGTTCACGCTTCGTGGTGAGCCGGGTCAGTGGTGAGAATCGGGTTAGTGGTGGAATTTGGGTTGGAGGTGAAATTGTGTCGTCGAGATTGGGTTAGTGGTGGAACTTAGATTTGCTGCGTAATTTGGGTTGGTGGTGAGAGTTGGGTTCGTGGCAGCGGGTTGGTGGTGGCAACAATCTCGCGCAGCCATGCGCGAAACTCTCCCGCTAAGTTAGCGGGAGGGGACCACGTTAGTGGTGAGGGAGTGTGTTCGTAGAACGTCGCCTGACTCTAATCCCGCCACCAACCCA
>JAJPZB010000194.1 GCA_021204635.1 Opitutia bacterium | reverse complement strand
TAGTCCCGAACAAATCCGTGTGACAACAATCGTGGCACTCTGCCGCCACCACCAAGCCAAAATCTCGCCACCAAGCCAAATCTCGCCACCATCCCCTCCCGCCACCAACCCGCGCCGCAAAGAAAAAGGCTTCACGGGTTTGTCGCCGTGGAGCCTTTGTTGTTTGCAACGTTGGTGTTGCCTTGGCCGTGATGCTTAGAAGCTCAGCTTGACGCCGACGTTGACGTTGTGGGCGATTGAGGAATCGGTGCCTGCCTCGAAGGTGTAGGCGGCGAACATTCCGAGATTTTCTGTGATGGCGATACTCAGCACGGGACCGACCGAGAAGATGTTTTTTGGCATAGCCTCAGCTGTCGCGCTGAACGAGGCACCAGAGCCGCGAACTGCCGCGTCGATATCGACGTCGTCGCCGAGAAAATCGTGCGAGTATGAGCCATCGACGCCGAGCGCCCAGTTCGTGCCCGCGACATCGAAGTCCCAGTAAAGCCCGATTCCGACGCGGGCGCGCAGACTGTCGCCACTGAAATCGTCGATGTTGTATTGGCTGTCGGAGAATTTTTCGACCTGCGAGCGCATGTATGCGATGCCGACATAGGGGCGCAACGAGAGCCCGAGATCTTTCGAGAGGTCGATGAGCATTCCTGCATCGGCGAAGACGCCGCCGCTCCACACGTTTGTGTTGCCGGTTGCGCGCCCGTAAACCGTTTTGCGCTTCGCGTCAAAGCTGCCGTAGCCGAATTGCGCGCCTGCGTTGATGAAGAACAAATCCGCGATGACGCCACCACCGTAGAGCGTGATGCGGAAATCGTCGCAGTCGATTTTGCCGCCACCGTCGTGGATTTTCGCCTTGCCGGTGTCGTAGGCGACGGAGAGGCCGGCCGTCAGCGATTCGCTGATTTGGCAATCTGCGCCGACGAGGACGCCGTATGTATCGAAGTCGAAAACGGGTTTGTCGCTCCCGCTGTCGTTTTTCATGAATGTCGCCTCGGCTTGCGCGAAGAAGTTCCAGCGAACTGGCGATTCAAAGCCCCAGTGATACATTTGCTCGTCGGCAATTCTGCGCTGCGTGGCGAGGCGCGATTCTATTTTGCGGACATCGTTGTGGAACGATGTCGCGGGAATTGCCACCAATGCCGCGTAACTGAGCGGCGACAAGGTCGTCAGCATGCCGCCCGCAGAGCCGCTGCCGCTCAGAATCGCGTTGACGAGCGGGTCGTCGCTTTGCAGGGATTCGGCGGAGACAAATCCGGTGCCGAAATCGAGCGCGCTTTCGTCGATGACGGCGTCGAGAAAATCGGAGCCGAGGCCGTTGTGCATTTTGACGCCGGCGAGTAGCGCCGACGGGCTGCTGACGACGGTGACGCTGAGCCCGTTGCTCGTGTCATACACCACGGCGTTTGTCGCCGCGAGATATGCGAGATCGCTTTCCGATGAGAGGAAACTCACGATGTCGCCTTGGACAGTGGCTCCGGAGAAAATCGTGAGCTTCGCGCCGGAGAGATCGTTTGTTTTAATGCTCAGCGCGGCGGTCGAGCCGAGAACTGCGGTTCCGCCGTTTGTGAATGTGACGCTTTCGCCCACGCCGAGGCTCAGTGTGCCATCCAAGTTCAGGACTGCGTCTTTATGCGTCAATGTCACGCCGCCGTCGAGAGTGCCTCTGTTGGCAACTTCCACGGTTTTAACTCCGATGTTTGAGGTGAAATTGACCTTCGCTCGCGACGCTACGCGCAGAGTTCCGTCTCCGCTTGTCGCGTTGGCAAATTCTCTCGATGATGCAATTTCCAAAACAGCGCCGGAGGAAACGGAGTAGGTGCCCGAGCTGAGCACTGCCTCTGCCGCGATGGTGAAGGTGCCGGCTTCCACATATGTGGGCCCCGTGTGGTCGGAAGCGTCGCCTTTGAAAGTTATGTCAGCCTCGGAATAAACTTGACCTGCGCCGTGAATTTTCCCCGAGAACTCGGTCAGCGAAGAATCGAAGGTTGCAACACTGTTTTTGTCGATGACGTAGATATCGGAATCGGGATCCGTTATTTCGGTTTCGGTCAGGTTTTCCGAAACAGCGGTGAGAACTCCCGTTGTCTTATTGAGATTCCACGTGAAGGTTTCGTCGCCGCGCAGAAACGTTCCGGAGGTGTTGATATTGCCCGTCGTGGTCGAAGAGGAGTCGGAGGAATAGAGCCTTTGGCTGTCGAGAATCAATTCGTCGCCCCAAAGCGTAACGGTGTATTTCAATTGTTTGCTGTCGGGATCTACGCTCACGTTCAAGGTCGTGTCGGTGTAGAGCGTTATGCTTCCGGAGACGAGTGGGTCAGCCGAGCTGCTGTCGTTGAGCACGATGTTCAGGATTGTTTTGTCTGCAACGATTTCCACTTGCCCGTGCTTCCAAGAATCGTCGGAGCCCGCGATTTCGTAGTAGCACTCGGTGGCGTTGCCGAGTTCGAGATCTCCCTTGATTTGCGAGCCCTGAACCAATGTCGTCTCCACGAAGCTGTCTATGGTAACAGAGTCTGCGACGATTGTTCCGTAGTTCTTGAATTGCATTTTTCCGCTCAAATCCAAATCCCACGAGCTTTTCTGAGTTTCTTTGTAAATGTAAATGTCGGCATAAACATCGAGGTATGGGTATGATGTCGTGATTTCGCCGTGGTTCTCAAACGTGCCGGTAAACTTGTTGGAAATCGTCTCGTTGTAATCGTCGTCTTCGCTCAATTCATAGCCAATTCCGTCGTTGAGATTCATTGAGCCGTTATTGACGAAGGTTGCAGAACCGTCTTTCTGAAAATTGAAGTAAACATACGGGCGGGCATTTATGTCGCCGTTGTTTGTAAATGAGCCGTTCCCTGTAAGATTTACATCGACGTAGTTGCCTGTGATTTCGCCGTTGTTTTCAAATTTTGCATTGTCGGTTATGGAGATCTCGGGTTTGCCGTAGTCCATTGCCAATGTCCCATTATTTGTGAACGACGAATTGCCGACCATGATTAATGTTGAGACATCGGAAATTGTGCCGCTTGCAGAATTTGTGAGATCCGCAGAATCGGAGAGAACGATGTATTGGTCATCAAAGTCTACAGTTCCATCGTTGACGAATTTTGCGTTCCCCGAAATCAGAACGCAACTCGTGTAGTCACGCCGATAACCGCCTTCGTCGGGTGCGGAATCGAGGAACGTTATTTCGCCTTTGTTGGTGAATTGGGCGCTCCCGGAAATTTTTGCCGTGGCGCCAAAGGCTTCGTAGTAGCCATCGTCTTCAAACGCGTTTTCCTCGCTGTCGTAGTCGTCTGCCGTATATCCGAGCAAGAGCCCAATCTCGTAGCAGTCTGCGCCCCAGTTTTCCTCGCTTGCGGTGTAGGTCACGGAATCGGAATTTGCGATAGTCACCGAGCCCGAGGAAATGGCGTAGTCGGTCTGCGTTGTCGTGGTTGCGAATGCCGTTCCCGCGCAGGAGACGAGAAGAC
>JAJPZB010000139.1:11294-14152 GCA_021204635.1 Opitutia bacterium | reverse complement strand
CCCCCCCCCCCCCCCCCCCCCCCCCCCCCCCCCCCCCCCCCCCCCCCCCCCCCCTCTCAAGGAAAAAATGAAAAAATTTTTATTTTTTTTCTTTGCCACCACCAACCCCGCATAAACACGACGTTCCTCGGCAACAATTGCCACCACCGTCGCTGCGAATTTCAAAATTTCCCCGAAAAAATTCCCGCCACCATCCCGCCCACACGGCAACATTTCCACAACCCACAGGGATGGTGGTGGCAACAGGGTTGGTGGTGGCGGGTTGGTGGTCACGCGAGAAGCCGGCGGAGAATTTCATCGACCTTCGCAGGATTTGCCTTGCCCTTCGAGGCTTTCATCACCTGCCCTTTGAGGACGTTGATTACTCTTTCGCTCCCGCCTTTGAACGCCGCAACGGCGTCGGCGTTTTTCGGGTTCGCAACAATCTCGGCTACAATTTTTTCGAGCTCGCCCGAATCGAAATTTTGCGCGAGCCCCTTCTCCGCAACAATCGCCGCCGCAGACTTTCCGCTCGCCCACATTTCCGCGAAAACGTCTTTCGCCAACTGCTTTGAAATCACGCCCTCGTCGGTGATTTTGACGAGTTCGGCGAGGTTTTTCGGCGGAATCGGGCAATTGTCAAACGCGTGTTTGCCGGAAGAAATTTCGCGCAAAACCTCGTTCGCGACGAGGTTCGCGAGGAGGCTCGGATTCTTGTCGTAGGCGGCGAGCGCGGACTCGAAGTATTCGCAAAGTTCGCGATTTGGCACGAAGACCGAGGTCGTCGAGTAAGGCAAATTCAGCGTCTCCATGTATCGGCGCTGCCGGTCGAACGGGCGCTCGGGCAAATCTTTTTTCAGGCGCGCGAGCCACTCGTCGTCGATTTTCACGGGCATCAAATCGGGGTCGGGAAAATACCGGTAGTCGTGCGCATTTTCCTTCGAGCGCATGGAATATGTGTGGCCCGTGTCGGCGTTCCAGCCGCGCGTTTCCTGCACAACCTGCTCGCCGCTCTCGTAGGTGCGAACTTGCCGCTTGATTTCAAAATTTATGCAGTTGCGGACGCCGGCGAGCGAGTTGACGTTTTTCATCTCCGTCCGCGTGCGCAGTTCCGACGAGCCTTTGGGGCGGACGGAGACATTCGCGTCGCAGCGCAATTGCCCTTTTTCCATGTCGCAATCGGAGATTCCCGCCGTCGCGAGAATCATTCGCAGCGCGTTCAGCAGCGCGACAGCTTCCTCGGCGGAATGCATGTCGGGCTCGGTCACGATTTCCAAAAGCGTCGTCCCCGCGCGGTTGTAATCGACGAGCGAGACCGCGCCTTCGTGCGTGAGTTTCCCGACGTCTTCTTCCAAGTGCGCGTGATTTATCCGCACGAATTTGTGCTCGCCCATGATGTTGCGCGCGGGACCCGGGAGCTCGATTTCAACAGCGCCGGCGCCCACGACCGCCTCTTTTTCCAACTGCGTTATCTGGTAATTTTTCGGGCTGTCGGGATAAAAATAATTCTTGCGCGACCAACGGCAGATTTTCGGAATTTTTGCGTCGATCATCAGCCCGAACTTGATGGATTTTTCCACGGATTCGCGGTTCAAAACCGGCAATGCGCCGGGGAGCGCGAGCACTGTCGGGTCTATCAACTCGTTCGGCGGTTCCCCAAATCCTGTGGCGACGCCGGCGAAAACTTTGCTGCGCGTTTTGAGCTGGACGTGAATTTCGAGACCGATGACTGCTTCGTATTCCATGGAAAAAAGATTGGGGGCAAGGATACGGGAACGCCTCCGCTTTTTCAACTCCGAGCCCCGCGCCGGCTCACAACAATGCCGGCTTGTCGAACAACAACGGCGACAACAAACGCGCAAACTCCGCCGCATTTTCCAAGTGCGGAGCATGGCCGCTCTCCGCCACAACAATGCGGCGACAATGCGGAATTTCCGCCACCATCTGCGCCGCGATTCGCGAAAATTTCGCGTCTTCCTCGCCGACAACAACCAGCGTTTCCGCCGCCACAATCCCGCTCAATTTTCCCCAGAGCGACGGCAACAACCCCGTGCCGAGAAGCCGCAAATGGCTCGCCCACGTGTGCAAATCGCCGCGACAACGGGACGCGAGCAGGCGCTCGCGCCACGGTGGCGGCATGCGATCCTGCGTCGCAATCAACGGGGTTTGCCGCCAGCGCTCGTAGAACTCTGTGGCGGAGCGGCAACTATCGATTTCGCGCGCCAAGAGCTCGTCATTGTTGCGGCGGGCGGCGCGTTGTTGCGGGTCGGCGAGCCCTGGCGACGCAGAGACGAGCACGAGCTTGTCGCCGGCGCACCACGACAATCTCGCCACCAAGTGCAGCGCGATTCGCCCGCCCATGGAATAGCCGAGCAACGTCCGCGAACCCGAGAGCTTTTCCCAGCGCCCGCGCAAAAATTCGCAGAGTTTGTCGAGCGGCAGCGCCGGAATGTCGGGCGTGTCCCACGCGATGTCGGCGGGGAAAAGGCTTCGCGCAAGGTCGAAGTCCGTCCCCGAGCCTGTGAATCCGTGAAGCGCCAATATCGAAAATTTTTCCGCCATGGTTGTCGCAACCATGGGGAAAATTAGCACCGGCGCGACCTCGCGAAAATTCAAAATATCCGCCACCACCAACCCGAGGCTCACCACTGAGCCGTGCCCACCACTAACCCGTGCCGCAACAGACCAGGCATTCACCACCAACCCGTTCCACCACCAACCCAAAGCTACCACTGACCCATGCCACCACCAAGGCGGCAGGGGTATGTTGTCGCAGGATTGTCGTGAAATTTTAACTACGTTTCTCTGCCACCACCAACCCGAAGCTACCACTGACCCAGCGCCACCACCAAGGCGGCAAGGGCATGTTGCCGCGGGAT
>JAJPZB010000139.1:0-11194 GCA_021204635.1 Opitutia bacterium | reverse complement strand
TGTCGTGAAATTTTAACTACATTTCGCCGCCACCACTAACCCAACATTCACCACAAACCCGAGCCACCATTGACCCAACATTCACCACAAACCCATGCCACCACCAAGGCGGCAAGGGCATGTTGCCGCGGGATTGTCGTGAAATTTTAACTACATTTCGCCGCCACCACTAACCCAACATTCACCACAGACCCGAGCCACCATTGACCCGGCGCTCACCACTAACCCAAGCCACCACTAACCCGTGCCACCACAGACACAATGCCACCACAAAGGCAGGAAGAGGACGTTGCCTCAGGATTGTCGTGAAATTTTAACTACATTCTGCCGCCACCACTAACCCATACCACCACCAACCCATGCCACCACCAACCCGTCAAAACAGCTTCCTGCCTTCCTCCTGGGCGAGAAGCATGCATATCTCCGCCGGCGCGCGATCCTGCTCCAACAAACGTTTCATGCGCGACATCGTGGGCGCGATGTGCGCGAAAAATTTCTTGTATCCCGCGCAAAAATAATTCAGCCCGGGCTCACCATCGGGCGACCGCAAAAAGCGGTGCTTCGGGCATTCCCCGTTGCAAACAAAGCGCACGCCGCACTTGCGACAAACCCGCGGGAGCGACAAACGTTTCAAGTCGCCAAAGCGCTTTTGCCCCGCGCAATCGACAAACTCTGCCAAGTTGCGCTCGAGCAGATTCCCGAGTTTGTAGCGCGGATAGACGAAGTGGTCGCACGAAAAAACGTCACCGTTGTGCTCGACAACAATCGCGTTCCCGCACGTTTCGCGAAACGCGCAAAGCGGCACGGGGACGCCGGACCACGCACATAGCGAGACGTCGAAAAGCTGCACGAACGTCTTCCCGACGTCGCGCCGCACCCACACGTCGTAAACCTCGCAGAGGAAGCGACCATAGTCCTCGGGCGCCACAGACCACGGCATGACTTCGCTCCCGCCAAGTTCGCCGGTTTCCAAATTCGGCGGCGACGACAAACGCAGCGGCGCATCGCGCATTGTTGCGGGCCGCTCAACTAACGGAATGAATTGGATGAAGCCCGAGCCGATTTCGCGCAAAAATTCATAGACTTCCACGGCGCGATCGACGTTGTGCGTCCCGACGACGGTCAGCGTGTTGAACTCCGCACCGAAGCGTTTCAGCTGCTCGATTCCGGCGGCAACCAAGTCGAAAGACGGGGCGCCGGCGCGGGTCAGGCGGCGGGCGTCGTGGCATTCCCGAGGGCCGTCTATGCTCACGCCGACGAGGAAATTGTTGTCCGCCAAAAACGCCGCCCACTCGGCTGTCAAGAGAGAACCGTTTGTCTGAAACGCATTTTCTATCTTTTTGCCGGCGGCATACTTTTTTTCGAGTTGCAAAACTTTTTTGAAAAAATCCAAGCCGAGAAGCGAGGGCTCGCCGCCCTGCCACACAAAACTGACTTCGTCAACTTCCTGCGCCGCAATGTAATCGCGGATAAACGTCTCCAAAACCTCGTCGCTCATGCGCCAATTTTTGTGACCGGGGTAAAGCGCACTTTTTTCGAGATAATAGCAATACGTGCAGTTCAAATTGCAAAGCGACCCGATGGGCTTTGCCATCGCATTAAACGCTCGCGGAACTTTGTTGGACTGAGATTTTTTTTCGGCGCTCATCTCTCGGAAGGCCCCAAGATTAAAGCCTGACGCACAAATGTAAAAGCCGATTTCCCCACAACAAACATAATCCCGCCGCCACAATCACGGGAATTTTAACAAAAAACATTTGACAGACTTATGGCTGGTTAAGATTAAGTGGCTCTTCACATAACCAAAGTTATTCTCTACGACAAAAATATCATGAGCACCAACACACAATTAAACCCTGACTACAAAATAACGTTCGGAGAGGCGATAAATCGGTTCTGGCGCAGGTATGCGCAATTTTCGGGGCGCGCCACTCGCTCGGAGTATTGGTTTTCGATGCTGTTCCTGTTCTTGGCAGGAATGGGGGTCGGGATTGTTTCATCTGTCTTTGCAGTGGTCGCGGGCGCGGGTGCCTCGTTGGTAACTGTGATATGGGATCTCGTGATAATCTGCCCTTCGCTGTCGATCGCAGTTCGGCGAGTTCACGATGTCGGCAAAAGTGGCGTCTGGGTTGGTGCGACGATCGCGGCGTCAATTCTCGCCACAGTATTAGGCGTCGCTTCGCAAAAAGGTAATTCCGCGCCTGCCGGCCTTCTCGTCTGCTTGTTCGGCATCGCCACAATCGTCCTCGGAATCACTGTTTTTGTGTTTTGCCTCATGGACAGCGACAAAGGCGAAAACCGCTACGGCGCGTCCGAGAAGTACCTTTCTTCTACTTCTCAGGAGTGATCGCTGCCGAGCCGTTTGCTACCAATTTTTTTGGGAATCGGGGTAGAGCTCGTTCCACCAATCCGGATCGTCTTTGAGCCAGCGATCAAACCACGCGAGGTGAGATTGAATCCACTGCTTGCGGCGCGTGTAATCCAAGATGAAATGGTCTTCGCTCTTGAAAGTCACCAATTCGACCGGTTTGCCGAGCAATTTCAATGCTGCGAACAATTGAATTGATTCTCCGGTCGGGACATTCGTGTCAACCTGCCCGTGGCAAAGCAAAATCGGGGTCTTTATTTTATCTGCCGAAAAGAGCGGGCTCTGCTCCACGAAAACGTCTTTGTCTTTCCACGGGAATGAGCCTGCGGCGGCGACGGCGTTGTATGAGGTTCCCCAATATCCTTCACCCCAGTAGCTTGTGACATCGGAGATTCCGGCGTGTGCGACGGCGGCGGCGAAAATGTCAGTGCGCGTCTGCAAATACATTGTCATGAATCCGCCGTAGGAGGCACCAATGCAACCAATTTTCTTGGGATTTACAAAATCGTGTTCGGCGCAGAATTTTTTGACGCCTTCTATGATATCATCGGCGGTCCGCTTGCCCCACGCATTCAAGTGGCGCGCGGAAAATTCCTGCCCGAAACCTGTCGCGCCGCTCGGCTGCAAGACATACACGACATATCCTTTTGACGACCACAGCGGGAACGAATAATGCGATGAAAATGCGCGCGACACGGGGGAAGTCCCGCCGTAATAGTACACGATCATCGGGTATTTTTTCTTCGGGTCAAAATTTGGTGGTAGGAAAAACTGCCCCGTTATCTCTGTTCCGTCGGCAGAAATGAAATTCCAATCCTGCGGGTCGGGAATATCAACTTCTGCGATGAGCTCCGTAAGAGAAGCGAGATATTCCCGAGCCTCATTTTTTTGCAAATCTATCAAATACGCCTTCGGGGGCACGATTGCACTTTGACCGACGGCTACCGCCACCGGCTTGAACTCATCAATCGAATTGGAAACAGAGAACGACGAAACAACTTCTTCAGGAACGGCGATTGCCTCAAACGTTTCCGTTGCAGGCGAATACCTGAAAACGCGCCGAAAATCTTTGTCTTCCGCCGTGATGTAGATATTCCCGTCGCCTGCCCACTGCGCCGCGAGGACGGACGGGTTGAACTCGCGCGTTATCGGGCGGATTTTCTTTGTCGCGAGATCCATGATGAACGCCTGCGTGTCAAAGGAATTTGCCGGCATTCCCTCCGGCAGATTTTTGCCGATTCCGCCAAAGGCATTCGGTCCCGCCGTGAGCAAAACGCTGTTCCCGTCGGGCGAAAAACTCGCAGAAAAATCGTAGGAATCGTCGGCGACGAGCGTCTCGCACTCGAAATTTTCCAAATTCATCATATACAGCGAATTTCTCGTGTATTCCGGGCGTTCGTAATCCACTTTGCTGACAGAAAACAGGATTTTTTTGCTATCTCGACTCACTGCATTAAATTCCGCGTTTACGGAGCCGGCGGTCAAGCGAATCATTGCCCCGTCTGCGAAGCGGTAAAGGTAGAGAAATTTTCTGTCGCGATACTTCGGGATACGATCCTCTATATTTATGTGTCGCTTGTATTCGTCTGTTTCACTTTTCCATTTTTCTGTCTTCACGACAATCAACCCCGATTCGTCGGGCAACCAAATCTCCGAAGAATCTTCTGCCGTGAGATTTTCGACCAGAGTTTCCGCCGCGCCGCTTTTCAAATCCCAGGCAACATATGCCGCCTTGCCGTCGGCGACTCTGCGCTCCCAAATTCTCGCGCCTTTGGGCATCCACCCGCGCTCCGTGCCATCGGCGCGGAACACAATTTTGCCGCTCGCGACCTCGCGCACCTCTGTCCTCGAGCGCGTTTTCCCGTCGGCGGTCATCTCCGAAAATTTGTTCATCACGTAGTCGCCGTTTGGCGAAATCGCGCTACTGCCGACGCGCTCTCCTTCGTTTACGTCGGCGAGAGTGATCCGGCGTTTGCTCTCAGGTTTCGGGAAGGAAATTTGCGCTTTGTCAAGCGGTTTTTCCGTGGTCACCCACAATTCGATTTCGTCGTTTTTGCCCGGAGTTGCGACGAGCGTTTTTACCAAAATTTCGCAGCGCTGATTTGGGATGGAAACTTCTCCGGAAGCGGTTCCGGCGTCGGCGCCTTCTGCCTCAGTAGTGAGTTTCTCGCCGATTTTTTTGCCATCTGCGTAAATTTCGCAAAGTTGCGGCGTCTTGGCGTAGATTTTCAGCTTCGCAAAAGCCTGAGTCTCCACGCAGAAGCGGAACACGCGCAGTTCCGCGCCCATCGCCAAAACCGGCATTTCGCTCGCGGAAAATTTTCCGGCGTCGGCAGATTTCACTGCCGCAGAGAATTTCAAGAGTTTCGCCTCGGGAATTTCCGTGCGCAAACGCGCCTCGTCGTCGAAGGTTTTGTCCTGCAAATTTTTCTCTTCCGAAAACGCCGGAACCGCGATTTTTATCGGGGCAGAAACCTCGCAAAAATCCACGGGAACGCGAATTCCCTTGTCTTTCTCGCTCTTCGGCGCGGAATCTGCGGGAACCGCGGCAGGGATTTTTTCGCCGGCTGGATTGCCGGAATTGTCGGAAGCGCCGAGCGCCGACGCGGGAACGAGAGCGACGGACGCGCCGCACAAAATGGAGGACAACAACTTGTTCATTGCGAAGACAATATCACGAAATCCCCGAAGACGCGCCGAGAAAATCAATCCAACGGCGTGACTGGAAGCGCCGCCATTTCCTGCGCCGCGACAATCGCCAACGGCGTCGAGAGATAGCGCTCCGTCGTGCTCGCCGCGATGGCGACAATCCGCTTGCCGGCGTATTCCGGCTTTGTTGCGAGTTGCAACGCCGCCCACACGTTCGCACCCGAGGAAATGCCGATCGGAATGCCCTCTGTTGCGGCGATGCGGCGCGCCGTTTGCAACGCGTCCTCGGTCTCCACGGGGACGATTTTATCGACCACGGAGGCGTCGTAATTTTTCGGCACGAATCCCGCGCCAATTCCCTGAATCCCGTGCGCGCCGGGCTTTCCGCCCGACAACACCGCGCTCGACGCCGGCTCTACCGCGATGCCGAGAATGTTGGGATTTTTTTCTTTCAAAAATTTCATCGTGCCAGAAATCGTCCCGCCTGTGCCAACGCCCGCGATAAACGCGTCGATGGCGCCGCCTGTCTCGTCCCAAATCTCGGGGCCGGTTGTGGCGTAGTGCGCGGCGGGGTTTGCGGGATTGTCGAACTGCCTCGGGGAAAAGGCGCCCGGCGTTCTCGCGACAATCTTTTCTGCGAGCGCGATCGCGCCTGCCATTCCGGCGGCTTTCGGCGTGATGATCACCTCGGCGCCGAGCATGCGCAGCAAAGTGCGGCGCTCGAACGACATCGATTCCGGCATGACCAATCGGCATTTGAGCCCCTTTGCTGCGGCGAGTGCGGCGAGCGCAATGCCGGTGTTCCCGCTCGTCGGCTCGACGATTGTCGCGCCCGGAGCGAGCATTCCTGCTGCCTCGGCGGCCTCTATCATCGAGCGCGCAACTCTGTCTTTCACCGAGAAAAGCGGATTTCTAAATTCGCATTTCAGAAAAATTTCGGCTTTGATGCCTTCGGTGACGCGATTCAGGCGGACGAGCGGAGTGTTCCCAATCGTGTCCGCAACGGTGGAGTATAATTTGTTTTTCGCCATAATCGTGGGAAATGATGTGCCGCCGCGTCTTGCCGCGTCAACCGCGCAAGAGTCCGCGTGCGAAAATAAATTTTCGGAGCAGAACAAACGCCCTGTTCTGCCGCGAAAAAGCGAAAATTTTTCTGCGACGACGCCGCGAGAGCGCCTACTTTGCCGCGAGCCAATTCTCGCCAAACGAGGACTCTGCCACGAGCGGCACGCCGAGAGGAAACGCGTTTTCCATTTCTTCCGAAAGAATTTTTGCAACGGCTTCGGCGGATTCTTTTGGCGCTTCTACGATGAGTTCGTCGTGGATTTGCAGAAGCAGTTTTGCCTTGGGAAATTCTTTTTTCAGGCGGGAAAAAACGCGGAGCATCGCGATTTTTATGATGTCTGCCGCCGTGCCCTGAATTGGCGCGTTTCTCGCGACGCGTTCGCCGAACGCAGCAATGTTGTGGCTCGACGAAAGGAGTTCAGGCATCGCGCGCCGCCTGCCGAGAAGCGTGGAGACAAAGCCGTTTTTCTTCGCGTCTTCGACGACTTTTTTCATGTATTCGTTGACGCCGGAATATTTTTCGAGATACGCGTCGATGTAGGTCTTTGCCTCTTCGCGAGTGATGTCGAGCGTCTTGGCAAGCGAAAATTGCCCAATTCCGTACACGATTCCGAAATTCACCGCCTTGGCGCGTGAGCGCATGACTGGCGTAACCTGCGCGAGATCGACATGGAAAACGCGGCTCGCGGTGACGGCGTGGATGTCGTCGCCATTTTTGAATGCGTTTTGCATCTCGGTGTCTCCGGAAATCGCCGCAAGTACGCGCAATTCGATCTGCGAATAATCGGCGTCAATGAGAACGTTCCCTTCGCCGGCGACAAAGAAACTGCGCATTTCGCTGCCAATCTCGCCGCGCGCGGGCACGTTTTGCAAATTCGGGTTCGACGAACTCAGCCGCCCCGTCGCGGTGACCGTCATGTTGAAAGTCGTGTGAATGCGACCGTCGGGGGCGATTGAAACGAGAAAACCGTCGGCGAGAGTTTTCAGCTTGGAGTAAAGCCTAAATTCCTCCAAAAGCCCGATTATCGGGTGTTTGTCGCGCAGAGATTTCAAGACTTCGGCGTTCGTGGAATATCCGTTTTTCTTTTTCTTGCCGGAAGGCAGCGCGAGTTTCTCGAAAAGAATTTCGGCGAGTTGTTTGGGCGAATTGAGATTAAATTCCGTGCCCGCGAGCCGATAAATTTCCTCGCTTTTTTGCGCCGCCTTCTCGGCACAATCTTTGCCAAACGCCTCCAACTTGTCGCGCGCGACGCTGGCGCCAATCACCTCCATATCCGCCAAAACCTCGCAGAGCGGCATTTCCACTTCGCGCATGAGCTTCGCCATTCCCGCGCGCTCGATCTCCCCCTTCTGCGTCGCGAACAAATCGCGCACGAGTTGCGCACCCTGCGCCGCAGTCGAAACCGCGTCCAAACGCGCAGTAAATCCGCGAATCCCGACGACGGGGTCGAGCAAATACGCGGCGATGACGACATCGAAAACAAAGCCGCCGCCCGCGATGCCGAGCTCCATGCAAAAGCGCAAAATCTGCTTCACGTTGTTGGCGACTTTGCGGATTTTTTCGCAAAAAATGCGCGCCCAAAAATCCGCGTCCGCGTTGGCGGGAACCACGGCGCGAAGCGAGCCCGCCGCGATGCCGAACGCCGCGATTTCGCCGCCGCTATCGTCCGCAAAAATGAACACGGTGTCAGCCGCTTCGCACGCCGCAACAATCTCGGCACGGGTGAAACTTCCGCCGGTGCTCTGCCCCGTTGTTGCCGCCGCAGGGCTTGTGGTAACAGGCGCCGCCGTTTCCGCGAAATCAAAGAGGTCGAGCCCGCTCACGGCGTTGTCGGGCGCGGCGGGGGCGAGATTCCATTTCTCGATAAACTTCGTGAATTCCAACTTTTTGAAAAGCGCGTAAAGCGCGGGAGCATCGGGGTCGCGACGCAGATTTTTTTCGACGGAAAATTCTATCGGCGCATTGTCGCGGATTGTCGCGAGATCACGCGACAACTCTGCTTTGTCCCGACCGGCGATGAGTTTTTTTCTGACTGCGTCGCTGATTTCCGGCGAATCGATGTTCTCGTAAATTTTGTCGATGGTACCGAATTTTTGCACGAGAAGGCGCCCGATTTTTTCACCTACGCCAGGTACGCCTGGGATGTTGTCGGACGGATCGCCCCAAAGCCCTTTCAAATCGATGATTCCGCGAGGCGGAAAGCCGTATTCCGCGCTAAAAACCTCCGGCGTGTAGTCCGTCGTCCCGCGTCGGCTGATTTTCGGCAAAACGAGCTTGACACGCACATTGTCGTTGACGAGCTGGAGGCAATCTCTGTCGCCGGTGACGATGACGCACTCGACATTTTCGCTCGTGCAAATTCTGCCAATCGTCCCAAGCAAATCGTCTGCCTCCCAGCCCGGAAGCTCATAGTATGGGACATTCATCGCCGTGAGCACTTCCTTCATCAGCGGCACCTGCGCGCGCAATTCCTCCGGCATCGGCTTTCTCTGCGCCTTGTATGCGGGAAATTTCTCGTGGCGGAACGTCGGCGCATGGACGTCGAAGCACACGCAAAGCGCGTCGGGATCTTCGTCGTCAAGCAGTTTCGAGAGCATCATCAAAAATCCGTAGATCGCGTTTGTAAAAATTCCCTCGCGCGTCGCGAGCGACCGGATTCCGTAGAATGCGCGGTTGATAATGCTGTTCCCGTCTAAGACCATCAATTTCATTGACAGGAAATAAATATTCTTCGTTTTCGCCTTGCAACGCGGGAGCGCTCGCGCAGCGACAACGGCGGGAACGCGCATTTGACAAGCGGCGCGCGTTTAAAGAGACTTTGAGCCGATGTTATCGCGCATTTTTTTCGTTCCCAAAATTTTTGTACTTGCTTTTGTCGCGGCAATCGCGTGCCCGCAAGTTCACGCGCAACAACAGCAGGCAACACCGAAGCAGGTTGCGGCGCTGATGGAAGAAGTTGCGGCGCTGAGAAATGAGGTCAGCCGCCTGCGCGCAGATGTCGAAGATTTGCGGGAAGAAAATGCGCGATTGCTCGAGCGCGCGGAATCGCGAGATCGCGCCGGAAGCACATCACAAGCGGAAATCGCGGCGTTGCGCGTCGAGATAAACGGAAAATTTGAAACACTGCGCAAAGATATTTTCGCCGACATGGAAAAGCGGATTGCGCAGTCGAACGCGGACACAAATTCCGCGCTGAAAAAAATGCAGGTTCAGGTGAACGACGCCCTCGCGGGAATTTCGCGCGGAGACAACGCAGCGGCAACGGTGGCGGGGCAAGCGCCTGTCGCGAAGCCCGCAGATATGCCCGACAACGGCAAGCTCTACAAAATTCGCGGCGGCGACACGCTGTCGAAAATCGCGCGCGAGCAAGGCTCGAAGGTCAACTGGATTCTCTACGCGAACGAAGGCTTGAACCCGAACCGACTCGTGCCCGGCCAAGAGATTCTGATTCCGCAAAACTGAAAACTTTTATCTCACTGAAAAATGGCAAGTCCCAAGAAGAAAATTGGAAGAGGCGTTAAAGATCTTATCAAAGAATCGACGATAAAAAGCGCGGCGCAGGCGTCGTTCAAGCGCAGCGGCAGCACGGCAAAAGGCGGGGCGAAATCCGCGTCAAAAGCGGCTTCAAAGCCCGCCGCGAAATCTGCCGCCACCACGTCGGGGCAGGGCATTCCGACGCTCGCGCCGGCAAAAAGCGCATTTCTGCAAAACGCGATTTCGCGACTTGCATTTCGCGAAATTCCAATTTCCTCGGTCGTTCCCACGCCGCACCAATCCCGCAAAAAATTTGACGAAAGTTCGCTCGCAGAGCTCTCGGAATCCATACGCGCCGAAGGGCTTTTGCAGCCGATCGTCGTGCGCGAAAAGGCGCCCGGACAATTCCAACTCATCGCGGGCGAACGCCGTTTGCGCGCGTGCAAACAAATCGGGCTGCGGACGATTGAGGCGCGCATTGTCAAGGCGAGCGACGCGTCGAGCGCGGCGATGACGCTGATAGAAAATTTGCAGCGCGAAAACCTCGACCCGATCGAAGAAGCATTCGGAATCGGAAGCCTGATGCGCGACTTCAATCTCACGCAGGAAGCTGTTTCCGACAGGCTCGGCAAGGCGCGTTCGTCAATCGCAAACTCGCTCCGCCTGCTCTCTCTCGACCGCGAAATTCAAGGCTATATCTCGACGAAAAAAATCAGCGTCGGGCACGCGAAAGTTTTGCTCGGCATAGAGGATGCGGCAGAGCGAATGCTGCTCGCGCGGCGGCTCGTGGAAACGGAATGCAGCGTCCGCGAGGCTGAGGCTTTGGCAAAAAAAATTCGCGAGGGAAAATTCCGGAATCCGAAGCAGGACACTCCGCCTGTCATCCGCGAAGTCTCGCAAGAAATTTTCAAAATCGAAAAAGATTTGTGCTCGCGCCTGCACACGAAAGTGCAAGTCAAGCACGGAAAAAATTCCGGGAAAATCATCATCGAGTACCACGGGAACGACGATCTCGCGCGCCTGTTGGAATGCTTCGGAATGTAGTTGGGGAGCGCGAAAATGTCTCAAAGAATGCTCCGAATAAACGAGCTTTTGCGGCTCGAAATCAGCGAACAACTCCATCGCCGCTGGCGCGACGAAAGCGCGCGCATAACAATTTCCGCAGTCGAAATTTCGCCCGACTTGCACGACGCGAAAATTTTTTACTCCGTCATCGGCGACAACAATGACAAAGCCGCCGCGCGAAAATTTTTGGACCACATCACGAAAACGCTACGCATGAGCGTTTCCAAGCGCGTCATTCTCAAATACACGCCCGCATATCGCTTCATCGAAGACAGGGGTCTCGAGTATGGCAACGACATCATCAGCCTGCTCGACAAAGTGGCGGAGGAAGATTCCGCCCGCAACGGTGGCGGCGATAATGGTGGCAGCCACGGCGACAACAAATAGTTGCCACCACCAACCCAAATCCCGCCACCGAGCCGCACCATGATTTTTGGGTTGGTGGTGGGACTTGGGTTGGTGGCGGGAAGCAAAGTCTGGCGACGGACCGCGACACACTCCCTCACCACTAACGTGCTCCCCTCCCGCTAACTTAGCGGGAGAATCGCGCATTGCATGCGCGAATTGTTGCC
>JAJPZB010000193.1:1351-3477 GCA_021204635.1 Opitutia bacterium | reverse complement strand
TTGTACGTCGCCTGACTCTGCTCCCCACCACCATCCCAACCGCCACCACCAACCCCTCCGAAAAAAGCCTCACCACAAATTCCTCCCACCACCAACCCGAATCTCACTTCCAACCCATCTCACCACCAACCCGCCACAAACAAAAAGCTCTCCGGCATTGTGCCGAAGAGCTTTCTGCGTTTTCACAACAAACCTTCCCGCAACTATGCCTTGCGATTGCTGCGGCGGCGGTTGCGGCGTGCCGCCACCAAGCCAATCGCGCCAATCCCCGCCACTAAGCCAAACATCGAGGGCTCGGGGATCGCCTGCGAGATTGCGACAGACAGCGTGCCGTTGTCGTAGTTCCACGCCAAGGTGTAGTTCTCTAAAATGGCCTCGGAAATGTAGCCGTTCACGAGTTCGCTGACGTCGCCGGTGTAGTCGTTGAGCCCTTCGCTACCGAAGTAAATTTCTTCCGCCGTGATGATGGCATACTCGCTCGCAATCGCCGTGGTGTCGCTGAGATCGAGCGCCGCGACTGCGATGCTCGGGAAGAAATCGTCGCCGAGCACGAGCGTCGAGCCTTCTGCGAACGAAACCGTGCCCGCCGTGGCGACCGCGACGTCCAAGCGCAATATCGCGCCTTCTGCGACAGAGACATTGCCGCTGCCGAGCGCGTTGCCGCCCTGCACCACAAGAGTTCCCTCGCTGACCGTCGTCCCGCCCGAATACAGGTTGTCGTGCGCGAGAATCAGCGTGCCCGCGCCGGTTTTCTCCAATGCGCCTGTGGAAACAGCTGCCGCCGCGCCATCTTCCGAATTTGCAATCAGCTTGGTGACGTCGAGCGTCGCGCCCGAATTTACGACCTCGAAGATGAGCTTCGTGGAATCGGCGAGGTGGATGCTCTGGTTTGCGTCGTTGTCGGCAATCCAACTCGTCCCCACGCCGGAATACCTGTATGTGCCGCCGGTCCCGTAAACCGAGAATCCGCGCCTGCCGCTCCCCTCATTGGCTTGCCCGCCGGTGACATCGAGAATGCCGCCGTCGGAAATCTGCAAATCGACATTGTTGAAATTTGTCCCAAAATTCGAGGCTGTCCCCCACGCGTAGTTCGCGACTTTCAGCGTGCTGCCTTCGCCGGAAATTATGCATGCACCGTTTCCGCCGTTGACCGATGTCGTGACGCCGGTCAAATCCACTGTGGCGCCGGCTTTGACGCGAAGTTGCGAATTGGTGCCAATAGTCAGCGTCCCGGCGAGCGTCGAATCACCATCTATGATGAGCGAACAATTGTTGGCAATTGCGACAGTTCCGGCGCTCGTCAGTGTGTTCACCGACGAAGACTTGTGAAACGCAGCTTCGCCATTGTTGTCAAAGTTCACGCTCAGAGTTCCGCCACTTTCCACGGTGACGTTTGTGCGCGAGCCATCGACGCCGTCAAAGGTCAATGTGCCCCCGCGAATGACGATGTTTCCGGCGGCTCCGGTGTGGTCGTCTGCGGAATTGTAAATTTCGTTATCGACAAGGTAAAACTCGCCCGCGCCGGTCTTTGTCAGCGTGTGGCCGCCAAGGTAGAGGTCCGATTCGCCATAGTCGCTGCCAATCATGCCGTAGCTTTTGCCGGAATCCGAATTGACGGTGGAATCTGCCGTCAAGGTAATCGTCGGAAGTTGTTTCGTGCTCCCGCCCACAGAGGCTCCGGTGTCGGTCAAAGTTCCGCCAGCGAGCTCCAATTTGAAACCGGTGTCGGGTTTGCCGTTGATGTCAAACGTGCCGCCGCTGCCAATCCTGATTGTCGCGGAATCGCTGTCGTAAGCACTACCATTGAGTTTCAGCGTCGCGCCGGCGCTGCTCCCGCCTGTGATAGATATCACGCCGCTATACCCCGTCGTGTCGGCAACTTGCACGAGCAAGCCTTCCGCAGTGGCGTTTGAGCCCGTAATATCGAGATTCCCGCTACCGGAAAGAATACCGAGACTGACAGGATTACCGGTTCCCGCCCACTGCGTCGTGATTTTGGCGTCGGCGGAGACGATGGTGTTCGTTATCGAAAGCCCGTAGCCGTTGGAATCGCCATTGAGGTCAAAAATATTGAGTTCGGCGCCCGCAGTCGTGAATTCGAGCGTGTTCCATGCCGAATAATCGTC
>JAJPZB010000193.1:0-1251 GCA_021204635.1 Opitutia bacterium | reverse complement strand
ATTGTCGTTGGTCGCAAACGCGTAAGATTCGCCGCCGGACGTCCACACCGCGTTGGAGGTGTCCCAAACGGCGCCGGAACTGCCTGCCCACGTTAGGTCGAGATTCCGTACCGTGAACGTGACTTGCCCCACGGTATCGAGGTTAAGTCCCTGCGTGTGGCCAAGCGAATAGCCGCCAAGCATAAAGTTTGACGCCGTCAAATCTCCCCACGAACCGCTGTCGCCCACAACAACCGAGCCGCTTCCCGTGATCAGCGTGTAAGTGTTGTCGGAAGAAGGCGTGTTCGTGAGATCAAAAACGACGTCGCTCGCAAGGCTGATCGTGCCTGAATTGGAAATCGCCTGCGTGAGCGCAACCGTGCCGCTGAGATCGAGATTTCCGCCCAGCACAGTTACCTCGGATAGATGACTTGTGCCGCCGAGCTCGAGCGTTCCGTCGGACACCGTCACCGCACCAAGATAATTTGTGCCTCCGAGCGTCTGCTCGCCCGAGCCCGTTTTCGCGATGTTTATCGCAGTAGAACTCGAGCCCACGTTGCCGTAATAGGCATATGTCCCGCTTCCCGAGAGCGTCAGCGTGGTTCCGGCAGAATTGGCAGTTATAAATTCGTGGGAATTCATGGACGTGCCGTTGAACGTGAAGCCCTGTGAAGTTCCCGTGATGCCGGCGAGCGTGGTGTCGCCCGACAATTTCAGCGTGTCCGCAGTTTTTGAGTTGTTATTTTCAACTCCGCGAATATGCGGAACAGACAACTCGTCAGGACTGCCGGACGTTGTGCCATGCTTCCACCACTCGCGCGTCACTCCCGCAAAAACATATTCCACATCGCCCCAACTCGTGCCTCCAATCGTGACGGCGACTGGATTATTCCAAGTGTTCACGACCGCAACCTGCCCCGAATAACCGCTCATATCGACATTGGAAAGATCGACGTTTATGAGGTCGGTACTGCTCCCATATGCAAAGGCGATTCCCAGAAAGCCGCTGCCGGTCACGGTAAATTTTGAATCTGCCGACCCGAAAGTATAACTTGTGGCAACGTTGTGGGTTTCGTGCCGCAACCATGCACCGCTGTTGGCACCCGCGTTATCGACGCTGATCTCGTTCGTCGTAACGTTGAGCGTCTCGCCGGCAAACAGGTTTGTGGTCGGGGAACTGAATGTTATCTGCTCGCCGTCCGTGATCTCGCGGATTGTTGTCTCGGCTGCGTCATTGTCGCCGTCCGCCCACGAGGAAACTGCGGGGAAAAT
>JAJPZB010000059.1 GCA_021204635.1 Opitutia bacterium | reverse complement strand
CGCACAACCAACACACACCCTCACCACTATCGTGGTCCCCTCCCGCTAACTTAGCGGGAGAGTTGCGCACTGCGTGCGCGAGATTGTTGCCACCACCATCCCAATTCCCACCACCACCCCAAACTCACCTCCAACTCAAATTCTCGCCACCACAATCCCAACTCCACCACCATCTCACCACAAAACCCACCGCCACCAGCCCAATTCCGCCACAATCCCCCTCACCACGAAGCCGTGAGGGACGTTAGTCCCGAACAAATCCGTGTGGCGACAATCGTGGCACGTTTGCTGTCACCACCAACCCAGTTCCCACCACCAACCCGCAATTTACGCGAGGGCCTTGGCGGTGTCGGTGGCGATTTTCCTGAAATTGTCGCTGAGGTTGTCGGCGTTTGCGAGTTCGCGCCAGAATCCCGAGGCGAGTTGCCGCGCGTCGTCTGTAGGCGGAATTGTGCGCAGGGCGCCTTGCCGCATGGTGCCGTCTGCGAGAGGCGCGTAGCACATTGGGAGCATGTCGTATATTGGCGCGAGGCGGAACGGTTGTTCGCGTTCGATGTAGAAACTTAGATTCCCGAAATGCATGTCGTTGTTGCCGATCGCGGCGCCGAAGTCGTGCAGGCGCTTCACGAGCGCGATTTCTTTTTCCAAAAAACAGTCCGGCGCCGCCGCCATTGCGTCTGCCCACGACCCGCCTCCGGAGCCGATGAATGCGGCGTCTATCGACGACAGCGAGCACGCCGGCTTTCTGCCATAGCGCCCGACGCGGTCGATCCTGTCGCTCTCCAAAAACACGCGATTTTCGGAGAACACGAGGCGCGTTTTCGGCGCGGGGAAGCCGTTTTTTGCGAGAAAGCGGAGCGCGACATGCTCCGCGATGAGCAGGTCTGCGACGCGCGTTTGTTCGGTGGAATCCGTTTCGCCGGAGAATTTCACGACGACGTTTCGCACGAACCCACCGGGCTCTTTCACCATGGCGCAGAATTTCGGCTGCTCGCCGGCGGCGGAGGAATGCGGCTCGCCGTTTTCCATGGCGCGGCGGGCGAATTCGGGGTATGTCGCCGCGCGTGCTTTTCCGTTCAAATCCGGCTCGTGGCCGCGCAGAAAATCGTCGCGGGCGTTGTCGCCGAGAATTAGCGCGCCCGGGATGTTGCAACCAAATCTCACGAAATATTCCACGATTTTGTCGTCTCTCCAATTTCTCGGGTCGCTGCCGAAGCCGAATTTTGCGAGCACTCGCGCGATTGTGCGCCCGACGAAGCCCTGCGGTCGCGCGTCTGCCAAGAGCCACGGCAGACTGTCAAAATGCCCGTTCGGGAACTCGTTGCCGAGCAGGGCGGGGTAGTCGCCGTCGAACAAAAATCCGGCGCTCGTCCGCGTCAACACTCCGAGTTTCGAGAGACCGGCGTCTTCCCCGACGCGATACAGATTCCACTTCGCTCCGAGGCTCGGGATTTCTCGCGGCAGCACGTAAAACCTGTTCACGGAGTTGCCAAGCGCGAGCGCGCCGGATTTTTTCAACTCGTTTATCGCCGTGGGCTTCGAGATTTCAAAAATTTTCGCGATCTCGGACGCTGTGGCGAATTTCCTCGCCGCGACAAAATTTGCGATTTCCTGCCGTATTGTTTTACGCATTTTTTACGCT
Organism: Opitutia bacterium; assembly: GCA_021204635.1. Taxonomy (GTDB): domain Bacteria; phylum Verrucomicrobiota; class Verrucomicrobiia; order Opitutales; family UBA953; genus Spyradosoma. The sequence goes on along the minus strand of JAJPZB010000059.1, from coordinate 12,559 downwards.
AAAAATATCAATAATTTCTTTTATTTATGCTGTTTTTTCGCGAATAAATCCACAAAAATTTTTACGAAAATTTAACGCATTTTAGCAGGCGTAGCCATTGCTGTGGTGCAAAGATTTTCGCTTCGCGCAGCAGGGGAAAAGGGTTTACGTTTGCGCAAATTTGAACAAAGAACGAAAGATTTCCGAGATGTTTGAAAATTTGATTTCCAAAATTCAGGTTACCGACGATTCGTGCGGAATTGGCGATGTCCCGGGCTTTGCCGTGGCGGGAACGGCTTGCGACATCAGGGGCAAGCAGGATGCCAAGCGCTTGGACCTCGCGCTGATCTACTCGAAATCGCCGTGCACTGCGGCGGGCACATTCACGACAAACGACGTGAAGGCGGCGCCGGTCGTCGTTTCCCAGTCGCATTTGCGCAACCACGCGGCAGGGCGAGCCGAGATGCGCGGGATTGTCGCCAGCTCCGGAAACGCAAATGCGTGCACCGGCGAGCGCGGCATGAAAGACGCGAACGAGATGTGCGACTTTGTGGCGAAAATGCTCTCGCGCAAGTCGGAGGAATTTTTCGTGTGCTCGACGGGGCGCATTGGCGTGAACCTGCCGATGGGCAAAATCGAAGACGGCATGCGCGACGCGGTGCGCCGGCTCGCTCCGTCGCCGGAGGAATCTGCCCGCGCGGCAGAGGCGATTTTGACCTCCGACACGCACAGGAAAACCTGCACGGTGCGGTTCTCCGTCGGCGCGGCGTTGGGCGTCGTCGGCGGGAAAACCGTCACGATTGCGGGCATGGCGAAGGGCGCGGGCATGATCGAGCCCAACATGGCGACGATGTTCGGGCTCTTGGCGACAGACGCGAAAATTTCGCAGGAGCTTTTGCAAAAGTGTCTCTGGCGCGCGGTCGGGCAGTCGTTCAACTGCGTTTCCGTCGATGGCGACATGTCCACGAACGACACGGTTTTGATTTTGGCAAACGGCGAATCGGGCGCGGAAATCACGGAAAGCGATCCCGCGAGCGTGGAGATTTTCAGGGAGGCGCTCGAAGCGGTTTGCATGAATTTGGCGAAAAAAATTGTGGGCGACGGCGAGAAAATTTCGCGCGTCGTTACGCTGCACGTCGAGGGCGCGCGGAGCGACGCGGAGGCGAACAAGATTGCGCGCTCCATCGGCAATTCGCTTCTCGTGAAGGCGTCGTGGTGCGGCGGCGACCCGAATTGGGGGCGCATTCTCTGCTCTGCGGGATATGCGAAATGCGGCATCGACCAGACGAAAATCGACCTTTTCTACGGCGACGTCCCCGTGTTTTTGAAAGGCGAATTGCAGGCAGACAACGCAGCCAAGTGGCGCGAAATCGTCGGCAAAAAAGAGTTTGACATCGTCCTGCGCCTGAATTTGGGCACGGGCAAATATCGGCTGATTTCCACGGATTTGACCGAGGCGTACGTCGATTTCAACAAGGGCGAGTAAAAAATCGCGAAAGTCGCGACGCCGTTTTTCTCGGAACGCGGGGCGCTTTGCACGACGCCCGCCGCGTTGCCGGCGATTTTTTTGGTTTACCGGAAAGTAAATTTTGGCAATCTTGCAAGTGAGACGGAAAATGAATCAGCATCAGGAAGACTACCTCAAGACGATATATTCACTCGGCGGGGATAAAGAAATTGTCAGCAACAAAGCAATCGCGTACGAATTGGGCATTTCGCCGGCGTCCGTGACGGAAATGCTCGGGAAACTCGCAAAATCGGGGCTCGCAGAAGTGTTCCCCTACAAAGGCGCGAAATTGACGGCAAAGGGCGTCAAGGCGTCGCAAGACGTGGCGCTGAGCCACCGCCTATGGGAGGTTTTTCTGACCAAATTCCTCGGCTACACGCTGAGCGAGGCGCACGAGGACGCGCATTGCCTCGAGCACGTCGCGCCCGAGCGCTTGCTGCGGCGCTTGGACAAATTTTTGAAATACCCGGAGCACTGCCCGCACGGCGAAGAAATTCCGCGAGGAGGCAACTATCGACCTCGGGCGGGCAACTACGCGCGGCTTTCCGAGTTGATGGCGGGCGAGCGCGCGAAGGTTCGCAAAATCGCGGAAAAGCGCGATTTGCTCGACTACATCGAGCGCCTCGGTCTCAAAATCGGCGTGGAAATTGAAGTCGAAAAAATCGGCGAATACGAGGGCTCGGTCTCGCTGAGGCAGGGTGGTCGCACGATTGTGCTCAGCCACAAGGCGGCGAAGCAGATTACCGTCGAGCGCCTTTGACGCGGCGACACGCGCCGGCGCGCCGGCAATTTTTGCACCCGCGAGGCACCTGCGGCTTCACCAATCCCAGCCGCTCGTGTCCTCGGAATTTTCGTCGTCCATGAATTTGTCGCGCAGCCGCTCTGTCTCGCTCTGTTCCTCGTCGTCGTCATTGTTGCGCGGCTTTCTGATTTTTTCGCGAATGCTCTTTTTCGTGATTGCGGTGTCTTCGCCCTCGTATCCGCGCGTCTTCATGCGGCGCAGATATTCGACGTTTGAAATTTCGCCGCCGGAGACCTTGACGCATTCGGCGAGAAACGACTGCGGCTCCTGCTCGATCGTGTAGAGATAAATTTTCGGCGTCTTGTTTTTCAAGCGGTCGATCCAGCGCTTAAACCATTTCAGGTCGCGCTCTTTGCGGCCGTCGGTGGTCGTCGGGTAGAAAATGGAATCGGCGTAAATCACATTGCTCGACTTGTCGAACTGCCTGATGCCGTCTTGGAAATCCGAGAAAATCACGAGCGCGTCGTATTTCTCCTGAATCATGATGTCGAGCCACGCGCCGACTGAGCCGATTTCAAAATTTTTGGAATATTTCTTGTAAACCGCCTCGCCCTGCCGCGAGAGTTTTTTGCGGTCTGTCAAGTCTGAATCGCCGCGCCCTCTGCGGTCGCGCGGGTGCTTGACAACTTTGCCGGATTTTCCGCCGAGCACTTCGCCATCCACGATCGTCGTCAAAATCGCATTAAATTCAAAAATGTCGGCGTCCGGATATTTGTTGTAAATTTCTTCGCTCACGCGCTCCAAATACGGCGTCATGCTCGGCGAGCAATCCAAATAAACCGCGATTTTGTCCGCATAAATATTCACGCCCATGACCTTTCGGGGCTTGAATTTGCTGACAAAATTTTTGCCGTCGCCGACGCCGATCCCTTTCCCTATGCCGACTCCGCCACCAACCCCTCCGCCCGCGCCCGACGACGCAAAGCCGCTGCCGTCGAAGCTCTGTTTGTTGCCGTTGGCTTGCGGAATGTGAAGGTGGACATTGGCCTCCGGCAGCACGATCTGCGAAATCGCGGACTTCGTGAGAATGCGGTGCTGCTCCGTGCTCTCTATGCGCGGGCGGCGACTGCCCGATTTCTCCGACCACGAAGGCCTGTCGCCACCGTTCCCGCCGCCGGCGCCCGAGACAAACGACACCGGCTCGTCCTCATTGTTGTCGGATTCAATCCAGGCGCGCGTCACCCAGAAAACCGCGAAGCAGATGAGAAGCGCGTGGAACACCACCGATGCGATGAAGCCCGCGCCACCAACCTGCCGGAAAAACCTGCCAAACGCCGATTCGCCCTTGTACTCGCGATTCTTTTTCCGCCGCCGCGCCGATTTCTCGCGGGAAGCCCGCGCTGCGAGAACGTGGTCGTCTATCGTGAAAAGCGGGGGCGGGACGAGCACGCCATGCTCGTGGCTGTCGGCATTGTGGTCGTCGGGTTGGTGGTGGAACTCGTTGCCGTCGGGTTGGTGGTGGAACTCGTTGCCGTCGGGTTGGTGGTGGAAATAATCCCCGTCGCCGGGTTGGTGGTGGGCAAAGTCGTTGTCGAGCCCGCCATTGTTGCCGCCAAGCTCAAGGCTCTCGCCCGCGCCGGCATTGTTGTCGTCGCGCGCGATGTCGCTCTCGTCCTGGCTTTGCTCCATTTTAAAAATGTTCCCGCAGTGGCTTGGTGGTGGCGGCGATTGTTGTCGCGGGTTGGTGGTGAGAATGGGTTGGTGGTGGATTTGGCTTGGTGGTGGCAGCTCGGTGGTGGGTTGGTGGCGGCTGCGTTACTCGGCGTGGACGGATTGCGCCCATGCCTTGTACTCTTCGGAAATTTTTTGCACGAGCGGCTTGTGTTGTTGCGCGAGATTATTTTGCTCGGTGCGGTCTTCGATTGCATAGACCTGCCACGCACCTCGGTTTGGCGAGACGAGCTTAAATTTGTCGGTCAGCGCGGCGCGATTCCGCTGGTGCTCCCAGAAAATCGTGCGCGTCGGGCACATTTTTTGGTCGAAGTGCCAAATTTTATCCTGCGCGACCTTGGCGGGATTTTCCCAAAATTCGTTCAGCGGCTTGCCGTCCATGTGCTCGGGGACTGCGAGCTTGAGCCATGTGAGGCACGTTGGCGCGACGTCTTGCAAGAGGAACGGCGCGGTGTAGCGCGTGCCGGGCTTTATCGCCTTCGGGTAGCGGACGATGAACGGCGCGGAGAGCCCGCCGTCGAAGGTCTCCATCTTGTATTGTCGGAAAGGCGTGTTCGACACTGCCGCCCACGACGGTCCGTAGCCGTCGCGGCAACCGAGCTCGCCGAGCGGTCCGATTGGCAGCGTCGAATGATAATTCGGGTTGTTCTGCGGCATTTCCGCCGTCGCGCCGTTGTCAGACATGAACATGACGATCGTGTTGCCCGAGAGCTTTTTCTGATCCAACGCGCTCAAAATTTGCCCGATTCCGCGATCCATAATCGAGATCTGCGCGGCGTATGTCGCCATGCATTTCGCCACGTATTCCTTGCGTTCTTTCGACGCGTTTTTGTAGCCGGCGGGATTGAATTTGCTCGCCATCCCGAGCTTTGCCGAGGCGGGCACGAGCCCGAGCTTCTTCTGCTTTTTCAGCCGCGCCTCCGCGATTTCGGCGGGCGATTTTCCCGCATATTTCGGCAACATTTTTTGGATTTCCGCCTTCGGGGCTTGCAGCGGCGTGTGCGGCGCCGTGTAGGCGACGTAGAGGAAAAACGGCGAGGCGGATTTCGCGGCGTCGTCGATGTATGAAAGCGCCGTGCGCGTGATGTCCTCGGTCATGTAAAAATTCGCCGGCAAGTCTTGCGGTTTGAGCAATTTCCCGTCCTCGCCGAATGGCCGATCCGGCATCGGCTTGTAGTAATCTGCCGCGCCTCCGATGAGACCCCGCGCGCGGTCAAATCCGCGATTCCACGGATACGTGCCCTCGACCTTGCCGAGGTGCCATTTCCCCGAAATATACGTGCGGTAATTCGCCTTTTTCAAAAGCTCGGGGAAAGTGGGAATTTCGGGGCTGAGCCTGCCGCGATAGCCCGGGCGCCCGCTGTCGTCGTCCAACAGCCCGACATCGACGCGGTGCGGGTCGCAGCCCGTCAGCAGCGACGCCCGCGACGGCGAGCAGCGCGACGCCGTGTAGCAGCGTGTCGCGAGCATGCCCTCTTTGGCGAGGCGGTCGATGTTTGGCGTGGGAATCTCGGAGCCGAAGCAGCCCGGGTCTGAAAACCCCATGTCGTCCGCGAGAATGATCACGATGTTCGGTTTGTCGGGCGTTGTCGCGGCGTTGGCGCAGAGAAATGGTGCGAGTGCGAGCGTGGCGGCTGCGGGGAAAATTTTGCGGGAGCGAGATCTCATTTGCGCGCGAGCATAAAAAATTATTCGGGGGAGAGAAAGCCTGCGTTGCAACAGTCGCAAATGTTGCGGCATTTTCCGCTTTTGACTTGCGCGGCGCCGCCACATATCCTGCGGGCAAAAAATAAACAACAAACAATCAAAAAAAGGAAAAAACATGAAATCACTACTCGTTAAAAATGCACGAATCATTTCCCCCGGAATAGAAATCGAGGGCGGGGCGATGTTCGTCGAAAACGGAAAAATCTCGCGGCTCTTCCGAGCTGGCGAAAATCTGCCCGCAGCCGACGAAGTTCTCGACGCTGCGGGGCAAATGCTCATGCCCGGATTCATCGATATTCACTCGCACGGAGCCGGCGGCGCAGACGTCTGCGACGGCACTCTCGACGCCCTGAACACAATCGCGAGCGTCAAGGTGAAAGAGGGCGTGACAAGCTATGTCGCAACGACGCTCACGCTCGACATTGCCTCTTTGGAAAAGGCCCAGCGCGCCGTCGCCGAATATCGCAAAAATCCCGGGCTGATAAAAATCCCCGGCACGCACCTCGAAGGCCCCTTCGTCAGCGAAAAGCAACTCGGCGCGCAAAATCCCGCGTTTCGCCGCGACCCCGATTTCATTGAGCTTGAGCGGCTCCACGCGATTTCGCCGGTGCTGATCATGACGCTCGCGCCGGAGCTCCCGGGCGCAATCGAGTTCATCGCGCACGCGACGGCGCTCGGCGTCCGCTGCTCCGCCGGCCACAGCATGGCGACATACTCCGAGTTCCTCGCCGCAAAGGAAAACGGTCTCGCGCACCTCACGCACTGCTGCAACCAGATGTCGCCGCTGCACCACCGCAACATCGGGCTCGTTGGCTCGGCGCTCATCGACACGACGATCATGGTCGAGGCAATCTGCGACAAGGTGCACCTCTGCCCCGACATGCTGCGAATCCTCTTCGCGAAAGTCGGCGTCGAGCGGATGATGATGATCACGGATTCGCTTGCGTGCTCCGGCTTGCCCGACGGTCCCTCGACGATCGGCGGCTTGCCGATTGTCGTGAAAAACGGCGAGGCGCGGCTGCTCTCCGGCAACCTCGCGGGCTCGACGCTGAATTACTCGATCGGTGTCAAGAACATTCGCGAGCTCACCGGCTTGCCGCTCTCGGAAATCGTCAAGGCGACGGGCTGGAATCAGGCGCGCTCCCTCGGCCTCGCGGGCGTCGGAAAACTCGCCCCGGGCTTCTGCGCAGACTTCGTCTTGCTCGGCGACGACTTCCTCGTCACCAAGACCTTCGTTGACGGCGTCTGCAAGTTCACGCGCTAAATTCCGCAACAAAGAGGGATCGGCACGCCACTGTCGCCGGTCCCTTTTTGTCGCGACAACAAAGGGCGCGGGTCGGTGGTGAAGCCGCAATTTTTGGCACGCCGCCGCCACCAACCCGCCCGAAGTTCCCTCCGAAAAAAACGGCATGAAAATATCAGGAAAGTTTTTCCCTTGGCTCACGTTTGTCGTGGTGCTCGGCGCGTTTTTGTCGCTGTCGCAAAACGGCTTCGGTGGCGACATTTTCCGCGACAATCCCGCGATCGTTGCGGGCGGGAAAGCCATTCCCGAAGCCGCGCAACTCGCCGCCACCAACCCCCGCGACAACTATTCGCGCGGGCGCAGCTCGGTTGCAAAAAAATCCGCCACCAACGGGAAGAGCGCACAGGATTTTCTCGACGAAAAATTTTACGAGAAACCGGCGGATTCGATTCGGGTCGCAACGATGAATTGCTACAACTATCTGACGGAAAACCGCTACATCAACGGGCGCTACGTCTATGACGCGCCGAAGCCGCTGCGCGAGCGCCAGGCGCTCCACAGAATCGTGAAACTCGTGAGCCCCGACGTGCTTTTGCTCCAAGAAATCGGCACCGAGGAATACGTCAAACAGTTCGCCGACGACTTGAAAAAAATCGGCGAAGTCTTTCCCTACACCGCGTTCATGGAAGGCCGCGACACGCACCGCCGGCTCGCCATCTTGTCAAAAATTCCGCCCGACGAAATTTTGAAATATCCGATGAAAGGCAAGATGACGCGCGGCGTTCTCGGCGTGAGAATCAAGACTGCCGGCGCGGCGAAAAACAGCTGCGTCGAAATTTTCGCCGTGCATTTGAAAAGCCGCATCACGCGAAATTCGTCAGACCCCGAGTGCCGCAAAGAGCGCAGATTCGAGGCGGAATGCGTCCGCAGCATTCTCGCGGGTCGCAACACGGGCTGGATCGTGGGCGGCGATTTCAACGACACGCCCGACAGCGACACGATCCCCGTCTTCCTCCGAGGCGGCTTCGCAAAACGCCTCGACGCGCGCGACATCTACGGCGACGCATGGACATTCCGCGACAAGCGCCGAATCTACGAGCACATCTTCGACCACATCCTCGTCTCCCCGAAAATCTACCGCTTCTACGTCCCCGCGAGCGCGCGAATCGTGGAGCCCAAAATCTCCGAGGAAGCGAGCGACCACCGCGTCGTCTTCGCGGATTTTTGCTTTAATCGATAATCGCGAAATCCTAAGCTTCAAGCCATGTATATCCCGCCGGAGACCAGAAACCTGATCGACGAAATCGTTCGCCGAAGCGGGCACTTGCACAAATTTTTGGGCGTTGACGACAAACTTCAAAAAATCGCCGAACTCGAAGCAAAAATGGCTGAACAAAATTTCTGGGACGACCACGCCGCCGCGCAAAACGTCGTATCGGAAGTTTCAAAATTGAAGTCCGCAATCGAGCCCCTGCGCGCGTATCTGCGGCGGGTGGACGACATCAAGGTCCTCGAAGAACTCGTCGCGGGCGAACCCGAAGGCGATTCCGCCGCCGCAGAACTCGACGAACTTGCCACCGAGGCAAAAAAAATGCACGGCGAACTCGACGCGCTCGAAATCGGCTCTTTCCTCAGCGGCAAACACGACAAGGCGTCCGCAATCGTCATGATTAAAGCCGGCGCGGGCGGCACCGAGGCGTGCGACTGGGCGGGGATGCTTTTCAGAATGTATATGCGCTGGGCGGAAAGGCGCGGCTTCAAGGTCTCGATCGACGATATTCAAGACGGCGAAGGCGCGGGAATTTCCACCGCAATCATGCGCTTTGAAGGCGAAAACGCATACGGCTACGCGAAGGCGGAACGCGGCGTCCACCGCCTCGTCAGAATTTCACCGTTCGACGCCAACAAACGCCGCCACACATCGTTTGCCTCCGTCGATGTCGTCGCCGAAATCGAGGACGATATCAATGTCGAAGTCAAAGAGGAGGATTTGCGGGTTGACGTCTATCGCGCGTCGGGCGCGGGCGGGCAACACGTCAACCGCACCGAATCCGCCGTGCGCCTGACGCACTTGCCGACCGGCATTGTGGTGGCGTGCCAGCGCGAACGCTCGCAGCACCAAAATCGCGAGGTCGCGATGAAAATTTTAAAGGCGAGAATCTACGAAAAAATGGAGGATGATCGCCGCGCCGAAATGGAAAAATTCTACGGCGAAAAGGGCGAAATCGGCTGGGGAAACCAAATTCGCTCATACGTCTTTCAGCCATACCAAATGGTCAAAGACCTGCGGACAGGATACGAAACAGGAAATATCCAGGCTGTCATGGACGGCGAACTCGATGGCTTCATCAACGCATGGCTCCGAGCCGGCGGTCCGCGCACCCGCAACAAAGACATCAAGATCGAAGACTGAGTCGGTGGTGAGAGGGTTGGTGGTAGGTGGTTGGGTTGGTGGTGGCAAAAAACCTGCCACAGGAGGATGTCACACGGATTTGTTCGGGACTAACGTCCCTCACGGATTTTTGTGGGTTGGGTTAGTGGTGGAAGTGGCTTGGTGGTGAGAGTTGGCTTAGTGGTGAAGCGAGTTAGTGGAGGCAGGGGTCGGTGGTGAGAATGGTTTATGTCGAGGGTTAGTGGTGATGTTTTTTCGGAGGGGTTGGTGGTGGCGGTTGGGTTGGTGGCGGGGAGCAAGGTCAGGCGACGCACAACGGACACACTCCCTCACCGCTAACGCGGTCCCCTCCCGCTAACTTAGCGGGAGAATCGCGCACTGCGTGCGCGAGATTGTTGCCACCACCAACCCAATCCTCACCACCGACCCTCGCAAAACAAACCTGTTTCTCACCACCATCCCAAGTCCCACCACCGACCCAATCTCGCCACAATCCTCTCACCACAAACTCCCACCACCAACCCAACCGCCACCACCAACCCTTCCGAAAAAAATCTTACCACTAACCCATTTCCTCACCACCGACCCAATTTCCGCCACCATCCCTTCCCACCACTAAGCCGTGAGGGACGTTAGTCCCGAACAAATCCGTGTGACAACAATCGTGGCAGGTTTGTTGTCGTGGCAGTCTGTTCCCACCACCAACCTGCGTGTAAATGCTCGCGGGAAATTTTAACTTTTGTCTTGCCCCCACCCCTAAAAAGTGGGACGAATGAACACAAATTGCGTTTTTGCAAAACGCCCCCAAGTAAAACCCCAAGAAACAAACAACGAACATGAGTTCATCAAAGTTGGTCTTGTCAACACTTGTTGCGGCAGCCGCAACAATCACAGCCGCAAGCGCATTCGCCGGCGAAGTCACGGAATATTCCGAAGCGTATAAACGCGGCGACCACGCTGCGGACAACACGGAAGGCAACGAGGTCTGGTATTTCACGGCGCTCGATTTCTCTTCTTTCTTCGGCACCACAGATCTCGTGCTTTCATCTGACGGCACTTCCAGCGGCTCTGCCATCGATGTCGCAACAAACAACATTTATTTCTCGGGCACGGGCGAAAAGACTTCCACGGTCACAATAACCGGCGCGGACATCGACACCTCCGATTTGACGACGAACTCCTACGGCAACGTCTCCACATACTACGCGTTCATCGTCGAAGGAAGCACGGTGACATTTTCCGGTAGCGGCGTTGACATCACCGAACTCGGGCTAAACCTCAGCATTGGTACAATGTCAAGCGCGACATTGGCGATCACCGACGGCGCAAAAGTCGCGACAAAAGCGTTTTACAGCGTAGTCGGCTCGAATGGCGCCACGGGGACAATTGAGGTCTCCGGCAGCGATTCCGAGTTGCATACGCAACAGATTATGCTCGGCCTCGGCACAGCGTCGTTGGAATCGGAGAGCAACAGTCTCGGCGACGGCTACTACGACGCGCGCTATTTGCAAACGGAAGCCGAATACACCGACAGATCTGCCGCCATAGAAGGTGGCGACAACTCTGCCATCGGAGTTGGCGTCATAAACATCACAAACGGCGGCGTGATGTATGTCGGCGCTGATGGCGACAACAAGAGTTCTTCCGAGAACAAACTTCAACTCAGCAACGGAAGCATAAGTGTCAGCGGCATCGGATCTGCCCTATACCTCGGCGAAAATTCCGACTTGGTTGTGGGCGGCGAAATATCGTATTTGACCGACGACGGCACCGCTCTTGCTTTGGGCATAAATTACAAGCAGGCGATCACGGTTAGCGGCGGCGGAACCGTGACCAACGATAACCAAACGAGGTTGGCGCAACTCGACATCGGGCTCGTTTATGCCGCCTCGGTTTCGACATCGACGATAGATGTCTCCGGCTCAGGTTCGTCCTTCGACATCTCTGTTGGAAGCGCCGGCGCGTATTTTGCCTACAACCCGGGATACTACAACATCGACGGCGAGCAGGTCGCGTTCTCGGGCGGGCAAGCGACGATCGACGTGACTGCAAGCAATGGCGGGACATTTACGGTCTCGTCAACCGGCGGAATATATGTCGCAGATGAAGGCTACATGACCTTGACCACCGACGATTTCACCCCGGGGCAAAGCGCAGGGCTCGCCGTCTCTTTCAGCGCAACAACAGACGAGGCGACAGGGCTCGGCGGCACGATTAATTTGGTCGCGGAAACGCGGGAGGAAAGTGGCGTAACGTATGCGTCGAGCATTTTCTTCGGTCGAGGAAATTCGTCGGGCACTAATTCGATTTCTGTGTCTGCCGATGGTGCTGCGAGCGAAGTAAACATTTCTGCTGCGGGGCACGTTTTTGCAAATACCTCGAATTTGTCGGGCGTGGAAGTTTCGTTCAGTATCAGCAACAATGCAGAGATGTCGATTTCGACGGAATATGGCGGCATTTATTTCTACACCGGCACAAAAATTGAGGTCGCTTCCGGCGGGACGCTTTCGACTTCTGCCAATGCAAGTTATGGGACGGATCTTTACGGTGCGGCGGTCAATATCTCAGACGGCGGCAAATGGAAATCGGACAACATCGTTTATTTATATCCTGGTTCCTCGGTTAGCATTTCAAGCAACGGAGAATGGGAATCCTCAGGTGACATTTGGATGTATTCAGGAGGCAAGATTGAGATTTCTGATGGAGGAGTTTTGGCTGCCAACGGCGGTTTACTTGCATATTCCGGAAATTCGCTTGTGATTTCTTCGGGTGGCAAATTGACGTCAGACAGCGGAAGCATCACGTTTTACAGCGGCTCGACGCTGACCCTCAACGTCGTCATCACCGAAGAGGAAGCGGTGTCGGGTCTCACGGAGTTTGACCACACGTTGATTGAGGGCAATTCCGTCACAGTCGCGGGCAGCTCTAATTTTTCGATTGTCGTCGATGTGTCGGTTCTCACAGCCTTGGATTTGGACGCGGGCGAAGAGTTCGTGATTGACATAATCGACTCTACAAGTTGGTCGTACACCGGCACTGTTGCAGACAAGGTGTCGATTGTCGGAGGCAATTCGAGCAAGTGGGAGGTGAGTTCCTCCGCCACAAATGGCAAGGTCGCCGTTATCCTCTCGTATGTTCCCGAGCCCTCGATGTTTGGCTTTGTGGCAGGGCTTGCCGCACTTGGCTTTGTGGCGACACGCCGCCGCCGCAACCGTGGCAACAAAGCGTGATAGTTGTCGCCACCAACGCGCAACAAAG
>JAJPZB010000185.1 GCA_021204635.1 Opitutia bacterium | reverse complement strand
GCCACGAACCCTGCCACCACCAACCCACCGCCACCAACCTCCACCACCAACCCATCCGCCACCATAGCGCGAAATTTTCTCGCGAGGGCGTGCGGGAAGGATAAAGTTTCTGCTTTCAGCTTTGGCATCCTCGCGACCCGCCCCAATCTCTACGCAATCCGACAACAAGCAAATTTTCCTGCGCAATGACGTTCACGCTTCTCATTGACTACATCGGGACTTTCGCGTTCGCAATAAGCGGAATCCGCCGCGCCTCGGCAAAGCGTTTTGACCTCTTCGGCGCGATTGTTGTGGGCTTCGCAACGGCATGTGGCGGCGGCACACTGCGCGACATTTTGCTCGGGCAAACTCCGTTTTGGATGCAGGCGAAAACGCCGTTTTGGGAAGGCGGATTCACATACCTGCTCGTCGTCCTGTTCGCATTGTTGGTCGTTTCCACGCTCGGCCGCTACCTCATGCGAATGAACGAAACGATTTTCCTTTTCGACGCAATCGGGCTCGGGCTTTTCACCGTTGTCGGAATTGAAAAATCCCTCGCGTGCGGTTTCCCGATTTGGGTCGCAATCCTGATGGGGACTGTCACGGGCGCCGGCGGCGGCGTGTTTCGCGACATATTCATCAACGTGGAGCCGCTGATTTTCCGCAAAGATATTTACGCGCTCGCGTGCATTTTCGGCGGCGTGTTTTACGCGATTTGTTGCGAGCTCGGAATGAACTCCGTGCTGACGCAAATCCTCACCGCTGCGTGCGTCATCGGCATTCGCTGCCTCGCGATGACGCGGCACTGGACGCTGCCGGTCTTGCGGAAAGACGTCGCAGAATACGACGAAAACGACGGCAGGGCGTGGATTACATACGGGAAAAATGCCGCCGAGGGAGTGGAAAATTTTGATCTTGAAATTGTCGCGGTCTCCATGGAGGACGTCGAAATTGTCAACGATTCTCAGGCGACGCGCATAGAACTTTGCGCGCATATGCGGCAAGGCGGATTGACGCCGGAGCGAGATTTCATGGTCGCCGCGTGCGAGCAAAGCCGAGTGCCGGTCAGGATTATGATTCGCCCGACCGACCGCGATTTTTTCTACACCGAGGCCGAGTTTGACCAAATGCTGGCGGACATCGCGTTTGTCCGCACTGCGACTAAGGCGGAAGGCATTTCGGTCGGGATTCTTTCGCCCGATTTTACCGTGAACATGGAGCGCATGCGGAAGGTGGTGAAAGAGGCGGGGCGGCTGAAAATCACGTTTAATCGCGCATTTGAGAAGCTCGCGGACCCCGTTGCTGGCTATTCCGCGCTGTGCAAACTTGGCGTGAATTGCATATTGGCTGAGGCCTCGGAGGCACTCGACCAAATCCCGCGCGCGCCGGTGAAAATCCGCGTCGGTGGCGGGTTGAAGCCCACAGACCTGCCAAATCTCCGCGCCCGAGGCCTCATGAATATTCACATGGGGCGCGCCGTCAGGAAAAAACTTTCATACTCGCACGGAATAGATTCGACGAAGATCTGGGAGTTTATCCACGACTGACCTAGGTCTCACCACCAACCCAGTCTCACCACCGACCCAGTCTCACCACCGACCCGAATCCCACCACTAACCCGTTTCACCACCAACTCGAGCCGCCACTATGCCTCAGCCCAGGCCTGCAAATTCAGGAGGCGGCGATCCGGATTTTCCGAATTTTCCGAGAAATAAATTGCGAGCCGCAACGCGGGCAAAACGATCTTTGCCTCGGCGAGAAAATCCAACTTTTTAATTTCCTCGAAAATCGATTCTGCGGCGCGACCACGAAGCTGAAAAACGTCGGTGTAGCCTACGTCCAAGAGGTACGAGGCGACCTGCGCCGGCATGTGCGGAACGAGCATGAACCGGCTTTTCAGCGCGGCGGCGAGCTTCTTTTTTTTCTTCTCCTTGTCCTTTTGCATTGTTGTCGCGAACTCTATGCGCTAATGCCGCGAGGCGCAATCGCCGCGACAACAAACGCGAAAATTGCCCCGCCACCAACCCCGATTTATCTTGGACTACACCCGCGAAATGCGCATAAACTGAACGAAGCGATGCCAAACAACAAACCGGAGCGCCCACTGAAATCGACGGATCTGCGCGGGATTTTGAAATATGTCCCGATGTTCCGCGACCACACATTCGTCGTCGCAATCGACGGCAGCATCGTCGAACACGAAAATTTCCGAAACCTCATTCTCGACGTCGCCGTTCTGCGAAGCCTGAACATAAACGTCGTCATCGTCCACGGAATCGGAAAACAGCTCCGCGACATCGCGAAAACGCAGCGGAAAAAACTCAGCGACGTCTATGGCGAAGGCGCGACCGACGCCGCGACAATGGAGCTCGCCCGCGAGGCTGTCGGGATTGCGTCGCAAAAAATCATCGAGGGTCTCACGCGCGCAAATCTGAAATGCGCGATAACAAATGCGGTCCGCGCGACGCAAGTCGGAATAATCGACGGGCAGGACATGCAATTCACGGGCAAGGCAGAAAAAATCGATGTCGTGCTCTTGAAAAATTTGCTTGACCAAAAAGTAATTCCGCTCATCACGCCGATACTCTGCGACCGCAACGGCGTTTCTCTGCGCATAAACAGCGACGCCACAGCCGCCGATGTCGCAATCGCGCTCAACGCGACGAAGCTCATTTACCTCTCGCCGTTTTCGGGGCTCGTCATCGACGGCGAGCTGAAAGTCAATCTAAATCTTGCGGACCTCGTCGCAGTTTTGAAAAACAACTCCGCGCAAATCGAAGAGCGCCTGCGCGGAAAAGCCGCATTCGCCGTCCACGCATTGGAAAACGGCGTCCAGCGCGCGCACCTTCTCGACGGGCGCACAAATGGCGGCTTGCTCGCAGAAATTTTCGACAAAGTCGGCACGGGCACGATGATTCACGCCAACGAGTATGACAGAATCCGCCCCGCGAAAAAGAAGGACGCGCCCGCAATTTACAACATCACAAAAAACGCGGTGAAAAACAAAAGCCTCGTCCAGCGCACGCTCCACCACATCGAGCAACACACCGAAGATTATTTCGTTTACGAGATCGACGGCAGCATCATCGGCTGCGTTTGCCTGCGAAAATTTGACGACGCGCCCGAGGCGATGGAAATTTGCAGCGTATATGTCCAGCAGTTTTATCAGGGGCGCGGCGTCGGGAAAAAACTCGTCGCGTTCGCGGAAATTTCGGCAAAGGAACTCGGCGCAAAATCCGCGCTCGCATTCACCACGCAGACATACGGATTTTTCAAAAGCGTGTGCGGCTTTGAAGACGCTTTGCCAAGCGACATTCCCGCCTCGCGTGAAGCCGAAACGCGCTCAAACGGTCGCAACTCCCGCGCGCTGATAAAGCACTTCTGAGTGGCGGCAACAAAGCCAAGTTTCACCACCAACCCGCGTCTCGCCACTAACCCAAGTCTCGCGAGTTGAGTTTGTGGTGGGAATTTTTTTCGGGGGGGGGGGTTGGTGGTGAGGATTGGGTTGGTGTCTCTTATAAACAACTCCCAGCCCCC
>JAJPZB010000105.1 GCA_021204635.1 Opitutia bacterium | reverse complement strand
TTCCTCGGCGTTTTTGAGCAATTTGGGGAACGTTCCCGCGAGACCTTCGTCGCCAAACGCCGCGTCAATTTCTCCGAGCAAATTCTCCAATTCTTGCGCGTGCGAAACTCTCGCGAAATCGCTTTCCAATTGCTCTATGGCGGCGTCGGAAAGGTCGATGGCATTCATCGCGTCGAGTTGCGACTGCGCAAACGCCATCTCGTCGGGCGACATTTTTTCTCGTGTTCGCAGTGCCTCGATTTCGGCGAGTGAAGCCTTCCATTCGTGGAATTTTTCCGAAAATCTTTTTAGCTCGTTCGCGTTTTCGGCAAAGAGGTCGAGAATCTCGAGTTGGTAATTTTCGTTGAAAAGCTTTTGGGGCTCGCCTGGTCCGTGAAAATCTATCCACTCCGAGCCGAGAGTCGCCAACTGCGCCAATGTGGCGAGGGCGCCGTTCACCGAAATCCTGCCAGGTTTGCCGGCGCTTATCGAGCGTCGCAGAACGAGTTCGCCGCTCTCGCATTGTGGCAGCGACAAGCTTTCGAGTGTGGCATTTACCTTTCGCGAGTCGGCGAGGGCAACAATCGCCTCGATCTCGCAACAATCCGCGCCCTTCCTGATGACAGTCTTGGAAACCCTGTTGCCGGCGAGAATCGCGAGAGCGCCGAGCAACACGCTTTTCCCCGCGCCGGTCTCGCCGGTGACGACATTGAATCCGCTCTCGAACTCAATCTCCGCAAAGTCCATCAGCGCGAGATTTTTTACTTTCAAAAACTGAATCATCTTTATTTTTCGGGAGCGGCAACTCTAACAACCTTGCCGCCGCCGTTCACGCCCGAACTTTGCTCGCAGATTTTCGCGTGTTGCCCGCCGGCGCTTCTGCGGATAGTTTTCCCGAAAAATCTGCCATGATCACGGTTGGGATAATTTCTCTGGGATGCCCGAAAAATCAGTCGGATTCCGAGGTGATAATCGGGAACATTTTGAATGCGGGAATGCAATTGACCGCCGACCCGCGAGAAGCGGACGCCGTTGTTGTGAACACGTGCTCGTTCATTTTGGATGCCCGCCGCGAGAGCCTCGACGCCGTGTCGCAAATGCGAAAAGAAGCCGCGAGAAAGTCGCGAAAAAAGCCTCTCAAAATCATTGTTGCGGGTTGCATGCCGCAACGATACCGCGAGCAGGTTTGCGAGATGATCCCGGGCGTGGACGCATTTGTCGGGACTGACGAATTGGAGCATGTCGCGGCGCTGATCAAAAAAGTCGTTGGCGGTTCCGCAACAATGCCGAGCGGCGAAAAAATTGTCCGCGTCTCGAAGCGCCCGTGCTACATTCCCGACGCGACAACGCCGCGCGCTCGCCTGACGCTTCCGCATGTTGCGACCGTCAAAATCGCCGAGGGTTGCAACCACGGTTGCGCGTTTTGCGCGATACCGGCAATTCGCGGGAGACACCGTTCCCGCCCGCTCGCCGACGTCGTTGCGGAGGTCGAAACTCTCGTCAGAAAAAACGGGGTGAAAGAAATAAACCTCATCGCGCAAGACACGACGTACTACGGCATGGACACCTGGAAAAACTCGCGGGTCGGGCGCAAAACGAAGGTCGATTCCGAGCACGGCGACTCGCTCGCAACCCTCCTGCGCGCGATAGACAAAATTCGCGGCGACTTCTGGGTGCGCATTCAATACACGCACCCCGCGCATTGGTCTGACGAGTTGATCAAAGTCTTCGCGACGTCTCCGCACGTGGCGAAATATGTCGATATCCCGCTGCAACACATTTCCGACAAAATGCTCGCCACAATGTCGCGCGAGACCGACGGAAAATACATTCGCGGACTGCTCGCAAAAATCCGCACCGGCATTCCGAATGTGGCAATCCGCACGTCGCTCATCGTCGGTTTCCCGGGGGAAACGGAAGAGGATTTCGCCGAGTTGCTCGAATTTTTGAAAACCGAGCGCTTCGACCGCGCCGGCGTTTTTCGCTACTCGCGAGAAGAGGGCACGCCGAGCGCGACAATGCCGGCGCAGTGCAGCGAACGCGTCAAAACCGAGCGTTGGAACAAATCGATGTCGCTCCTGCAAAAAATTTCCAAAGAGATTCAGCGCGAGAAACTCGGCAAAAAAATCCGCGTCCTCGTAGATGAACCCGGCATAGCGAGAACGGAAGGCGACGCCATCGAGATCGACGGCGTAGTGTACGTCCCAAAAAATCTCCCCGTCGGCGAGTTCGCCGATGTCGTGGTAACCGGCTTTAAAGCCTACGACTTAATCGCCCGCTGAGCGACAACCCAACAAAAATCCCTACACGGCAATGCGATTTTGCAACTTCAAAAAAAGTCGCAATTCCTGCCGCGAAGAATCAATTTTTTGAAAGTCAAAATTATGCAAAATCCAAATAAAGAAACTTTTTCAAAACTCGCGTCGCAGTACAAATCGGAGCTGTTTGACAACGTCATTCCGTTTTGGCTCGAAAAATCCCTCGACAGGGAGTTCGGCGGCTATTTTACGTGCCTCGACCGCGATGGCAGCGTGTTCGACACCGACAAATTTGTCTGGCTGCAAGGCCGCGAAGTCTGGATGTTCGCCTACCTGTGCAACCACGTCGAAAAGCGGCAGGAATGGCTCGACGCTGCGATTCTCGGTGCCGAGTTTTTGAAAAAACACGGGCACGATGGCGGCTACGATTTTTATTTCTCGCTCGCGCGCGATGGCACTCCGCAGGTCGAGCCCTACAACATTTTCTCGAACACATTTGCGAGCATGGCGTTTGGTCAACTCTCGCTCGCGTGCGGGAACGCCGAATACGCCGACATCGCGAAAAAGGCGTTCGACCGCGTCATCGCGCGTTTTGACAATCCAAAAGGGCGTTGGAGCAAGGCCTCGCCCAAAGCTCGCCCGATGAAGGCGTTTGCGCTCCCGATGATCGTTTGCAATCTCGCCCTCGAAATCGAGCAGCTCGTCGAGCCGGAATTTTTGAAAAAAACGATCGACAACTGCATTCATCTCGTCGTCGATGAATTTTATCGTCCGGAGGTCGGTCCGGGGCTGATTGTCGAACACCTCAATTCCGACGGCACGCTCGCCGACAACATGGACGGGCGCCTGCTGAATCCCGGGCACATGATTGAATCGACCTGGTTTTTGATGGATCTCGGCGAGCGGCTCGGTCGCCCCGAATTAATCTCGAAAGCGAAGGAAATTTGCTTGAACGCGCTGACCTACGGCTGGGACGAAAAATTCGGCGGGATTTTCTATTTCATGGATCGCCTCGGTCGCCCGACGCAGCAATTGGAATGGGATCAGAAGCTCTGGTGGGTGCACATCGAGACACTGATCGCTTTGCTGAAAGGCTTCCGGCTGACGGGCGACCCGAAGTGCTGGGAATGGTTCTGCCGCGTGCACGAATACGCGTGGGCGCATTTCAAGGATGAAAAATATCCGGAGTGGTTCGGCTATCTGACGCGGCGCGGCGAGCCCTTGCTTTCTCTCAAAGGCGGAAAATGGAAAGGCTGCTTCCACGTCCCGCGCGGGCTCTACCAGTGCTGGCGTCAACTCGAATTGCTCGCCACAAAGGCGAATGCATGAGCGTTTTCGCGCCAAATTTGCGACATCGGAGAAATCGTTTCCGACATGTATTTTGAAAAAGAATCAAAGCGCTTCGGGGAATTGTTGCGCTCACTCGAAGGCAAGCGCGTGGCTGTGCTCGGGCATGTCCGCCCCGACGGCGATTGCATTGGCGCGCAAGTCGCGATGTGCCGAATCCTGCTTCGTCGCGGGATAGACGCCGTGTGCGTGAACCACCACAGCGTGCCCTACAATTTGACCGCGTTTGTCGGCGACACGCCGTTTTTCCACGAAGACGATTTCGTGAACGACGGGCGAATTGCCGTTTCCGTGGATTGTAGCGGTTTGTCGCGAGTGGGGAAAAGCCTGCTCGAAAAATCGTTCCCGCAAGGCGTTTTCGCCGCGATCGACCACCATGAATCAAACGAATTTTTCGCAACAAACGAAAACATCGTGCTTCCGCGCGCGGCGGCAACCTGCGAGATTCTCGCCGGATTTTGCCTCGATCTCGGAATCAAAATTGACGCCACAATCGCCACTGCGCTCTACGTCGGAATCGCCACAGACACGGGGCAATTCCAGTATTCCTCTACGACGGCAAATCTCTTTGAAATCGCCGGCGCGTTAGTTCGTTGCGGCGCCTCGCCGGAGCGCATTTCTCGCGAAATCTACGAGCAGGAAAAGTTCGGGAAACTCGATTTGTTGCAAAGGTTTTTGGCGACGGCGAAACTCCTCGAAGGCGGGCAGGTCGCCGTCGCGTGGATTCCGAAAGATGCCTTTGCCGCCACGGGAACGACGCGCGAGGACGCGGAAAATTTCGTGAACTACCTGCGCAGCATCGCCGGCGTAAAAATCGCCTGCCAGCTCGAGCAATCGCACACGGGCGTGAAAGGCAGTTTGCGCGGCACTTGCGATGAGGCGCGGGTGGATTTGCTCGCAAAAAAACTCAACGGCGGCGGCCACATTCGCGCGGCAGGATTTAATCTTGACGGCGCGGATTTAGACGCCGATCGCGAGAAAATCTTTGCCGTCGTCGCCGAGCATTTGCGAGAGCGCTTCGCCGGAGACGCACGACCAAATTGAACTTCATTTTTACTCGGGACGTGTGTTAAAAACGCAGGCGCGTTCGGGCACGCCCCGAGCCAATTTCCACATAAAACACACAACCGAAAATCTCGAAAAAACATGAAAATTCTCGTCACAGGCGGTGCCGGCTACATTGGCACTCACACGGTGATTGAATTGCTCCAAGCGGGCTACGATGTCGCCATCGTCGATAATCTCTACAATTCTCAGGAAGAAGCCGTGAGGCGCGGCGCAGAACTCGCGGGGCGCGCTCCCGAGTTTTACAAAGTCGATTTGCTCGACTTCGCAGCCCTCGAGGAAGTTTTCAAAAAATCGCATTTTGACGCGGTAATTCACTTTGCCGGCTTGAAGGCGGTGGGCGAATCCGTCGCAAAGCCGCTTTTCTACTACCACAACAACATGACGGGGACGTTCAACCTTCTCGCCCTGATGAAGAAATACGGCTGCCGCAACATTGTGTTCTCGTCGTCCGCGACGGTTTACGGAATGCCGGAAAAAGTGCCGCTCGACGAGCATTGCTCCACCGGCGCGCTCAATCCATATGGCGCGACAAAGCTCTTCCTCGAGCGCGTTCTCACCGACGTCAAGGCCGCCGAGCCGGATCTCGGCGTCATGCTCTTGCGCTATTTCAATCCGGTTGGCGCGCACCCGTCGGGGCGGATTGGAGAAAATCCGAACGGCATCCCGAACAACCTCATGCCTTACATCTCGCAGGTCGCTGTCGGGCGCCTGCCGAAGGTTCGCGTTTTCGGGAACGACTATCCGACGAAAGACGGCACCGGCGTGCGCGACTACATTCACGTCGTCGATCTCGCCCGCGGTCACCTCGCGGCGCTCAAAAAACTCGAGAAAGAACCGGCGAAAATTTTCACCGTCAATCTCGGCACGGGCACGGGCTACTCCGTCCTCGACATGATTCACGCGTTCTCGAAGGCGTGCGGGAAAGAAATCCCATACGAAATCGCGCCGCGCCGCCCGGGCGACGCACCCGAGTGCTACGCAGACCCGAGCTACGCCAAGGAACTTCTCGGCTGGACGGCGACGCACACGCTCGACGACATGTGCGCTTCTTCGTGGAAGTGGCAGTCGATGAACCCCAACGGCTACGAAAAATAATTCCGCCGTTCGGCGATCTCGCCGCAAAATCTCCGGCGGCAAAACCTCTTCTCGCGTTCTCGGGAAGAGGTTTTTTGTGCCCGCGACAAACGGGGATTTTGCATTTTACGGATTTTGCGCGAACGTTTATCGTGGACGAATTGCGCGTTTTGCGCGCGGAGGCAAGGCATGCGAATTACAGATTTAAACAGGGATCGCGACATTGGCTCGAACTGCATACTCATGGAAATCGGTTCGTTCAGAATTCTCGTCGATTGCGGGATTCACCCAAAAAAACTCGGCAGGGAAGCGCTTCCCGACCTCGCAAAAATCCGCGATCTCTCCATCGATTTCATCATTTTGACACATTGTCATCTCGACCACCTCGGCGGCATTCCCGTCGTTTTGCGCGAACACCCGACTGCGCGGATTTTGTGCTCGCCGGCTTCGAGGCTGATTGCAAAGCGGATTCTGCGAAATTCGATAAGCGTGATGACGCGCCAGCGGGAGGAAAAAAATATCCTCGAGTATCCATTTTATACATACAGCGAACTCGACCGCGTGGAGGCTGCGCTGACCGCAATCCCGCTGAAAACGCCGAAGACATTCCACGAGAACGACGACGAAATCACGTTTACGTTTTTCCCCGCAGGCCACGTTGCAGGCGCGATTGGCGCGATGATCGAATATCGCCACAGAAAAATTTTTGTGACGGGCGACGTTTCTTTCAACGACCTTGAAACCGTTGATGGTGCAGATTTCCCGAGAGAAAAAATTGACACGATCATCATGGAAACGACGCGCGGGGCGACCGAGATCGACGAAGATTTGACGCGCGCAAGCGAGGTAGAGCGTCTCGTCGGCGATGTCGCGAGTACGCTCGCCGCCGGCGGCTCGGTGCTCATTCCGGCGTTCGCATTCGGGCGCATGCAGGACTTGATTCACATCTTGCTCAAAGCAAAAAACTCCGGCGCGATTCCCAAGGAAATTCCCGTTTTCTGCACCGGGTTGGGAATGGATTTGGCGGATTATTTCGACACCATGTCGCGAAAAACCCGCGACGTCAGATTCCAGCGCGCAATGGTGAAAGACCTCGGCATTCAGACGCTGAAAACCTGGGAAGAGCCCGGGACAGACGTGCCCGTGCAAGGGATTTACCTCGTCTCGAGCGGGATGCTCGTCGAACAAACGCCTGCGTGGCACATCGCCGCAAATATGTTGGAATACGCGCACAACCTCATCGCCTTCGTCGGATATTGCGACCCCGACACGCCAGGCGGGCGCCTGCTCACGAGAACGAGCGTCGATGAACTTCGCTTCGCGCAACTCAATTACATCGCGCGCGTCCGCGCAGCTGTCGGTCACTACAATCTGAGCGGCCACACTACGCGCGAGCGCATGCTCGAATTTTTGGACACCGTGGAACCGCGCCTCGTAGTTCTGACCCACGGCGACCCCGAGGCGCGAGAGTGGTATCTTGACGAACTCGCGATACGCTTCCCGAAAACCAAGGCCGTCGATCCCGTGCCGGGCGTGGAAATGGACGTCTGAGCGCCACCAACCCGAAGCCACCACCAACCCAAATTTTCACGCCATGAACGGGAAAAATTTCCAGCCCCGCAGAGGAAATCTCGGCAACAAACCCCATCCTTGCAACAATCCCCGCGACCACAATCCCGCAGCCGCCCGCAACGGTGGCGAGCGCCCACCACAAAGCCGCATTGTTGCCGCCACCGAGAATTTCCGCGCCCCGTGGGTGCAACTAAAATATTTCACCTTCAATCCCAACGTTTATCCGCGCTTTGTTGGTGCGACTTCCGGCAACATTGCCGCCGGCGACACAGTCTCGGTTTACGACAAAGATGGCAATGCGTTCGGCCACGGTTTTTACAACGCCGGAGCAAACATCCCGCTGCGGATTTTTTCCCACGACAAAGAGCCTCTCCCGCCGGATTTTTTTGAAAAAACAATTCGCCGCGCAATCGCCTTGCGCACGGAAATGCTGCACCTGCCGGCGACAACAGACGCATTCCGCGTCGTCCACGGCGACGCCGACGGCCTCAACGGGCTTGTTGTGGACAAATACGGCGACGTGCTCAGCGTCGAAGTTTTTTCGTTCGCGGTCTATCGCCGCATAAAGTCCTGGCTCCCGATTTTTCACGACGCTCTCGGCACCATGCGCGAGACAATCCAACTCGTGAAGGGATTCGGCAGCATGGAAAACGTGCGCGGCTGCGACGATTCCCACACTGCGGGCTTGCGCGAAGTCAAGATTCGCGAGAACGGCGTGCGCTTCGTTGTGGATTTCGAGAACGGCCACAAAACCGGATTTTTCTGCGACCAGCGCGACAATCGCAAGCGGCTCGCGCAGTTTTGTGCCGGCGCGCGCGTGCTCGATTTGTGTTGCTACACAGGCGGATTCTCGCTCGCAGCCAAGGTGCTCGGGGGCGCGGCGGATGTCGTCGGCGTCGATCTCGACGAAACCGCTGTCGCGCAAGCCAAGCGCAATGCAAATCTAAATCAGGCGCGCGTCAATTTTGTCCACTCCGACGCGTTTACCTACGCACGGCAAATGCAGGCAAATGGCGAGCTCTTCGACGTTGTCGTCCTCGACCCGCCAAAACTCATCGACGGTCGCGACGACTACGAAAGCGGCTTCGCGAAATACCACGATCTGAACAAAGTCGCGCTCCCGCTCGTGAAAAAAGGCGGATTGTTTGTGACAAATTCCTGCTCCGGCTTGCTCAAAGCCGAAGACTTCGAGTCGCTCGTCATCCGCGTCGCCCACAGACTCGGTTGCCGATTGCAAATATTAGATCGCACCGGCCCCGGGCTCGATCACCCCGTCATTTCAAACTATCCCGAAGGCCGCTATTTAAAAACTCTATGGGCGATTGTGCTTTGAAAAAAATTACTATGCCGGAAAATCTACCGTTCAAAATTTCCGTTCTGATTTTTCTCCGCGACAAGGCGGGAAAATTCTTGATGATCAAGCGCAAAAAATCGCCGAACAAAGATTGTTGGAGCCCCGTCGGCGGCAAATTGGAAATGCAAATCGGCGAATCGCCGTTCGAGTGCGCCGTCCGAGAAGCCCGCGAGGAAACGGGCATAAAACTCTGCGCCGCAGACCTACACCTCTTCGGCATGGTTTCCGAAAAAAGCTACGAGGGGAGTGGCCACTGGCTGATGTTTTTGTTCAATTGCAAAAAGCCGCTCGACGAACTTCCGCCGGAAATCGACGAGGGAAATTTCGCGTTTTTCGCGCGCGACGAGATCGACAATATCGCGATTCCGCCGACGGATAAAATTCTCGTCTGGCCCGTTTTTGACGAGCATGCCGAGGCGGGGACATTTCTCGCATATCGCGCAAAATGCGGCGCGGGGACTGCGGAGCGCGTCCTCGAAGAGCGAATCCCGCGAATTTGAAAAGGGCAGGCAACCATGGGATTTTTCTCAAAAATTTTTGCCAAAATTTTTTCGCGCCGCGCCGCGACGAAGCTCGGGAAAAACTGCATCGTCGGGGAATTGATCTCGTGCGGTGCGTGCGAGTTTCTCGCGACGACTCCGCTCGGGGAAATCCACGGGACCTGGCACGGCGACGACGATTGCCCCGCCGGCACGCAAATCAAAATTTTCCTGTCGCCGAAAATTTTCAAAATCGACGAGTTCCCTCCGGAGGAAAATTTTTTCAAATTCGCCGACGCCGTGAAGGTCCTCACGATCGACGCAGCCAAAGAATTTTCCGGCGAGCCCGACGACGCCTTTGTCTGGTTTTTCCCCGAAGACGCGCACGGATACGAGATTTGAGCGCCATTGCCGCCGCGCCGCCAAAAATTTCAAAAATGAATTTACTTCCAAAAAACTCCTGCGCATATATTCTCGCCTTTCGATGAAACGCTTATCTCCCCGCCACGGACGCAGCGCATTTACGCTCGTCGAAGTTCTCGTTGTTGTCGCCGTTATTGTGCTCCTCGTATCGATAACGCTCGGTCTCGTCGGCCCCGTCAGGGATTCGATTCGCATGACCGCCGCCAAGACGCAGCGCGATAAAATTGTCCTCGCCCTCAACGATTTCAAAGGCGCATACGGCGACTACCCGATGCTCGACGGTGGCGGGTCGGAATCCGCCTGGTCGGAATTGCTGCTGGACTCGATGCGTGGCGACAAAATTCTCGTCCGCAAAGACGGCAAAATCCAAGTTGCCGACTACAACGATGGCCGCGCCGGCGCGGAAAAACGCCCGTTCCTCGCCTTGTCGGAATTTACGCTTGACGAAGACAGAATCGATTCCGCAACAGAGATCCTCGACCCCTGGGACAATCCATACCAATACCGCTACAACAAAATTTCGTCTGGCTCGCTCGGTAAAAATTGGAACTCGCCCACGTTCCTCCTCATCTCCGCCGGCGCGCTCTATGACGATCCTGTGTCGGACGACGATTATTTCGTCGGGACAATGGAGGAAGACGGCATGCCATCGACCGACGTGAATTCCAACGATTACTATTTCACCGACAATCGCGCCGACAACATCACGAATTTCTGACGAAATTTCGAGACAAACCCGCGCGGCAAAAGCAATTCCCACAACAATGGCGGCGACGACAAACTCGCCGCCGTTTTTGTCGTCAATTGTGGCGCAGGGCAGAATCTATGCGGGGTAACGCGGCGGCGAGAACCTCCGGCGGCGTGAGCAGCGAGAGCGCGAGATGTTGCGCCGGCTCGCCCGGAATGTCGTAGAAATACCCCGGGTGCACGACGACATTCTCGTGGCGCAGAAGCCAAAACGAAAGCGCGTCCTCGTCAACGCCGCGAGGCAGCCGCAACAACGAATACCAGCCCGCCGTGCGCGGGAGAATCTCCAAGCCCGCGTCGCGCGACATCCGCGACCACGCGACAAGGTTTTTCTCATTGTTGTCGAGCCGCTCGCGAATGCGCCCGCGAATTTCGCCCGACGCCGCGAGCAGGGCGGGAACAGCGTTTTGCGACGGCGTGCTCGACGACAAATACGCGTCCGCAACAAAGTCGAGACGCACGAGCGCTTGCTCCACAAATTTTTCCTCGCCGCAAGTAATTATCCAGCCGACTTTCACCTGCGGCAGCGCGGCTGATTTCGACAGACCGCCGAGAACAAAGATCGGTGCCTCCCGCGTTCCCGCAAAGGTTTTCAGGTCGCGCGTGGCATTGTTGTCGCCATTCCCGTATTCGAGAAAAACCTCGTCGATGACGAGCGGAATTTGTCGTTGCTGCGACAACGCGAGCAGGCGGCCACGCTCCTCGGCGTTGAAAGTCGAGCCCGTCGGATTGTTGGGGCAAACGCAGAAAATCGCCCGCGTGCGCGCGTCAATGGCGTTTTCCATCGAGGCAAAATCCGTCGTCCATCGCCTCGCATTGTTGTCGAAATTCAAAAAGTAGTTTCTCGCAACAATCCCCTCCATGCCGCATAAATGCTCAATCAGCGGGTATGAAGGCGCAGGCGCGAGAATGTTGTCGCCACCGTCGCAGAGCAATTTTGTGAGCCACGAGTACGCCTCGCTCGTGCTCGCCGTGAGATGAATTCTTTCGGGGAAAATTTCCGCGCCGTGGACGCGCTTGTAAAATTCGGCGATCGCCGTGCGCGCCACCACCGACCCGCGAGGGGAAGGGCAATAGCGCTCAATCTCGCCCTGCGACAGCGCCGCCGCCACCAACCCGCGCTCCCAACAAAGCCCCGCCACCGTTGGATTCGATATCGTGAGATCCAAAATCGCCTCGCCCGAAGCCCGCGCCCGCTCGCGCACCTCGCCCAAAATTCGCGCCCAGCGATTCCGCGACAAATCCTCCGGAAAACGCCCGCATGAAAAAATGTCCCTTTGCCCCGCCATTAAACCCCAAATTCCACCGTCCCCGCCCGCGCTCGACAAGAAAAATTCGCGATCGTGGCACAACTCCGCCACCAAGCGGGTCTGTGGCGGACTTGGCTTGGTGGTGAGTTGGGTTAGTGGTGAGTTGGGTTAGTGGTGGGGGTATGGTGGTTGGATTTGGCTTTGTGGTGAATAGAGGGTTTGTGGTGGGAGCTGAGTTTGTGGTGGCTTTGTGGTGGCGACAAATGCGCCACGACAAACTATGTCGCCACAGAGGTGTCCCTTGTGTATGCAAAAGCGCCGTTCCGGAGAGGGTGCGGCGGGGAAAATGCGTTGGAGACCTTGTCGTTTTGGTACCCGGAGTGGGGGTCGAACCCACACATCTCTCGATATCAGATTTTGAGTCTGACGCGTCTGCCAATTTCGCCATCCGGGCAAGAAAAACTCGCGGCATTAAATCCGAATTTGTTGCGGGAGGCAAGGACTTTGTGGCGGCAACCATTTCCGCCACAAACACAAACGCGCTCCCGTTTGTTGCGCGAGCGCGTTTGTGGTGAGTCTTTGTTGTCGCGGCTTAGTGGTGGGCGACGACGGGGTCGGGCTGGCCGATTTCGCGGAGCAGATTTTTGAACCACGGCACCGACATGTTGAACGGCTTCCCGCCTTTGATGCGCTCAAACTCGATCGGGCGGAGGCGATTCTGGTGCGCCTCGTCGTGGCCGATAACGCCGGATTCTCCGCGCAGCGCGGCATCGACGGCGAGATCGACGCAGCCCTTGATGAGCGTGAGGTCTTCCGCGTTTGCCGGAGCAGAGCGCGCGAAATATCCGGATTTCTGCACCAAAACCTTTTCCGCGCCAATCATTTCCGCGAACTGCTTGCCGAACCACTTGCCCGGGTTTATCGCGTCGAGTTTGACGTGGCCAAATGCGTCGCGCGGAACCTCTTCGCCCTTGGCTTCCATTTCCTTGATGATTGCGTCAACGCCCGCGCCTTCGGAAATGAAGATGTTCACGCAGTCGTAGAGGTCCATGACGGCGTGGAGGCGCTTTGCTTCCTTGGCGAAATTGATTTCCATCTCGGGCAAATAAATCCCGTGGACGTCATAGCGCTTCGGGTGCACGCCGCCGATTTCGGGCACGAACTCGTTTGCGAAAAGTTGCTTGCGATATTCCATCGCGGTCGCGGCAGTGAGCCAGCCGCAATTGCGCCCCATGACTTCGTGCACGATGAGCATGCGCGGGTTGGCGCTGTTTTCCGCTACGACATTGTGAAAATACGTCGCACCTTGCTCCGCCGCCGTCCACGCGCCGAGCGACTGCTTGATCGGATAAACGTCGTTGTCAATCGTTTTCGGCAAGCCGATCACGGTGAGTTCGTAATTATTTTTCTTGAGAAATGCCGCGAGGTCCGCCGCAGCAGTGTTGGTGTCGTCGCCGCCAATTGTATGGAGCACCTGGACGCCGTCTTTTATAAGCTGGTCAGCCGCGACTTTCTGCGGGTCTTCGCCTTCTTTGACGAGATGGCGCTTGACACAGTCGCTGACGTTCGTGAGCTTCACGCGCGAATTGCCGATCGGGCTTCCGCCGTAGAGCAACAGCGTGAACGCCTTTTCGCGAATCTCCGGCGTGACCTTGATGCTGTCGCCGAGTAGAAGCCCCTTGTAGCCGCCGCGATAGCAGATGATCTCGATCTCGGGATCGATTTCGGAATAGCGCATTATCAGCCCGCCGACTGCGGCAGAAAGGCAGGGCGCGAGGCCGCCCGAGGTGAGAATGCCAACTTTTTTGACCTTGTTCATATGAATTTATTTGTTTTGTGAAATTGTCCGGACGAAAAAATTTCGGTCGATTCTGCTCGTTTCGTCGCCTCGGCGCAAGCGCAGGATTGTCTTTGAAAAAATGCGGGCGCCGGATACGCTCTGCCACAACAGAACAGCCATGGTCTCATACGAAGAATTTTGCCGAAACTGCGATAGCGTCGAAGCGCGAGTTGCCGCCGCGTGCGAGAAAAGCGGGCGCCCGCGCGGCAGCGTGAAAATTTTGCCGGTCACGAAAAACCACTCTGTCGCCGCGCCGATTTTTGCCGCGCGCAGAGGCTTTGTGGCGGTCGGGGAAAATCGGGTCAAAGAAGCGGCGGAAAAGCGCGCGGAGTTTGTTGCGACATCGCCGGCGGAACTCGGTATTGTTGCGGGCCTCAGCTGGGAACTCATCGGGCATTTGCAAAGCAACAAAGCGCGAAAGGCGGTGGAGACTTTCTCGCGGATTCAATCCGTGGATTCCGCCACACTCGCGGAAAAACTCGCGAAAATATGCGACGAAATTCGCCGCGACAAACTCCCGATTTTGCTCCAAGCAAACCCGGGCTGCGACCCCGCAAAATTCGGCACGGCAGACTTCGATTCGCTGCGCATTGTTGTGGAAACGGCATTGTCGCAGCCGCAGCTACGCGTTGACGGGCTCATGTGCGTCGCGCCAATCGACGACGATTCTCTGCAAACCGCCGCGCGCAGCTTCGAGACTTTGCGCGAGTGGCGCGACAAACTCGAAACGGAATTCGGGCAAAAATTTCCGGAGCTCTCAATGGGTATGTCGCACGACATGGAGGCCGCCATCGCCGCAGGATCTACGATGGTCCGCATTGGCACCGCGCTTTTCGGCGAACGCAACTACGCCGCATAGTTGCCGCCGCGACAACAGAGCAGGCGCCACCACGAAGCCGGGTTGGTGGTGAGATTTGGGTTGGTGGTGGGATTTGGCTTGGTGGTGGGGGCAATGTTCCGCAGGAGGATGTCACACGGATTTGTTCGGGACTAACGTCCCTCACGATGGGTTTGTGGCGGCTGGGTTGGTGGTGAGACTTGGGTTGGTGGTGAGGAGCAAAGTCAGGCGACGTACAACGAACACACTCCCTCACCGAGAACTCGGTCCCCTCCCGCTAGGTTGGCGGGGGGGTTGGGTG